>CAZMRX010000493.1:0-3800 GCA_964568755.1 uncultured Acidobacteriota bacterium | reverse complement strand
CGGATCATGATGGCCTCAGTGCTTGTGGCCGGGCGCGGGGGCGCTCACGCCGCCGGCCGGCGCGCCCGCGCTGCCCGCGGGGCGCGACATGGCGGCGAGCGCCGCCTTCAGGCTCGACTCGGAATCGAGCAGGAAGTTCGCGGATGTGACGACGCGCTCGCCCTCGCGCAGACCGCTCTTGACCTCGAAGCCGGCGGCGCCCTTGCGGCCGATGCCGATTTCTCGCGGCGTGAAGCGGCCATCGCCCTCGTCGAGGAAGACGAGGTTCCGCTCGCCGGAGCGGATCACCGCTCCCTCGGGCACCACCAGCGTCCGGCCGGCCGCGGTCCGGAGGGCCACGTCGGCGAACATCTCCGGCTTGAGCTCGCCGTCCGGGTTGTCGACCTCCACCCGCACCTTCACGGTGCGCGTCGCCTGCTCGACCATCGGGGCGATCCAGGTCACGTTGCCCTTCCAGGTGCGCTCTGGCAGGTAGGCGACCGAGAGCTCGGCGGGCGTGCCGACCCGCACCGAGGCGAGGTCCTGTTCGTAGACGTCGGCCAGGACCCACAGATGCGAGAGGTCGGCGATGTCGAAGAGCGTGTCCGTGGGCATCACGCGCATGCCGTGCAGGGCCGTCTTCGCGACCACGTAGCCGGTCACCGGCGAGTAGAGGTCGAGAGAGCGCTTCACTTCGCCCGTGCGCTCCAGGCGGTCGATCGTCTCCGGCGTGATGTCCCAGAGCAGAAGGCGCCTGCGCGCCGCCGCGAGCAGATCGTTGCCGCCCCTGGCGACCGAAACGACCAGGCTCGTTCCCAGGCTCTGGCGAGCGCGCAATGCGAGCAGGTACTCCTCCTGGGTGGCCACGAGGTCAGGACTGAAGATCGAAGCGAGGGGCTGGCCCCGGCGCACGAGCTTGCCCACGAAATCGACGTGCAGGTGCTCGATGTAGCCCTCGAACTTCGTGTGGATGTGGTGCACGCGCCGCTCGTCGACGCTCACGCGGCCGACGGTGCGGATGGCCGGTGCGACGTCCGCCAGGGCGACGGGTTCGCTGCGGATGCCGAGCATCTGGCGGCGCTCGGCCGTCAAAGTGACGCTCGCGCGGTCGGCGGGGCTCGGCGCGGCGTCATGGTCGGTGTGCAGCGCAGGGCCGCTGGTGCCGGCGTCACCCAACGGCACGAGCTTCATCCCGCAGATGGGGCAGTCGCCTGGCTTGTCGGAGACGTACGACGGGTGCATCGGGCAGTGGTACCTGGTGGACGTGGCTGCCTTGGCGGTCGGCTCGGCGGCCACTCCATTCCTCTGGAAGAGTCGAATCCCTGAGATGACGACCACGACGGCAGCGACGGCGACAAGAGACAGCGTGAGAGCTCGGCGCATGACTCCTCCGTTAGCGGCCCATGCCGCTCATCGCGGCGGGCTGGGCAGGGGCCGCGCTGCTGGACATCGAAGCCCCCGCGCCGGCGGCACCCATGGCGGGGAGATCGGAAGTGGGCTCGAGGCTGGCCTCTTCCAGGGCGGCGAGCGCCGACTGGCCGGAGGCCAGCACGCGTACGTGCGTCGCGCGGTCGTCGTAGAGCGTCGCGATCGCTTCGAGCACTGTGACGAACGGGACGCGCCCGGCCTGGTAGTTCGCGATCGCCGCCTCGACCGACATGCGGTCCTGCGGGATGACGCCTTCCGTGTAGAGGGTGGCGATGCGGCGGGTGGCGTCCAACTGAGCGAGTCGCTCCTGCGTCCGGAAGCGAAGCTGGAGGTCGAAAGCTCGCAGCGTCGCCTCCGTGCCCGAGGCGCTGGCTTGCGCCTCCGCCACCGCGGCCTTGCGGCGGTCCCGCGCGAGAGGAAGCGTCACAGAGACTCCGGCCTGCCACATCGGGTCGAACCCGCCACGGTTCATGTAGGCGGCCTGGAGCCCGAAGTCGGGCTTGAAGTCCCGTTGCGCCAGCTCGATCGCGACCTTCGAGCGCGCCGCGGCCGAGCGCGCGGCCCGCAGCTCGGGACTGCGCTCGCGGAGGCTCGCCAGGGTGGCGTCGAGGATGGGGGTGGCCTCGGGCGGCCGCAGCGCGGCGGGATCCGTGTCGAGCGCCGACTCGGGCGGCCGCGCGAGCAGCCGATTCAGGGCGGCCAGGCGAATCGCTGCCTCAGCTTCTTGCTGCACCGCGAACTGCTGGACCCGGGTGATCTCCACCTGGGTCCGGAGCACGTCCTGCTGGCTGCCCTGGCCCACGCCGTAACGGGCGCGAGCCACGCCCTCCATCTGTTCCCAGAGGGCGCCTTGCTCGGTCGTGATCTGCCGCAGCGCCCGCGCAGCGATCAGGTCGTAGTAGGCGCGGCGCACCGCGGCCGTGACGCTGAGCCGCGTCCGCTCCAGGCGCTCCTCGATCTGCACGGTGTCGAGCTCCGCCAACTGTCCGCGCAGCCGCCGCTTTCCCGGGAACGGCAGGTCCTGGGCGACCATCACGCCGAGCGAGCTGTCCGGCATCGAGCCCAGGCTCGGGGACCAGCCCTCGTTCGTGAGGAGGAGGCCCAGGCTCGGATCCGGAAGGGCGCGGGCCTGGGCGGGGCGCTGCCGGGCGGCCGCGACCGCGCTGACCGCGGCCTGGAGGTCGGGGTTGCGCTCGCTCGCTTCAGCCAGCAGGCGCGCGAGCAGGGGATCGGGCTCCTGACTCGGCGGCGAGGGCGGCGCCTGGTCGGCCGCGCGCGCGATGGGTGCCGCGGCGAGCAGGGAAGTGACGACGAGTACGGCCGGGAGCTGAAGATTCGGCATCGATGACCTCTGAATCGAAACGGGTGCTGTCGCGTGCAGGCGCACGAAGCGCCCGCGGACCCGAAGAGCGGGCGCGGGGACGCGCCGCTCGGTTCAGAGGCTCAGATGCGGAGGATGGAAGGCGGAGAGGAGACGAAGGCCGCCAGCGTGCGCTGGGGCGCGCTGAGAGCGGACGGGCTCCACGTCACGGCGGCAACGAAGCTCGTGTCGGCGCCGAGCGAGACCCCGGCTGACGGTGTTGTGGCCGTGCGATCGGTCAGCGAGCCGTCGCTGCAGCAGCTATCCGCCGCGGCGGTGAGGATCGGCGAACCTGCGGCACAGCAGGCGTGCTCGTTAACAGCGGGCTGGCCAGCATGGTGACTCGTGGCCGGGGGCAAGCAGGGGCAGATCGCGGTCAGACTGACCACCACAGCCACGAGGGCGGCCACGGCGTCGAGCTTGCGAGCGATCCTCACGATCTGGCTTCAATGCAGGAGGCGTGCCGACGCGATCCGGCCAAGTCCAGGCCCCTTGTGGTACCCGAGCACGCAATGACTGCGCCCCCGAGCGAATCGCGACGCAACTCTCTCGCAAGCGCCTTGACCCAACTACATGCCGTCGACTACGCTGAAGCCTCATGAGGTTCCACTCGACACGCGCGGTCGCCCTGCTGCTCGCGATCGTCCTCGTGAACCTTGGGGTAGTCCCTTGCGTGTGCGCCGAGATGAGCACGGCCGGCTCGAGCGGCGGCCACTGCGGCTCCGTCGGGCCCGGTCTTCGGGCGAATGTCGAAGCGTGTTCGTGCGCCTGCATGATGGCCCAGAGCGAGGAGTCCGCCACGGCGAGAGCCGAGCCCCTTCTGGTGCGCTCGATTGCGGTGGCTCCCGGGAACCATGCTCTCGTCGCCGGCTCGTACCGCCTGGTCCCTCCGATCCCGCTTCGCCGCATGGGCCCCTCTCCGCCGCCGTCGGTGCCGTCGATCCTCAGGATCTGAGTCTCGGCAAGAGCCCGCGCGGCCTCGGCCGCGCCCGGCTTCTGATGCCGGCCCCGCGCCGGAGCTGTAATCGCCGCT
>CAZMRX010000492.1:0-3802 GCA_964568755.1 uncultured Acidobacteriota bacterium | reverse complement strand
GGCCGCACCCCGATCGAGACGAGGCAGCAGATCGAGACGAGGCAGATCTCCCATCGCGATGAGGCAGATCTCCCATCGAGATGAGGCAGCACCCCGATCGAGACGAGGCCGCACCCCGATCGAGACAGACCAGGCAGCACCCCTATCGAGACCAGGCAGCACCCGATCGAGTGATAGAACCGCCATCGAGACCAGGCAGCCATCCAGTCGAGACGAGGCGACCCTCCAGCCGAGGCGACGCGCCGGGGAAGCTCATGCCCGCTCTCCGCGCGCATGCGAGGATCTGCTTCCTGCGACGGGTGCGGGGGGTGTCATTCCGTGGGCAACGGGCCTCGCCGCGCGTGATCGGCGTCGGCTTCAGATCCCACGCTCCGAAGGAACCGATCGAGCCTGACGCTCGAGCCGGGCCGGCTAGAAGCGCAGGCGGACCTCAGCCTGGCCGCGCCGCGCGCCGGCCTCGAGCCCGGCTCCAGCGAAGGCGGCGGCGGGCCGGTCGCCGCGCAGCTCCAGGTATTCGGCCCCGAACCGCAGCCACGGCCGTGGCGCCACGAAGGCGGCGACGGTCACGGCCCAGCCCGACTCCTGGTTGGGTTCGGCCACGCCGTCGCGGTCCTCGTTGCGGAAACGGTCGTAGCGGGCCGTCACGCGCACCCCGTCCCGCTCCCAGGTGAGCAGCGCGTAGGCGGCGCGTATCTCGAGATCGACGTGCGGCCCGGTCGGGAGGCCCATCCCCGTCTCGCCGGCGAGGGCCTCTGCGACGATCCGGAAGCGGCCGAGCTCCGCCTCGGCGGCCACGGAGGCGAAGCGCGTCGCCCAGGAGTACTGGCCGTCGTGGAGCCCGCGGTCCCCGCGCGTGTCCGTCCAGGCTGCCTGGAGCAAGCCAGTGCCGTTGCGCGACCAGCGGCCCCGGACGTGCCAGCCGAGCCGGTCGTCGAGCTCGTCGATCGGCTGCGTTCCGGGCTGCTGGTCGCCAAAGGCCCCGCCCGGAGCGAGCGTGGGCAGGGGAGGCAGCGGGAGCGTCTCGCCCACGACCGAGAGGCGGGTGCCCATGGCCCAGCCGCGCCAGGAGAGCAGCGCGCCGGCCGTGTCGCTGGCCCCGAACGCCATTCCCGCGAGCTCGAAGCGCGAGCGGCCCGCCTCGCCGAGCTGCACCGCCACGTCGAGCCCAAGCGGCCTCAGCTCCTCGCCGATCCACGTGTTGAGGGCGGACAGGGTGAGCGTGTAGGGCGACTGCCACAGCGGGTCCACGTTCTCGCGCGACGTCGGGAGGAACACGAGCCCGCCGCGAAAGCGCAGCGCGAGGTCGGGGCGCAGCTCGGGCCGATACTGCAGGAACGCCTCGGTGAGACCCGCTCGCGAGCCTGACGCGGCGTCCGGCTCTGTTCGCGCCGTGCCGTGCGCGCGGAACAGGAGCACCTCCGAGGGCGTCCAGTCGAGGCCCAACTGGATCTCCCCCCGTGCCAGCCACTCGAAAGCCTCGGGGTCCCGTCCCTCGGTGAGCCTCCCGAATCCGCCCGCGAGCCAGGTCTCCCGGCTCTCGACGGAGAGGGCGCGTCCGGCAGCGACGGCATGGACGCTCAGCTCGCCGGCGCCGGCCCAGGCGCCAGCAGCGACGAGGGCGAGCACGGCCAGGCCTCGGCCGGGTCGGGGCATGCCCTAAGTCTGTCAGAATCGCGGCTCGGGAATGAGGGGAGGCCGGGCGACGATCCTCAGGGTGGGGATGGTGCTGTCCGGAACCGCGTGGACCGCGACCAGCGTTTCGAGGCGGAGATTCTTCCCCACCTGAGGTCCCTGTTCGGGGCCGCCTATCGAATGACCGGCAACGCCCACGACGCCGAGGACCTGGTGCAGGAGACCTTCCTGCGCGCGCATCGGGCGCTCGACCGCTTCGAGCCAGGCACGAACGCCCGAGCCTGGCTCCACACGATCCTGCAGCGGGTGCGCACCGACGCCTACCGTCGGCGCAAGCGACGCCCCGAAACGGTCGAGCTGGTCGGCGAAGGACCGCAGGTCAGGCCGGCGCAGGACGCGCTCGCCTCGGGGCACGAGGACCTGGAGCGGGCGCTCGCGGCGCTGCCGGAGAGCTTCCGGACCGCCGTGGTGCTGCGCGACCTGCAGGAGCTCAGCTACAACGAGATCGCGGCGACGCTCGGGGTGCCGGTCGGCACGGTCATGTCGCGGATCCACCGCGGGCGTGCGCTGCTGCGCGAGGCCCTCTCGGGGAGCAAGAGTTGAGCTGCGATCCCGAGCGCATCACCGGCTTCGTGGACGGTGAGCTCGACCCTCAGGCGGCGGCCGCGGTGGCCGCCCACGTCGAGACCTGTGCGACCTGCCGCGCCCAGGCGGAAGCGGAGCAGGCGTTGCGTGCGCGACTCCGGGCCCTCCCGTCGCCCGCGCTCCCCCCGGGGCTGGAAGCGCGCGTGCGCGGGGCGTTGCCCGTCGGGCGCTCCGCGGTGTCCGTGACGGCGCGCTGGGCGCTGCCGCTCGCGGCGGCTCTTCTCGCCGGCGTGTGGCTGCGCGGCTACGCTCCCTTCGTCGCGTGGGACCTGGCCCGCGACCACGACAAGTGCTTCGCCGGGCACCCCGTCCCGGCGAAGGTGTGGAGCGGGGAGCCGGCTGTCGTGGCCGACTGGTTCCTGGAGCAGGGCAGCCACCTGCCGGCGCTGCCGGCCCAGGTGGGCGAGCTCGCGCTGGTGGGCGCCCGCTATTGCCCGCTCGCCTCGCTGTCGTCGGCCCCCCACGTCTACTACGCGTCGGCGGGGAGGCACGTGTCCGTCTTCGTCGTGCCCCACGCCGTTCGACTCGACGGCGCGCGCGGCCTTTACGCGCGAGGCGACAGCATCCGGCTGCTCCGGCTGGAGGGCGTGGTGGTCGGGATCGTCGGCGAGCGCGAGGCCGACGTGCGGGCCTTCGAGACGGCGCTGCGCCCCGTGCTCGCCACCTGGATGCGCCGCTGATGCACTACGTGATCCTGGGCAACGGCGTCGCGGGCATCGAGGCCGCGCTCGGCCTGCGCTCGCGCGACTCCGAGGCCCGGATCACCCTCGTCTCCGCCGAGCACGAGCACTTCTTCTCGCGGCCCGCGCTGATGTACGTGTTCGCAGGCCAGACGACGCTGCGGGACACGGAGCCTTACGACCGCGGGCTTTACGAGCGCATGCGCTTCGAGCGGCTGAGCGGCCGCGTCGCGAGCCTGGACGCCGGCGGGCACGCTCTCGTCTTCGCGGACGGCTCCCGCCAGGGCTACGACAAGCTGCTGCTGGCCGTCGGGTCGAAGGGCCGCCCGGCTCCGTGGCCCGGCGCCGAGGGCGGCGGCGTCCACTATTTCGTGACGCTCCGCGACCTCGAGGGGCTCGACCGCGCCGCCCGGAAGGGGCTGCGGGCGGCCGTCGTGGGCGGCGGGCTGATCGGCGTCGAGGCGGCCGAGATCCTGCACGACCGGGGGCTGCACGTCACGTTCGTGATCCGCGAGGGCTGGTACTTCCCGGCGGCGCTCGACGCGATCGAGTCGGCTCTGGTGGCCGAGCATCTGCGCGGGCACGGCCTGGACGTGCGGACGGGAGCCACGGTCGAGCGGGTCGCACGCGCGGACGACGGGCGCCTCCGCGCGCTGCAGCTCGAAGGCGGCGTCGAGGTCGCGGCCGACCTGGTGGTCTCGAGCATCGGCGTCGTGCCGAACACCGCCTTCCTGGCCGGGGGAGCGCTGGCGCTCGCCGCGAGCGGGGCGATCGAGACGGACGACGCGCTCCGGACGGCGGTCCCCGACGTGTGGGCGGCGGGCGACTGCGCCAACGTGACCTGG
>CAZMRX010000491.1:0-3806 GCA_964568755.1 uncultured Acidobacteriota bacterium | reverse complement strand
TAGGCGATGTTGTTGTGCCAGTTGTCCTTCGTGGTCCAGCCCGGCATCGGGCACTGCTCGACGCGGTAGGTGAGCTTGCGCTCCTTGGCGTACTGTAGCAGCGGCACGAACTGGCGCTCGAAGTCGACCAGGTTCTCGTCCATCGAGTGCTCCTGGTTGCGGCCGACGAAGCCGCACACGGCGTCGACCCCCAGCAGCACCGCCGCGTCCATCGCGCGCTTCATGAACTCGTGCTTCTTGCGCCGGATGCGGGCGTCCTCGTGCAGCATGTTGTCGAAGTAGCCGATGTCCGAGATGCCGATCGAGTGCGCCTTCTGCGCCGCCTTGACCCGCCGGGCGCGGTCCTTGTCGAAGGGCTTGCGCAGGTCGAGCGTGTTGGCTACGGGATCGAGCATCGCCTCGGCCGGCACGTCGGCCTTCGTCGGGTGCAGCGCCGCAGAGAGCTGGATGTAGTCCGCTCCGAGCTGGCGCGCGAACGCCAGCCACTCCTCGATCGCCAGGTCGGGGTCCTTGTCGCGTTTCTCGCGCGGCGTGAGCTCCTGCAGCGCCGCGGTCAGCACGCCGATCTTCATGAACTTCGGCTCGAATGCGGCGACGGGCATGACGTCCTCCTCCGGATCTGGTGTGGGCGACGACGATACCTCAACTCCGGCTAGTCGCGCCCCGCCATGAATGCTTCGATCTCCTCGAGCGTGCGCGGGACGCGCGCCGAGAGCCTGACCAGGCCGGTCTCGGAGAGCAGGAACGAGTCCTCGACCCGCACGCCGATGTCCTTGTAGCGCGCGACCACGGGACGGACCTTTTCCTTGAAAGCTCGGTTCTCGGGCGTGTCTTCGAGCGCGTCCAGGGCCTGCTCGCGGATGTAGATCCCCGGCTCGATCACGAAGGCCATGCCGGGCTCGAGCGGCCGCCGGTAGTCGCCCACGTCGTGCACGTCGAGTCCGATCCAGTGGCAGATGCCGTGGGTGTACCAGGTGCGAAACTGCGCCGAAGCGGCGTCGGTCACGAGCCCGAGCTCGAGCAGGCCGGCCTTGACGACCTGCTCCGCCGCTTTCTCGACGTCCGAGGTTCGGTTGCCGACCACGGCGGCCTTCATGCCAGCTTCCTGCGCCGCCAGCACCAGGCGCCACAGATCGGCTTGCTCCTTCGAGTACTTGCCGCTCACCGGCCAGGTCCGCGTGATGTCTGCAGTCATGCCCTCGTAGAAGGCCGCCGCGTCGATCAGCAGCAGCTCGCCCGCCTTCATCCGCCGCGAGGAGCGGCTGTAGTGCAGGATCGTCGCGTTCGGACCGCTGCCCACGATCGAAGGATAGCCCCAGCTCGGCGCGCCGCGCTCGAGGTAGACCTTCTCGAGCGCCGCCTCGACCTCGTACTCGAATCGGTCGGGCTTGGTGGCGCGCATGGCTGCCCGGTGGGCGTCCGCCGAGACCTCCGTGCTGCGCTGGAGCGCCGCACGCTCCCAGGCCGTCTTGACGTGCCGCAGGCCCCAGACGGTGTCGGTCGCGTCCGTGACCGAGAGGCCCGGCACGCGCTGCCGCATCCTCTCGGCGAACTCGTACGCCGGCGGCAGGTCCTCCTTCGGACCCGGGCGCCGACCGAAGACGAGCGCGAGGCGCGCCTTGCCGGCCTTGAGCGCGTCGAAGAAGGCGTCGTACTCGCCCGAGTGCTCCGTCCGGCGCTCGAAGGGCGCCTGGCGGTTGATCAGGCTGGCGAGGAAGCCGTCGAGCTCCGAAGCGAGCCTCACCTCGTCGACACCGCTCGCCTCGAGCGCCTCCTGCTTCGTGAGCAGGTGTCCCTCGCGGTGCTCGCGACGAGCGTCGGGATCTCTCACGAACAGGATGCTCTTCTTTGCCTTGTTGCCCGGCAGCAGCACGAGCGTCGTGCCCTCCTGGTCGACGCCCGTGAGGTAGAGCAGGTCGCTGTCCTGCCGGTACTCGTAGTCGACGTCCAGCGAGTAGACGCGCACGGGCGCGCTCCAGTGGACGAGCACGCTCTCGGGACCGAGGGCCTGCATCACGCGCGCGCGCCGGGCGCGCAGGTCGTCCTGCAACTCGCCCGCGGCCGCCACGGCCGGCACCGAGCAGGCCAAGAGCACTGCACGCCATGCGCGTTTCATCGATTCACCCCCTGAAAGGTGCGCGTATTCTCCGCGCGCGCGCCGCCCCAGGGCAACCGGCCCCCGGGTCCCGGCGAGGCGGACGGCGTGCTAGGGTCTGGGGATGACCCTTCGGTACCGGCTCGTCGCCGCCTGCGCGAGCCTCGCCCTCGGAGCGTGCGGAGGCGGGGGCGGGGGCGGTACCTCGCCGGGAGTCGCGACGCCGACGACGCAGCCCCCGGCCGGCCCCGCAGGGGCCGTCCGCTTCACGATCGACTCGACGGGCCCGCGCCAGCCGATCTCGCCCTTCGTCTACGGCACGAACGGCTCCGACTGGGGGGGACGCGCGCGCGGCCTCCGGTTGGGACGCAGCGGCGGGAATCGCTTGACCGCCTACAACTGGGAGACGAACGCTTCGAACGCGGGCTCGGACTACCTGCACCAGAACGACGACTACCTCGGCGGCGGCGACGTCCCGGGCGAGGCCGTGCGCCCGTTCGTGGCGCGCGCCCACGCGGCGGGAGCCTCGATGGTGGTGACCGTCCCGATCGCAGGCTACGTCTCGGCCGACAAGGCGGGCGGCGGCGACGTGAACCAGACGCCCAACTGGCTGCAGACGCGCTTCCACGAGTCGCGTCCGACCAAGGGGCGCGGCTTCTCCTTCCCCCCCGACACGGGCGATCGCGTCGTCTACCAGGACGAGTTCGTGGCCTGGCTCGAGTCCGTCTCCGACGCGCGCCGCGACCCCGCGCGCACGATCTTCTACTCGCTCGACAACGAGCCCGACCTGTGGGCCCACACCCACGCGCGCATCCGGCCCACCGGGGCGGTCACCTACGGGGAGATCGTCGAGCGCGCAACCGCCTTCGCGGCGGGCATCAAGGCCGCGGCGCCGTCGGCCCTCGTCTTCGGCCCCGTCAGCTACGGCTGGGCCGGCTTCACGAGCCTGCAGGACGCTCCCGACGCCCGCGGCCGCGATTTCCTGGACCACTACCTCGCCGCGATGCGCGAGGCCGAGGGGCGCACGGGCCGCCGCCTGCTCGACGTGCTCGACCTCCACTGGTACCCGGAGGCGCGCGGCGGCGGCGTGCGCATCACCGAGGCGAGCGGCGCCCCCGAGGTGGCCGCGGCCCGCGTCCAGGCCCCGCGCTCGCTCTGGGACCCGGTCTACGTCGAGACGAGCTGGATCTCGCAGGACGCGCGCGTGGGCGCGATCCGGCTGCTGCCGCGGATGCGCGAGAAGATCGCCGCGCACTATCCCGGCACGCGCATCGCGATCACCGAGTACAACTACGGCGGCACCGACCACATCTCGGGAGCGATCGCGCAGGCGGACGTGCTCGGCATCTTCGGGCGCGAGCAGGTGTTCGCGGCCGCGATGTGGGACCTCGGCAGCGCCAACCGCTTCCTCGACGCGGCCTTCGCCGCGTACTGCAACTACGACGGGGCGCTCGGCCGCTTCGGCGACACCGGCCTTCTCGCCGCCACCTCGAATCACGAAACGACCTCCGTCTACGCGAGCGTCGACGCGGGCCGCGACGAGCGCATGGTGGTCGTGGCGATCAACAAGGCCACCACGGCAACCACGGCCGACTTCGTGATCACGCACCCGGTCGACCTGGCCCGGGGGCAGATCTTCCAGATCACCGCGGCGGCGGCCGCCGTCGTGCGCGGTCCCGCGACCCTGCCCGTGGCGCGCAACCTGTTCCGC
>CAZMRX010000490.1:2413-3817 GCA_964568755.1 uncultured Acidobacteriota bacterium | reverse complement strand
CGCGGCCGTCACGATGACCCAGTCCACGAGGGGGAGCGGGAACGTCCCGAACGGCTTGTTGAGCACCGGCACGTAGATGATCAGCGCCAGGGCGGCGAGCTCCCAGACGATGGCGAGGTTCAGCCACTTGTTCGCGAACGGCCGGACGAGCACCGAATGGCGGTCCGAGCGGAAGTTGTAGGCTTTGAAGAACTGGATCAGGACCAGCGACACGAACGTCATCGTCACCGCTTCCGCCACGCCGCGCCCGGAGCCCAGCGCCCAGGCGAAGAGGCCGATGTTGATCAGCATCGACCAGACACCGCCCAGGATGGTCAGGGTCAGGACCGGCCGCGTGAAGATGCCGATCCTGGGGTCGCGCGGCGGCCGCCGCATGAGATCGGGTTCGGGAGGATCCACGGCCAGCGCCAGCGCGGGCAGGCCGTCCGTCGCGAGGTTCACGTACAGGATCTGGACGGCCGTGAGCGGGAGCGGCATGCCCAGGAGCGACGCTCCCGCCATGAGCCCGATCTCGCCGACGTTCGACGAGAGCAGGTACATCAGGTACTTCTTGATGTTGCTGAAGACGCCGCGTCCCTCCTCGACCGCGGCCACGATCGAAGCGAAGTTGTCGTCGGTGAGCGTCATGGCCGCGGCGTCCTTGGTGACGTCGGTTCCCGCGATGCCCATCGCCACGCCGATGTCCGCCTTCTTCAGCGCCGGGGCGTCGTTGACGCCGTCTCCAGTCATCGCCACGTAGCGCCCCGTGTTCTGCCAGGCCGTGACCACCCGTAGCTTGTGGGCGGGCGACACGCGGGCGTAGACCTCGATCTCCGCCACCTGCTGCTGGAGCTGCTCGTCGCTCATCGCGTCGAGCTCTGCGCCCGTCACCACGCGACCCCGCTTGAGCACGCCGAGCTCGCGAGCCACCGTTTCAGCGGTCAGGACGTGGTCTCCCGTGATCAGGATGGGCTTGATGCCCGCGCGCTCGCAGGTCTTGATGGCCGGTCCCGCCTCCGGCCGCGGCGGATCGCTCATTCCGACGAGCCCGACGAACGTCATCCCGCGTTCGGCATCCTCGAGACCGGCACCATGCTTCAGCGCTACCGCGAGCACCCGCAGGGCTTGGCGCGCCATCTCCCGGGCCGCCGCGAGCACGCGCTCCCGGTCGATCGCCTGGATCGCACGCTCGCCCTCATCTGAAACGAGCCGGCTGCAGCCTGCGAGGATGACCTCGGGCGCCCCCTTCGAGTAGGCCACGATTCCGTCTGGGGTGCGGTGCAGGGTCGTCATCCGCTTGGTCTCGGAAGTGAACGGGATCTCGGAGACGCGCGGGGAAGCGGCATCCAGCTCGTGCTTGTGCAGGCCGGCCTTCGCCGCCGCGACGATGAGCGCGAGCTCCGTCGGGTCTCCCTTGGCCGACCA
>CAZMRX010000490.1:0-2313 GCA_964568755.1 uncultured Acidobacteriota bacterium | reverse complement strand
ATCACCATGTCCCACAGGGACTGGCCGCGGACGAGGCCGAGGACGACGATCAGCGTGACGACCGCCACGGCGGCGCGGGCTAGCAGGTGGCCCACCCGGTCGAGGTTCTGCTGGAGGGGCGTGCGGCGGCTCTCCACGCCCTGCAACAGCCGCGCGATCGCCCCGAACTCCGTCCTCATACCGGTTGCAACCACCACCGCCGACCCTCGGCCGTAGCTGACGGACGTGCCGGCGTAGACCATGTTCGCGCGGTCTCCCACGGCCAGGTCGGCGTCGTTCAGGGCATCGGTGGCTTTCGTCGCCGGCAGAGACTCTCCGGTCAGCGCAGCTTCCTCGATCTTCAGGTTGACGGCCTCGATCACCCGCGCGTCCGCGGGCACGCGGGTGCCGGCTTCCAGGAGAACGACGTCACCCGGCACCACCCCGCGCGCCGGGACGTCCCGTTCATCGCCGTCCCGCAGCACGGTCGCGGCGGGCGCTGCCATTCGACGCAACCCCTCGATCGCGCGCTCGGCGCGGTACTCCTGGACGAAGCCCAGCACCACCGCGAACAGCAGGATGACCGCGATGACGACCGCCTCCAGGGTGTGCCCCAGCAGGGCGGAGAGCCCGACCGCGACCATGAGGATCAGGATCAGCACGTTCTTGAACTGCGCGAGGAGGAGGCTCCAAGGGGAGGCTCGGCCGGAGGCTTCGAGCTCGTTCGGGCCGTGCGCGGCCAGGCGGCGCGCGGCTTCCGCGCTGCTCAGGCCGCCCTGGGCGGTGTCGAGGCGATCCAGAGCCGCCGCCACGGACAGCGTGTGCCACGCCGGCGTGGAGCGGAGGACGGAGGGAGAGGGCGGGCGCGGCGGCGCCTGGAGCCGCGGCAGGGTCTCGTTCAGGGCGTCGTTCATGGGTTGGTTCCTCGATCGCCGCTTCCAGGGGGGCGTGCTCCCTCGCGCCGGCGCTCCAACGCTCGCGTCACCGCCCGCGCCAGCCGCGTGGCCGCGCGATCGATCGCCGCCGGCAGATCGCTGTCGGTGTCCTCGACTCTCACGGTGCCGCGGGGAGCCAGGCGGGCCCGCATGGAGCATCTCTTGTCGATGCCGCCACGGGGCCCGTTCAGGTCCGCGAGGCCAACGGACACCGCCCTCACACGCCCGCCGAATCGCGAGAGCGCGAAGAACAAACGCCGTTCCACGAGGCCGCCCAGCTTCGGGCTCACGTCGATGCCGTCGCCGCGCACGCTGATAGTCATGGGGGCTCCTCAAGAGCGACGACATGTAACGCGCGACCGCCGCCCGAACGACACGATCGTGACGACATCCCTCGTCATCACGTCGCAGACTCTCAGCACCTTCAGCACGGCGGGCGCGCCTCCGGCGAAGCCAGGCGAGGTGCCAGCCAGAGTCGATGGAGCGCGGAGGATGTCGCGGTGAGTAATGATTCCGACGAGCGCGGGCCCACGCACGACGGGCAGGTGGCGAATGCCGCCCAGGCTCATGATCCCATCGGCGACGTGCAGGCTTTCGCCTGGATCCACCGTCGTGACCGGCGTCTTCATGAGACCTCTGACCCTCACAGCTCCACTCCTTTCAGCAGTCGAGCGCCGGCATCAGGCCATGTCCCTCCCCTCACGCTCCGGCTGGTAGAGCACGCGATCCACGCGTAGCCGACGCGGGCCTCCCGGGGTTTGCCAGGTGACGTGCTCGCCGGCGCTGCGGCCGAGGACGGCCATGCCCAGAGGGGCCAGCACCGAGATCCTCCGAGCGTCAGCGTCGGCCATCGTTGGAAACACGACCCGGAAAACGATCGTCTGGTGAGTGTCGAGGTCCCTCACGACGACCTCGGAGTCCATCGTGACGATGTCTGCGTCGATGTGCCTTGCAGGCAGGACCTCGGCCTGGTCCACGTGACGCTCCAGGAGCGCGATGCTGGCGGCATCTTTGGGGTCGGCGGGCCCCGCGCCGGCCAGAAGGCTGTGGAGCCGTCGGGTATCGACATCGGTCAACCGGACACGTTCGTCACGCACGTTTCCCTCCTTGATCACATGGCCGACGCGGCCAGGGCCTCCCGATGCCGAGGCGGCCTTCCCAGGAAGCGCTCGAGCCGGGCAGGGGTGCCGAGGTCCGACCAGCCACAGGGCTCGACCGCGAGCACCGCTAGCGACGCAGGGCAGGCTTCCAGAACGGCTCGGGAGAAGTCGTGGCTCGGGATCCGGTCGTACAGCTCGCACAAGGTTCCGTTCTGGCCGCCCGCCAGGACAGCCTGAACGAACGGCTGCACCAATCCCGGGAGAGCCTCTTCGAAGAGACGAATCAGCGTCCTGCCCAC
>CAZMRX010000489.1:0-3820 GCA_964568755.1 uncultured Acidobacteriota bacterium | reverse complement strand
CTGTGTCGGTCTCAAGGGCCGATCAGGACGGTCAGTTCGCCGAGGAGGATGGTCGCGGAGGCCAGGGTCTCGGTGTTGGAGTCGCCGGCGCGGGCCGCGGGCTTTCCGCCGATCCACACCGTGGCCGATCCCGACACGATCGGACCGCCCACGTGCGGCACCTCGTTCGGCGGAATACCGCTCGACAGCGGGCAGGTCGTCCAATCGCCCATCACGGCCGCCGGCCGCCCGCCGATCAGGACCGTCGGCACGCCCGGTCCCGCCACCTGTCCACCGTGGCTCGTCGGGTCGCCCAGACGCGCCGCGGGCGCCTGGGCGCGGGCGGCCGTGGCGGTTGCGAAGGAGAGCCAAAGAACGAAGACGCATCGCTTCATCGCGGCCTCCTTCAGTTGAGCTGGATTGTCGCGCCCTTGAGGACCATGTTGCCGCTGGCCCTCGCGTCGATCGTGGCGCCCGCCGCCAGGAAAAGGTTGGTGCCGGCTCTCACGTCGACCACCGTGCCGGCCTGCAACCGGATCGAGTCGCCCGAGATGGTGATGTCGTTGCCCGCGACGGATACGTGCGCCAGCTTCGCCTCGAGCGCCGCGACGCGGCTCGTCAGGCCGGCGACGAGCTCCTGGAGCAGCGCGACCTGCGCCGTGACGTCGGGGCCCGGCGGCCCGGGAGGTCCAGGCTCTCCGGCGGGCCCTGGGTCTCCGGGAGGGCCGGGCTCGCCTTCCAGGCCGATCGCGACGTCGAAGGCGAAGAAGGGCAAGCGCCGCGGGTGACGCGCGACGACCAGCAAGTAGGACCCCGGCGGTGTCGGATCGGGAAGCTCCGCCCGGATCTCCTTGCGGCCGAACGACCGTACCGTGAGCGGCCGGCCCGCGAGCGTGACGTACGGAGGCTTGTTGCCGAAGCCGTCGCCCCGGACAACCAGGACTCCGTCTTCGACGAATGCCCGGTTCACCACGAGAGTCGGGGTGGTCGTGGCAGCGGCGGGTCTGGCGAGCGCGGCGAGGCAAAGAAGGCCCGCGGCGCGGAGCAGAGTCTGCATGAACCCTCCATCAACTTGGCCGGCTATGTACGAAGGCGGCCGGGCCAGAGGGATCGGCCCGGGCGAACGGGAGCTCGTTGCGCTGTTGGTGGCCGAGAGGCTGTCACTCGGCGATTGTGTTGTCAATCCTGTCAGCCGCCGCAGTCCAACAGGACGAACTCGTGCGTGACCGCGGCGCCGGTCTCGTCGCTAGTGGCGGCCCAGGTCACCACCAGGCGGTGGCGTCCCGTGACCAGCGCCGGGGGACCGATCCGCTTCGTCAGCTCCCAGGTGACGTTCCGCCGTTGCCGGGGGTCCAGCTTCACGCTGCGGGCCTGCTTCGGCCGTGCTTGCCGCTGGGTGATGTCCTCCTGGACGATGGCCCAGCCCGCCGTGTCGCCCTCGTCGGACCAGCGCTCGACGCTCAGGACGGCGAGGATGGGCTCGGCCGCCCTGTTCTCGACCTGGAAGATCGCCCGCGGCGCGTCGAGGCACACGCGCTTCGGTTGCCCGTCGATCCGGGGGGCCTCCTGCGGCAGCAGACTGGCGAGCAGCATCAGGGCGGTCTGAAAAGAGGCAGTCATGGTCTCCCGCGCGGCGGCGAGCGTGGATTGTACTCGTCGCGTGGGCGATTCGACATGGGGATGTGGTTCGCGGAGCGCGGCCGTCAAGCCGCGCTAGTCCCGCGGGCGGACTCCTGGTGGCCGCTCGAGAAGCCGCGGTCGCCGACGTGGCTGCAATCCGTGTCCTGGTTAGCCATTCGAGCAAACGGAACGCAGCACTGGACCGGGCAGTCGCCGAAAGTCGTTGCGCCGCGTGATTCGAGCGGCTAACCTCCGAGGCGACGGGTCCCTCACCGCGCTCGCGGTCCCATCTCAGGAAACAAGCAGGAGGCGCGTTGGCGAGACGAGCGGGGTCCATCTCTCTTCTCAGTGCGGCGGCGATCGCGCTCGCCGCCGTCGCGGGGGCGAGAGACGAGAGCCCGCGGCTCCTCGTCAACGGCTATCGCTACGACCGCGGGGCGGGCGAGTTCGCCTCGGGCCCCCGGCGCGCCTGGCCGCGCCGCGCCGCCGGCCGCTATCAGCTGGTGCAGCTTCAGGGACCGGTGCGGCCCGAGTGGAAGGCCGCTCTGGTCGCCGCCGGCGCGCGGCTCGTCGACTACGTGCCCGACTACGCGTTCGTCGCGCACGTGCCGCCCGGGCGGCTCGCGGCGGTGAGGGGCCTGCCGTTCGTGTCGCTCGTGACACCCTTCGCGCCGCCGCTGCGCGTCGAGCGCGGGCTCGAGGCCCGCTCCGGTTTCGTGACCGTCAACGTGCTGCTGCAGTCGGGCGAGGCCACGGCCGAGCTCGAGGCGGCGCTCGCGGCCGCCGGCGGCAGCGTCCTGCGTCGAGCGGCCTCCGAGCTCCAGGCCCGGGTTCCCGCCACTGCCGTCTCGAGCCTCGCCGGCGTCGAAGGCGTGCGCTGGATCGAGGAAGCCCGGAGGGTCGAGGGCCAGAACGCCACCACGAGCTGGCTGGTGCAGTCCGGGCAGAGCGGCTTCCACTCGGTCTGGGATCGCGGTTTGCGCGGCGAAGGCCAGATCGTCGGGATCGGAGACAGCGGCCTCGACTGGGACCACGAGTGCTTCTTCGACCCGGCGCAGCCGTCGGTGCAGCACGTGGCGCCCGGCGAGACCCGCGTTCCCGACCTCGCGCACCGCAAGATCGTCAACTACTGGATCCACGTGGGCGACACGGCCGACCAGGAAGGCCACGGCACGCACACGGCGGGAACGATCGCCTGCGACAACCGAGACGTGCCGGGCAGCTCGGGCAACCCCAACGGCGTGGGAGTCGCACCCGCGGCCCGCCTCTCGTTCAGCGACATGCAGCCGGGCACGGGCTGGACGACGCCGATGGTGAGCGACGTCGTCCGCATGTTCGACCAGCAGCGCGGGGACGGGGCGCGGCTGCACAGCGACAGCTGGGCGCAGGACGGCGTCTACCGCAACTACTCGTCGATGAGCCGCGCTTTCGACGAGTACATGTGGACGCACCCGGACTTCCTGATCCTGTCCTGCGACGGGAACTACGGCCAGGTCCAGGCGCCAGCCACGGCCAAGAACGGCATCAGCGTCGGGGGCGGGGCGCTGAGCTTCGGCCCCACGAGCGACAACCGGCTCAAGCCGACGGTGGTGGTCCCGCCCGTGGTCACTTCGGCCCACGGCGACAACGACACGGCGACCTTCAACCAGGGCTACTTCCAGCGCTCGGGCACCAGCATGTCCACTCCGGCGGCCGCCGGGGCCGTCGCCCTGATGCGCCAGTACTTCACGGAGGGCTTCCACCCGACCGGCGCGCCGGAGCCGGCGAACGCCTTCACACCCTCGGCAGCGCTCCTGAAGGCGGTGCTCCTCGCGGGCAGCGTCGAGCTGACCGCCGGCGCCTTCGACGCGAAGGGCGAGGGCGTCTTCCCGAACAATACGCAGGGCTGGGGCCAGCCGAACGTCGAGGACTCGCTCTACTTCGCCGGCGAGCGGCGCAAGCTCTGGCTGCGGGACGAGGCTGCTGGCCTCGCGACGGGCGGCCGCGCGACGTTCGGGCTCGACGTGGTGGACACGAGCGTCCCGCTGCGCGTGGTCCTCGCCTGGACCGACTACCCCGGCGCGTTCGGCAGCAGCGTCGCGATCGTGAACGACCTCGATCTGCGAATCGAGGCGCCCGACGGCCGGGTCTACCTCGGCAACGTGCGCCAGGGGCGGAACCCCGGCCGCTCCGTCGCCGGCGGCAGCGCCGACCGCCTGAACGTCGAGGAGGGCGTGCTGCT
>CAZMRX010000488.1:0-3822 GCA_964568755.1 uncultured Acidobacteriota bacterium | reverse complement strand
GGATAACGGGCATGGGATACCGGGCCAGGGATAACGGGCCTGGGATAGCGGGCCTGGGATAACGGGCCAGGGATAACGGGCCAGGGTTTGCGGGCCGGCCTTCCGGGGGGCGCTCTTCCGCCGCGCCCCCCGGGCCCCCCTGGGCGGGTGCGTCCCTGGGCGGTGCGGCCCCAGGCGGTGCTATTCCTTGCTTCTAAGCTCTAGGTCGAGTTGCAGGCGCAGGCGCTGAAGCTTGCGGGTGCGGACGAGGGTGACGCGCACGGCGTCGCGCTGGATCTCCTCGCGGCCGTTTCTGTCGAAGCCCAGGTGGATGCGCAGGTCGGTGAGGCCGCGCAGCAGGTGCTCCGGGACGTCGAGCGCGACCCTGCGCGCGACCTCCTGGTCTGACTCCCGCGCGCCGGGCACCAGCTCCTTGAACAGCTTGTCGACCTCGCGGTCCTTCACGGCGGTGGGCGCCTTGAGCTTGGAGTCGCTGGCGATCGCGCGCAGCTTCTCGAGCTCCTGGCCCAGGTCGAGCGAACCGCGCGTCTTGACGGCGCGCACTTTGAGCTTGTCGGTGTCTTCCTCGGCGAACTCCACCTGCAGCGGCTCGAGCAGCGACGGGTCGGTGGGCGTCTTCCCGGTGTCGGGCGCCGCATGCGGCGCTGTCGCCGGCCTGGCGGGAGCGGCGTGCGCGGGAGGCGGCGGCGTCGGCGTCGGCGCGGCCTGGACCCGGCGCTCCACCCCCCCGACTCCCGACTTCTTCTGCTCCGCGACCTTGGCTCTTACCGAGTCGAGCGAGAGCCGCGAGATCTCCTTGAGCGTCTCGAACACGCCCACGCCGTGGACGGCGGCCGCCTCGAAGGCGGGCGCCCCGCCCGGGTTGAGCGACTCCTGGAGCTTGTCCACGGGCAGGATGTTGCGCAGGTCCCGCTTGTTGTACTGGAACACGAGCGGCACGCTCTTGGGATCGAGCCCCAGCTCCTCGAGGTTCTGGCGCAGGTTCGAGAGCGATTCCTCGTTGGGCTCGGCGGCCGGCACCTGGCTGTCGGCCACGAACACGACGCCGTCGACGCCCTTCAGCACCAGCCGCCGCGTCGCGTTGTAGAACACCTGGCCGGGCACCGTGTAGAGTTGCAGCCGAACCTTCATCCCGCCGATCACGCCCACGTCCAGCGGCAGCAGGTCGAAAAACAGCGTGCGATCGGCCTCCGTCTCGAGGCTCACCATGTCGCCGCGCGAGCGCGGGGCGGTCTTGTCGTGGATGCAGCGGAGGTTCGTGGTCTTCCCGCACAGGCCCGGGCCGTAGTAGACGATCTTGGCCGTCATCTGCATCGCGGTGTAGTTCAGGAACACCATGGCCGGGGGAAGTGTAACACCGCGGGGGACGGCGTCCCGCGCGGCCCGGACCCTGCGAACGCCTAGAAGGAGAGCCCGACCGCGAAGAAGTAGCGGTTGTCGAACAACAGGGGTGCGGCGTCGGGCAGGTCGACCCACTGGTACTCGCCGCGCAGCACCAGCCCCATCGGGAACTTCAGCTTGGCGCCCACGAAAAGGAGGCCGGTCGTCCCCTGGTCGTCGTCGATCGGCAGCGACTGGTGGTAGACGCCCGCGCCGATCCCGCCGTACGGCACGAATCGCCCGATCGTCGGGCCGAGGTAGGCCTTGGCGGAAGCGGTGTAGAGGCTGGTGCCCTCGAGAGCGCCTCCCTGGTAGGCTCCTTCAACCTCGCCGTGGACGATGTTGAAGAGCGTGATCGTCAACATTCCGCCCCAGGCCGTGCCCCAGTTCTCGCCGGGGCTCGCGCCGCCGACCAGCACCGAGATCTCGGCGGCGCGGGTGTCGCGGCCGGGCAGGGCTGCGAGAGCCAGCAGCACCACCGCTGCCGCCGCGACGCGTCGTCCGGGGATCATGCGCATGCGTTCATCGTAGCAGCATCACTCCACCGCGATCTTGCGGCCGCGGCGGCCCCGGGGCGCCGGCTGCTCCGCGGGTGGGTCCGCCTGCATCCGCTGCAGCTGCCACTGGCACATCAAGATCACGCCCTCGAGCACCTGCTGCCGGATCTGGCGGGCGCGCTCGCGGTCGATGCCGGCCTCCTCGAGGATCTCCGACACCATGCAGCACGGCTTCTTGACTCCGCCCGAACCGCTCTTGCCGCCGCTCACGACGCCTCCTTGGCTCCGAAGCCGACCCGCAGCCGCTGGTCGGTGAAGACGGCGCTCTTCACCTGCCGGCCCGCCAGCGTGCGCGGCAGCATGAGGTGCCTGCGCTGATTGTCCACCTGCACGACCAGCTCGTCGCCCTTGGCGAAGACCTGGATCCGATCCTTCTCGGCGAACGGCAGGCGCAGGTAGAGCGCCCAGGCGCGTCCTTCCTTCTTCACCTCCACCGGCCGCTCGTGGTGCAGCACCGCCGCCGGGTTGCCGTCGCCGAAGACCTTGCGGCCGAATTCTTCGAGCATCTCCACGCCGACCATCTCGCGGTCGAAGAGGGGCGCCTCGAAGAACGGCAGCGGCTCGAACGCCTGCCGCGCCCAGGCCAGGTGCCCGGCCTGCAGCGCGAACCACTTGTCGAAGTAGGCCGAGCGCGCCGCCTCGGGCAGCACCCGGTTCGCGACGATGGCGTCGACCGGGAAGCCGAACAGGCTCAGGTAGGTGTAGAGCCGCTGCGATTCGTTGATGACCATGCGCTCGGGGTTGAGCACGATACGGATCGAGCTGTGGCGCGGGTCCTGCAGCAGCGGGCCGATCCCCTCCATCTGCTGGTACACGCGCTTCACCGCCGCGAACACGTCGTCCGTCGGGATCGGCATGTCGGTCATGCGCATCGCCACCGGGCGCACCGTGCGCACGACCGTGCGCTGGATCGGGAAGATGCGCGAGAAGTAGAAGCTCAGCACCTCGGGCACCGCCAGCATGCGCACGGTGTCGCCGGTCGGGGCGCAGTCGATCACGATCGTGTCCCACTCGCCGCTGCTGGCCCAGGCCGCGACTCGCACCAGGCTGAACAGCTCCTCCATCCCGGGCAGGATCGCGATCTCCTCGGCCACGGTCTCGTCGACCCCGCGGAACGTCATGAAGCGGGTCAGGTACTCGTGGATGGTGCCCCAGTGGCTCTCCAGCTCGACGTTCACGTCCACCTCGACCGCGTCGAGGCGGGGCAGGATCCGGGTCGGCTCGGCGCCCACGGCGCAGTCGAGCGCGTCGCGCAGGCTGTGGGCCGAGTCGGTCGAGACCACGAGCGTGCGCTGCCCGAGCTGCGCCGCCCGGATCGCGGTGGCCGCCGACAGGCTGGTCTTGCCGACGCCGCCCTTGCCCGAATACAGGATGAGCCGCGTCTTCATCGCGAGGCTCCCGCCGCAGCCACCCGCTGCGGGGCGGCGGCGAAGACGAGCTCGGCGAACGCCGCGAGGCCGCGCAGGTCGTGGACGTCCTGCTCCAGCTCGGGCACCAGCACCGGCCGCTCGCGCGTGTCGACCTCGAGCCGCGCGATGGCGCGCCGCTCGACGCGCGCCAGCACCTGCTGCTCGCGCAGCGTGGCGACGAGCAGCGCACGCAGCTCCGGCTCGACGCTGGCCGCGCCGCCGCGGCGGGCGCCGCGCTCGCGGGCGGGATCGGCGTGCACGCGATTGACCAGGAAGCCGACGAACGACATGCGTTTCTCCGCGAGGCGCTCGTGGAAGAACAGCGCTTCCTCGAGCGCCTGGGGCTGCGGGCCGGCCACCAGCACGAAGCCGGTGCTCTCGGCCCGGAGAAGCGCGTGCACCTCGGCCGCGCGCGCCCGGAAGCCATCGTACATCCCCTCGAAGGCCAGGAAGAACTCGGAGAGCTCCTGCAGGAA
>CAZMRX010000487.1:0-3824 GCA_964568755.1 uncultured Acidobacteriota bacterium | reverse complement strand
TGCGCACCGCCATCCGCTGCGACGACCCGGTGCTGTTCCTCGAGCACAAGCACCTCTACCGCCAGACCCACAACAAGGGCCTCTACCCCGGGCCCGACTACATGATCCCCTTCGGCAAGGCGGCGCGCGTGCGCGAGGGCAAGGACGTCACCGTCGTCACCTTCGGGGCGCTGGTGCAGCGCTCGCTGGTGGCCGCGCGCCAGCTGGCGGCCGAGGGCATCGAGGCCGAGGTGCTCGACCTGCGCACGCTCAGCCCCTACGACTGGGAAGGGGTCGCCGCCAGCGTGCGCCGCACCGGCCGCGTGGTGGTGGCCCACGAGGACTGCCTGTCCTGGGGCTACGGCTCCGAGATCGCGGCCCGCATCGCGGGCGAGCTGTTCGAGCACCTCGACGCGCCCGTCAAGCGCGTGGGCGCCCTCGACACCTTCGTCGGCTACAACCCGGTGCTCGAGGACGCCATCCTGCCGCAGGTCGCGACGCTGGCGGCCGCGATGCGAGAAACCGCCGCCTACTGAGCCGTTCGAGCGACCTCCGGGAGCGCCTCCCGCACCAGCGCCTCGATCTCGGTCCCGCTCGACAGCTCGAGCGCGCGGGCCGCGAGGGCCTGGGCCTCGGCCGCCGGCACCGCGCGCAGGGCTTCCTTGACGCGCGGGATCGCCGACGGCGCCATCGACAGCTCGCGGTAGCCGAGGCCGACGAGCAGCACGGCCTGCAGCGGCTGGCCGGCCATCTCGCCGCAGACCGAGAGCGGGCGCTCCGCGGCCACCGCCGCGCGAGCGATGCCCGCGAGCGTCCGCAGCACCGCCGGGTGCAGCGGCTCGTACAGCCCGGACACGCGCGGGTCGGTGCGGTCCACCGCCAGCAGGTACTGGATCAGGTCGTTGGTGCCGACGCTGAAGAAGTCCACCTCGGCCGCCAGCCGGTCCGCCACCACCGCGGCGCTCGGCACCTCGATGTTCACCCCCACCGGCGCGTCGTCGCGGAAGGGCGTGCCCTCGGCGCGCAGCTCCGCCTTGACCTGCTCGACGAGCGAGAGCGCCACGCGCAGGTCGGAGAGGCCGCTCACGAAGGGGAACATGATCCGGACCGGTCCCGAGGCGCCCGCCCGCAGCAGCGCGCGCAGCTGCACGCGGAACGGCTCCGCGGACCGGCGCATCAGCCGCAGCGCCCGCTCGCCGAGCGCCGGGTTCGGGCTCGACGGCCCCGCGGGCCCGAGCGCCTCGCCGCCCACGTCCCAGGTCCTGACCGTGACCGGGAACGGGTGCATCTGCTCCAGCAGGCGGCGGTAGACGTCGAGCTGCTGCTCCTCGGTCGGGAAGCGCAGGCCGCGCCCGAGCAGGTACTCCGAGCGGAACAGCCCGATCCCCTCGGCGCCGTAGAGCTGCGCCGTGGCCGCCTCCTCGGGGAACTCGACGTTGGCCTCGAGGCGCACCACGACGCCGTCGGGCGTGCACGCGGCCAGGCCGCGCGTGCCGCGCAGCCGCTCGTCCTCGCGCCGGTGCCGCTCCCGCGCCGCTCGCAGCGCGCCGAGCGCCTCGGGCGAGGGCTCGACCACGACCTCGCCCTTGACCCCGTCCACGGCGACGAGCGCGCCCGGCGGGATCTGCCGCGTGGCGTCCTTGAGCCCGGCCACCGCCGGGATCCCGAGCGAGCGGGCGATGATCGCGGTGTGGTAGGTCGAGGAGCCCACGTCGGTCACGATCGCCAGCACCTTGTCCCAGTCGAGCTCGGCGGCCTCCGAGGGCCGCAGGTCGCCCGCGACCAGCACCACGGGCTCGGGCAGCCGCGCGAGCGAGGGCGCGCCGGGCGAGCCGCGCAGGTTGAGCTGGACGCGGCCGATCACGTCGTCGAGGTCGGTGCTGCGCTCGCGCAGGTACGCGTCGGAGAACTGGCTGAACAGCGCGTGCAGGCTCTCGGACACCGTCCGCAGCGCCCACTCGGCGTTGACCGACTGCTCGCGCACCACCTCGGCCGCGCGCTCCCGCAGCAGCGGGTCGCGCAGCATCAGCAGGTGGGCGTCGAAGATGTAGGCGTGCTTGGCGCCCACCTCGCGCGAGAGCCGCTGCTTGATCGCCTCGATCTGGGCCGCCGAGGCGGCGAGCGCCTGCTCCAGCCGCTCCACCTCGGCGGAGCACTCGTCGGGCGTGAGCGACAGGCGGAACACGGGCCCCGCCTCGTGCTCGACCACCAGCGCCTGGCCCACGGCGACGCCGGGCGAGACGCCCGTCCCGCGCAGGACCGTCACGCGATCTCCCCGAAGCCGTCCGCGACCAGCGCCTCGAGCGCCGCGAGCGCCTCGGCCTCGTCCGGACCGTCCACCGTCACCTCGATCTCGGTGCCCTGCGACGCGCCGAGCAGCAGGATCCCCAGGATCGACTTGCCGTCCATGGTGCGCCCGTCGCGGCCCGCGCTCACCTGCGAGCGGAATCGGCCCGCGGTGTGCACGAAGCGCGCCGCCGCGCGCGCGTGCAGCCCGAGCCGGTTCCGGATCCGCAGCGAGCGCCGGATCACGACTTGCGCGCCGCCAGGATCTCGCTCGCCACGAAGATCGCTCCCTTGCCCTGCTCGCGCACCGCGCGCGCCACCTCCTGGAGCGCTCCCTCGCGCAGCCCCGCCGCCTTGATGATCATCGGCAGGCTGACGCCGGTCACGATCTCGACCTTGTCGGAGAGGAACGGCAGGCTCAGGTTGGTGGGCGTGCCGCCGAACATGTCGGTCAGCACCAGCGCGCCCTCGCCGCCGACCTCCGCGATTCCCCGCTCGATCGCGGCGCTCGCCGCCGCCGCGTCGTCGCCCCAGCCGAGCGGCACGGCCACGATCCCGGGCAGCTCGCCGTGGATCGTGCGCGCCGCGTTCACGAGCTCCTCGGCCACCCGACCGTGCGTCACCACCACGATCCCGATCATGGCTTCACCTCTGGCCCACGTCCCGGTGCAGCACGCGCACCGGGAAGCCCATCTTCCGCACCGCGGCCCCCACCGCGTTCGCGAGCATCACCGAGCGGTGCCGGCCGCCGGTGCAGCCGATCGCCAGCGTCAGGTAGCTGCGGCCCTCGCGCTCGTGGCGCGGCAGCACGAAGCCCACCAGCTCGAGCACCCGCTTCAGGAAGCGGCTGGTGTCGGGCTTGCGCCGCAGGAAGCTCACGACCGGCGCGTCCGCCCCCGTCAGCCGCCGCAGCCCCGGGACGAAGTTCGGGTTTGCGAGGAAGCGGGCGTCGAACACCAGGTCGGCCTCGGGCGGCAGCCCGAACTTGTAGCCGAACGACAGCACCGACACCAGCATCCGGCGCGCCTCGGCCCGCGTGTCGTAGCGCTCGCGGACGTAGTCGCGCAGCTCGTGCACCGTGAAGCGCGAGGTGTCGAGGATCGCGTCGGCCAGCCGCCGCACTCCGCGCAGCGCCTCGCGCTCGGCCCGGATCCCGATCGCCGCCGGCTCGCGGCCCGAGAGCGGGTGCGGCCGGCGCGTCTCGCTGAACCGGCGCAGCAGCGTGCGGTCGTCCGCCTCGAGGAAGACCAGGGACGCCGCGAGCCCGGCCTCCCGCCGCAGCGCGCGGTAGACGTCCGGGAAGGTGCCCGGGAAGCCGCGCTCGCGCAGGTCGACGACCAGCGCCGTGTGCCGCAGCTCCGGCGAGCGCCGCACCAGCTCACCGAACGACGGCACCAGCGCGAGCGGCAGGTTGTCGACGCAGAACCAGCCGGCGTCCTCGAGCGCGCGCGAAACGTGGGTCTTGCCCGAGCCGGAGAGGCCCGTGATCACCAGCAGCTTGGGCCGGCGGCGCTCGGCGCGCGTCACGCGCGACCCCGCGGGCGGCGGGCGCGGCGGGG
>CAZMRX010000486.1:0-3841 GCA_964568755.1 uncultured Acidobacteriota bacterium | reverse complement strand
CGGGCTCGCCAATCACGGACCGATGGCGGCCGAGGCGCTCGTGGCGCTCGGCCGCGCCGACGCCGTCGCGCGCTGGGTCGAGGGCTACGCCGGTCGCCTCGCGCCGCCGCCCGCCCCAGGCCACCCGATCGCGACCGACGGCTGGCAGGCCGTGCTCGGCCGCCGCGAGCGCGTGGCGGACTGGGCGGTGTTCTTCCGGCGCGAGCTCGCAGAGGCCCCGTGGCCACAGGTCCTCCGGCTGTGGGTGCCGCGGCTCGCGCCCGGCTTCGTCGCGGTCGCCACGCACGGCGCGATCCGCACCGGCCACGCGGCGCGCGCGCTCGCGGCGCGCGAGACGCCGCCGCGGCTCCACGAGCTGGCCGAAGGGCTCGCCTACTGGGCCGCCAACTTCACGCGGCTGCCGGAGACCACGGCGGCGTCCGGCAGCGAGCAGCCCTCGCAGGCAGTGGCGACCCTCGAGCTGCTTCCCGCGAGCGAACGCCACTCTTACGGCTTCATCACCGATCGGCTCGTCGGCCTCTACGGCTTCACGCCCTTCCGGGACGTCGCCTCGCGCGTGGCGGTGAGCGGCGATCCGTCCGCCTTCTTCTCGGACCTGACTCAGGCGTTCGCCCGCGTCTACCTGGAGAACGCGACGCCGGGCAAGGTGATCACGTTCGTCCACGCGGTGACGGGCCCGAGCGCCGCGCGCCTGCTGCTGCCCTACGCCGACGAGGCGGGCACGCGCGCGCTCATGCGCTACGCCTGGCAGGCGGCGGCGGCGCTCTACGTCGCCATGGGCGATCGTCCGAGCCAGCCGCTGGCCGAGGCCGATCCGCCCGACGCGGCGACGCTCGTCGACCGCGCCGTCGCGAACGGCGACGAGCACGCGATCAAGCTGGCCGAGGCTTGCCTGCGCGAGGACGCGATAGCCCCTCGGCCGGTGTACCGGCTCGCCGCGCAGGACGCGCTCTCCCGCCTCGGCTGACCTCGAGCTCGGCTCGCCACACCCGCGCCACGGGCGTTCGCAGCGCCTTTCGGGTTAGGCTCTGGCCGGAACACGAACGACACGATGCCCCTCGCCCCGGAGACCCGGCTCGGACCGTACGAGATCGCGACGCTGATCGGCGCGGGCGGGATGGGCGAGGTCTACAAAGCGCGCGACACGCGGCTCGATCGGACCGTCGCGATCAAGGTGCTGCCGAGCCACCTCGCCGACCCCGAGCGGCGGGAGCGCTTCGAGCGCGAGGCCCGGGTCGTGTCGAGCCTCAGCCATCCCCACATCTGCACCCTCTACGACGTGGGGCACCAGGAAACGGCCGAGGGGCCGGTCGACTTCCTGGTGATGGAGTACTTGCAGGGCACGACTCTCGCCGAGCGGCTCGAGAAGGGAGCGCTCCCGGTCGAGACCAGCCTGCGGCACGCGATCGAGATCGCGGACGGCCTCGACAAGGCGCACCGCCAGGGGATCGTGCACCGGGATCTCAAGCCCGGGAACATCATGCTCACCAAGGCCGGGGCGACGCTGCTCGACTTCGGCCTCGCCAAGCTCAGGGGCGACGGCGCGGGTGCGGCGCCGGGAAACGCCGTCTCCGCGCTACAGACGCAGCAGAAGCCGCTCACGCAGGAAGGCACGCTCCTCGGGACGTTCCAGTACATGTCGCCCGAGCAGCTCGAGGGCCGCGAGCCGGACGCGCGCTCGGACATCTGGGCGCTCGGCCTCGTGCTCTACGAGATGCTCACCGGGCAGCGGGCGTTCACGGGCAGGAGCCAGGCGAGCGTGATCGCAGCGATCCTGCAGGCGGACCCGCCGCCGATCGCGGCGCTGCTGCCGATGGCTCCGCCGGGTCTCGACCGGGTGGTGAAGGCCTGCCTGGCCAAGGATCCAGACGAGCGGTGGCAGTGCGCGCACGACCTGAAGCGTGAGCTGAGCTTCATCGCCTCGGGCGGGTCCGAGGGGCAAGCCGCGAGCCCGAGCGCGCGGCGTGGAGGACTGCGGTGGCCCGCGGCGGCGGGTCTGGCGGCGCTCCTCGCGCTCGCGGCAGGTCTCGCCGCCTACTGGCTCGGCCGCTCGAGCGCCGCGCCGTCGCGACCCGTGATGCGATTCGTCGCGGCGCTCCCCGAGGGCGAGGCCTTGTTTCTCGGCCGGGGCTCGGCCCTGGCCCTCTCACCCGACGGCAGGCGCCTCGTCTACCTCGGCGGACCGGCTGGCACCCGGCAGCTCTACTCGCGTGCCCTGGACCAGCTCGAAGCGACGCCGCTCCCTGGCACCGAGGGCGCAGACGCGCCATTCTTCTCGCCGGACGGCGAGTGGGTCGGCTTCACCGCCGCCGGGAAGCTCAAGAAGGTGCCGATTGCCGGCGGCCCGGCCGTCACGCTGTGCGACGCGCCGGACGGACGCGGCGGCAGCTTCGGCCCGGACGACACGATCGTCTTCACGCCCGGCAACTTCACGGGTCTCGCCCGCGTATCGGCGAACGGCGGCAACCCGGCACCGCTCACGACACCGGACCGCTCGAGCGGGGAGCGCAGCCACCGCTGGCCCCAGGTCCTTCCCGGGGGCGAGGCGGCGCTCGTCACGGTCGGCATCGCGGGAGGCACGTCGTTCGACGAGGCGCCGATCGGCATCGTGACGCTCGCGACCGGAAAGACGCGCCTGCTGTCGGAGCACGGCTTCTACGCGCGCTACGCGGCGAGCGGGCACCTGCTCTACGTGCGCGGCGACACCTTGCTGGCGGCGCCCTTCGACCTGCGGCGGCTCGAGGTGACCGGCGCTTCCGTGCCCGTGCTCGAGGGCCTGCGAACCAACGCCTCGGGCGGCGCCCACTTCAGCGTCTCGGGCCAAGGCTCGCTCGCCTACGTCCCGGGCGGCGCGCTCGAGGCCGATCGCGGCCTGGTGTTCGTGGACCGCAAGGGCAAGGTAGAGCCGGTGTCGGGCGAGCGGCGCGACTTCATGTTCCCGCGCCTCAGCCCCGACGGTCGCCAGATTGCACTTTCGACGCGGATCGGCACGCCCGACATCTGGGTGCTCGACTGGGAGCGCGGGGCGTTCGCCCGGCTGACCTCCGGGCCGGGCATAAGGAGCGTGCCGGCGTGGACGCCGGACGGCCGCCGCGTCACGTACTGGTCAGGTCTGCCGGGGAAGCTCGGCAGTTTGTTCTGGAAGGCCGCCGACGGGAGCGGCCCGGAGGAGGAGCTGCTCCCCGGACGCAGCTCGGGCATCACGGCGTCGTGGTCGCCCGACGCGCGGCACCTCGCCTACGACGAGCGCGACGAGCAGGGCGGCTGGGACGTATGGGTGATGCCGCTCGGCGGCGACCGTCAGCCCCGCGCCTTCGTCGGCACGCCCGCGAACGAGCTCGGGCCCGCGTTCTCCCCTGACGGCCGCTTCATCGCTTATGAATCGAACCAGTCCGGCCGCGTCGAGGTCTACGTGCAGGCCTTCCCCGGCCCCGGCGCGCGCTTCCAGGTCTCGAGCCAGGGGGGCGAGAACGCCGTGTGGGCGCGCAACGGGCGGGAGCTCTTCTATCGCACGGGCGCCCGGATGATGGCCGTGGACGTGGCGGGCGGTCCCACCCCACGTTTCGGCGCTCCGCGCCTGCTGTGGGAGAAGCGCTTCCTCGTGGGCGTCTACGACGTCCACCCGGACGGACGCTTCCTGATGATCGAGCCGCGCGAAGAGACGCGGCCCCCGAGCCAGTTCACCTTCGTGCTCGAATGGTGGAGCGAGCTTCGGCGCAAGCTGCCCACGAGCTGAAGCGCGGCGCGCCTCGCCGTCACTGCCAGCGGAACACCTTGAGCGCGACCGCGAAGCTGATGGCGCCCCACAGCGTGAGGTTGAGGAGCTCCGGGCCGAGCGCGG
>CAZMRX010000485.1:0-3847 GCA_964568755.1 uncultured Acidobacteriota bacterium | reverse complement strand
GAGCCACGCTACTTGAGCCCCTGGCAGCGGGCGCACACGTCGAGCAGGCGCCCGCCCACCATGTCGCGCAGCCGATTCGCCCGCGCCTCGCTGCGCCAGACGTCCTCGACCGAGCTTGCGAACACGTTCGCGGTCTTGGTGCGGCCCTCGTAGTCGGTGCAGCAGCTCACGACGTCGCCGTTCCACAGGATCACGAACTGGTCGTGGGGCGCCGGGCAGTACGTGTCGACGACGCCTTCCACCTTGTGCCCGCCGATGACGTTGCCCCAGGTGTGGCAGCGCTTCCAGACCAGGTGGACGCCGTCCAGCAGCTCGTAGCGGCTGCCGTTCTCGTCCTTGTCGAGCAGGTGCGCCTCGCGGATCCGCTCGAGGTCGTGCTCGCGCGGGCGAAGCCCGTAGCGCGCCTCGAGTGTGCGGCAGAAGCCGATCCAGTCGGAGATGAAGGCGAGCGCCTGCTCGTCCTCGCTCACGATCGTGTAGCCGTCCGCGTACTTGGTGTTCATGATGTCGATCTCGATGTTGGTGCGCGCGCCGAGCGCGACCTTGCGCTCGAGCGCCAGGCGGACCTTGTCGCGGTACTCGTCGAACACCAGCTTCGGGGCCTTGCGCGTCTTGAACGTCTCGGGGTCCGGCGTCTGGTACGAGAGGATCAGGTTGGTGAGCGAGGCCCGGTAGAGCGCGTCCATCCGCTCCGCGGTGATCAGGCCGCAGTTGGTGTTGAGCTCGACCGGGACGCCGTGGGCCTCGGCGTAGGCGACGATCTCGGGCAGCTCGGGGTGGAGCATCGGCTCGCCCATCTGGTGCAGCTTCACCGGGAACAGCGGCCCCAGCCATGACCGCTTTTGCGCCAGCTCGTCGACCAGGCGGAAGACGCGCTCCTTCTTCATGAAGCCGCGCCGGCGGTCCATGATCTCGTCCGGGCACCAGGTGCACTTGAAGTTGCACGCGTTCGTGATCTCCACGAACAGGTAGTTGATCGGGTAGAAGCGGCCGGGGAGCTTGCGCAGCTCGGGCACCGGGGCCAGGGCTTTGAAGCTCGCGAGGTCCTCGGGGGGCGCGAGGCTCACGCTCACGCGATGGATCAGGAGCTCGCGCCGGAACTCGAAGCGGAACGAGGCCCCGAGGTTCTGGGTCCGCCCGGGATCCAGGTCGGGCAGGTGGAAGACCGCGCGCCTGAAGCGCTCGAGCCCCACCGCCTCGGGCTGCCAGCGCTGCTCGGCGGCCTGGTACAGCCCCTGCTCGGTCGCGCTCGCGTCGGTCGAGGCGTACTGCAGGCGGAACTCGCCGTAGCGGGCGCCCCAGTACTCGACCTCGACGTAGACCCCGCCGCGGGCGCGGCGCCGGAAGCTCTCGGGCAGCACCGCGTAGAGGTAGTAGGCGGACTCGGTCGGACGCAGGCAGGAGCGTCCGCCGACGCTCGCGACCTCCCAGGTGCCGTCGTGGCCGCTGGGGATCTCGAAGTCGCCGGCCGGTCCCGCGGGCGCGATCACGACCTCGAGCCGGTCGGGCCCGCCCAGCATGCGGGCGAGGCCCCCGAGCGTCCGTCCGAGGGCCGTGCTCACTTCGCGCCGCCCGCCGCGTCGCCGAAGCGCACCGTCGAGGCGATGTAGTCGGCCCAGCGCGAGGCGCGCGGGAAGACGTCCTCGCGCGCCTCGAAGCTCAGCGAGCAGCCGCGCGCCCCTTCGGCGAAGTAGTAGCGCTTGACGTACGACATCGCGACCGGCGTCTCGATCCGCATCACGTCGACGTAGCCGCCCTTGAAGGCCGCGTGGCTCAGCACCTGGAAGTTCTCGCCGAGCCGCTTGCGCGTGGACTCGTAGTAGGGCTCGAGGCCGCCGGCGTCGGCCACCTGCTCGAGCGTGACGGAGAGCGAAGCGTGCACGGTGCCGCCCCGGCCCTTGTCCGCGGCCAGCGCCGGGCTCACGTACTGGGCGAGCAGCGTCCCGCCGCCCGAGAACGCCCGCGTCTCGCGCCAGGACTCGGGGATGCCGAGCGAGGCTTTCTGCTCCTTCCACTCGCGGCGCGGGTAGCGCTCCGGCCGCTCGAAAGTCAGGCTCGACCAGACCTCCTCGACGGCGGCCGCCTGCTTCTCGAGCGCCGCGACGTCGCCCTGCACGTAGAGCCCGAGGACCTTGTCGCGCAGCCCGAACAGCAGCAGGCGGTAGCGCGTGGCGCCGTCGGTCGAGGCGAACAGCCACGACTTGCCGGCGATGCCCTGCCGCTCCTCCGCGCGCTCGGTCGCGGGCGAGTGGCCGGCCAGGTAGCGCTCGGCGTAGGCGTCCAGCGAGCCCGGGGCCGGTCCCGAGAGCAGCGTCACCGAAACGGGCGAGCGGTTCTGCGGCCCCGCCGGAGGAGCGAGGAAGTAGCGATACCAGACGCCGTCCTGCTCCGCCTGATCGGTGCGCCAGCCCGCCGGGTGTCGCAGCGACACCCCGTGGTCGCCGTTGAAGTAGGTCACGAACTGCTCGCGGGACCCGGTACAGGCTTCCGCCGCGAGCGCGGCGAACGTCGCGAGCGCGAGGAAGCCGGCCCTACTCCAGCCGGTAGTTCGGCGCTTCCTTCGTGATGATGACGTCATGGACGTGGCTTTCCTTGAGCCCGGCGGAGGAGATCTTCACGAAGCGGGCGCGGCTCTGGAGCTCGCCGATGCTCGCGGCGCCGCAGTAGCCCATGCCGGAGCGCAGGCCGCCCACCAGCTGCTGGACCATGGCGGAGATCGGCCCCTTGTAGGGCACCATGCCCTCGATGCCCTCGGGCACCAGCTTCTCGCTGGCCGCGTCCAGCTCCTGGAAGTAGCGGTCGCGCGAGCCGTCCTTCATCGCGCCGAGCGAGCCCATGCCGCGGTACGACTTGAACGAGCGGCCCTGGCGCAGGATCAGCTCGCCCGGGCTCTCGTCGGTGCCCGCGAACAGCGAGCCGATCATGACCGAGGCGGCGCCCGCGGCGATCGCCTTCGTCACGTCGCCCGAGAACTTGATGCCGCCGTCCGCGATGATCGGAGTGTTGGTGGCGGCGGCCGCGCGCGCCGCCTCGGCGATCGCCGTGATCTGGGGCATGCCGGCCCCGGACACGACGCGGGTGGTGCAGATCGAGCCGGGGCCCATGCCCACCTTCACCGCGCTCACGCCCGCGGCGATCAGGTCGGCGGCGCCCTCGTAGGTGCCGACGTTGCCGGCGACGAGCTCGAGCTCCGGGTGCGCGAGGCGGACCTTCTCGACCGTCTCGCGCACGCCCTGGCTGTGCCCATGGGCCGTGTCCACCACCACCACGTCGACCTTGGCCTCGACGAGGGCCGCCACGCGCTCGAGCGTGTCGGGCGCGACGCCGACGGCGGCGCCCACCCGGAGCCGGCCGAGCGAGTCCTTGCAGGCGTTCGGGTACTTGATCTGCTTCTGGATGTCCTTGACCGTGATGAGGCCCTTCAGGTTGAAGTCCTTGTCCACCACCAGCAGCTTCTCGACCTTGTGGCGGTGCAGGATCTCCTTGGCCTGCTCGAGGGTCGTGCCCACCGGGACCGTGATCAGGTCCTTCTTGGTCATGAGCTCCGCCACCGCGAGGTTCGTGCGCGTCTCGAAGCGCAGATCGCGGTTGGTGAGGATGCCCACGAGCTTTGTACCCACCGTGACCGGCACCCCGCTGATGCGGTACTTGGCCATGAGGTCGAGGGCGTCGGCCACCCGCGCATCGGGGGCCACGGTGACGGGGTCCACGATCATGCCCGACTCGGAGCGCTTGACCTTGTCCACCTCCTGGGCCTGGGCGGCGATGGTCATGTTCTTGTGCACGATGCCGAGCCCGCCCTCCTGGGCCATGGCGATGGCCAGGTGGGCCTCGGTCACGGTGTCCA
>CAZMRX010000484.1:0-3867 GCA_964568755.1 uncultured Acidobacteriota bacterium | reverse complement strand
GCGGTCGAGGCCACCGTCTACAGCATCGGCTTCAAGGGCTCGGGCTTCGCGGCCTCGAGCCCGCGCGGCTTCCTGCGCAAGATCGCGAGCGAGACGGGCGGCCAGTTCTTCGCGCCCGACAAGGTGAGCGAGCTGATCAAGGTCTTCAACGAGATCTCGAACGAGCTCAAGAACCACTACCTGCTCGCCTACACCCCGACGCGCGAGCCCGACGGCACCTGGCGCGAGATCACGCTCAAGGTCGCCCGCCCCCCCGCCCTGGTCCGCGTCCGCACGGGATCATTCGCCGTCTCGCCCCGCATGCGCGCGTTTTTACGCCGCGCGGGGGGAAACCCCCGCGGCGCTTCTGGCCGTCCGCTGTCCGTCACCTACGGGGCCTATCCTCGTGATGGAGGCACTCGGCCCGCAGCGCGGCCACGTTTCCTGCGCCCCCACGATGTAGAATCCTCTCCTGACCCAGGCGCCCATGGCCGAGATCGCGATCCAGACCGCGGGGGGCACACGCGAGCGCTACCCGCTCGGGGCGAGCCGCGTCACGATCGGCCGCTCGCGCGAGAGCGACATCTTCCTGCCCGACCAGTGGCTCTCGCGCCACCACGCCGCGATCGAGGAGCGCACCGACGGCTACTGGGTGAGCGACCTCAAGAGCAAGAACGGCACGCTGCTGAACGGCGAGCCGGTGCGCGACTGGCACCGGCTGCGGCCGGGCGACGTGATCACGCTCGGCGAGCACACGCTCACCTTCTGCGCCGACGACGCGGGCGACGAGGAGGACGAGCGCGAGCCCGAGGGCACGCGCGTGTTCTCGGTGCGCGAGCTCAGCGCGATCAACACGCGCCCCGCGATCGACGCGGCCGAGCTGCAGCGCCAGAACCGCGTGCTCGCGATCCTGAGCAAGGCCGCGAGCGAGCTGGTGGTGCACCGCCCGCTCGGGGAGCTGTTCGACCTGGTGCTCGAGCTGCTGCTCGAGGCGGTGACCGCCGAGCGCGGCGCGATCCTGCTGCTCGAGCCCGGCGGGCCGGTGATCAAGGCCAGCCGCTCGCGCCACGGCGGCGACGCGCTCAACCGCGTCAGCCGCTCGATCGCCCGGCGCGTGATCGAGGAGCGCGTGTCGCTGCTGCTGCCGAACGTGCTCGAGGACGCGCGCTTCCGCAGCGAGGACTCGATCCTGGCCTCGGGGATCCGCACCGCGATGTGCGCCCCGCTCTGGGTGAGCGCCGCCGGCGAGGGCCGCGACTCCGTGATCGGCCTCGTCTACGTCGACTCGATCCAGCACGCCCACTCCTTCACCGAGGACGACCTGCGCGTGCTGACCGCGCTCGCCAACGTGGCCGCGGCCAAGATCGAGAACGTGCGGCTGCTCGAGGAGAGCCTGGAGAAGCGCCGCATGGAGGAAGACATGCGGATGGCCGCGGAGATCCAGACGGGCCTGCTGCCCAGCTCCGCGCCGCGCATCCCGGGCTGGGACCTCGCGGGCAGCAACCAGCCCTGCCGCACCGTGGGCGGCGACTACTACGACTTCGCGGTCGAGCGCGGGCGGCTGCTGCTGGCGCTCGGCGACGTCTCCGGCAAGGGCACCGGCGCGGCGCTGCTGATGACCGTGCTGCGCGCGGCGGTGCGGGCGCACTGGATGGAGCCGTCGCTCTCCGACGCCGTCTCGCGCATCAACCGCACCGTCTGCCAGAACGTGCCGTCGAGCAAGTACGTGACCTTCTTCCTGGCGTCGCTCGACCCGACCACCGGCCGGCTCGAGTACGTCAACGCCGGCCACAACCCCCCGATCCTGGTGCGCGCGGGAGGCGAGGTGGAGACGCTCACCTTCGGCGGCCTGGTGCTCGGGATCTTCGAGGGCGTGAGCTACGAGGGCGGGTCGGTCTGGATGGAGCAGGGCGACACGCTGGTGGTCTACTCCGACGGCGTCACCGAGACCTGGGACCCGGACGGCGAGGAGTTCGGCGAGGACAAGCTGATCTCGCTCGCGGTCGCCACCCGCGACAAGGGCGCCGACGCGGTGCAGGCCGCGATCCTGTGCGAGATCGAGAGCTTCGAGCAGGGCGCGCGCGCCACCGACGACCGCACGCTGGTGGTGCTGAAGCGCGAGGAGCGCGCGTGAGTCGCCCGCGCACCGCCCGCCCGCCGATGTCGGCGCTCGCCATGCTGCAGCAGGAGGTCAACGAGCTGTTCCAGCGCCTGTCGATCCTGGACCGCTCCGACCGCCTGCCCGGCAGCGAGTGGTCGCCCGCCGTCGACGTGCTCGAGCAGCGCGACCGGCTGCTGGTGATCGTCGAGGTCCCGGGCCTGTCGCCCGAGACGCTCAAGGTCGCGTTCCGCGAGCGCGCCCTGGTGCTCACCGGCGACCGGCGCGCGCCGCGCGTCGCGACCGGCGCGCGCTTCCACTGCCTGGAGCGGCCGCACGGACGATTCGAGCGCACGATCCCGCTGGACCTGCCGGTGGACGTCGCCGCCGCCCGCGCCTCGCTGCGGGGCGGCGTGCTCACCGTCAGCCTGCCCCGGCTGCGCGAGCGCCGCGGCCGCGAGACGGTCATCCCGATCGAGAGGGAGCCCACGGAATGAGCGAAGAGACGAAGGACGAGCAGGACCAGCAGCCCAAGGTGCCGGACGTGCTGCCGGTGCTGCCGCTGCGGGACATCGTCATCTTCCCGTTCATGATCGTGCCGCTCTACGTGAGCCGCGACCGCTCGATCCGCGCGGTCGACCAGGCGCTCGCCGAGAACCGCATGATCCTGCTGGCCGCGCAGAAGAAGCAGGACGAGGACGACCCCGGCGCCGACGACATCTACCCGGTGGGCACCGCCGCCCTGATCATGCGCATGCTGAAGCTGCCCGACGGGCGCATCCGCGTGCTGGTGCAGGGGCTGTCGCGCGCCCGCATCGTCTCCTACGACGAGGGCCTGCCGCACCTGCAGGCGCACGTCGAGACCGTCGCCGAGCCGGAGAGCGCGCGCGGCTCGCTCGAGGTCGAGGCGATGATGCGCAACGTCAAGTCCGCGCTCGAGAAGTCGCAGAACCTGGGCAAGCCGATCTCGCCCGAGGTGATCGTGATCGCCAACAACATGGAGGAGCCGGGCCGGCTCGCCGACCTGACCGCCTCCAACCTGGACCTCAAGGTCGAGGGCGCGCAGGCGATCCTCGAGGCGCTCGACGCCGTCGAGCGGCTGCGCCGCGTGCACGAGCTCATGACCAAGGAGCTCGAGGTGCTCACGATGCAGCAGGAGATCTCCTCGCAGGCCAAGGGGGAGATGGACCGCAGCCAGCGCGAGTTCTTCCTGCGCCAGCAGCTGAAGGCGATCCAGTCGGAGCTCGGCGAGGGCAACGAGCTCGGCGAGGAGATCGCGCAGCTCCGGGACAAGGCCACCAAGGCCAAGATGCCGAAGCCGGTGATGGAGGAGGTGGAGCGCCAGCTCAAGAAGCTCGAGCGCATGCACCCCGACGCGGCCGAGACGGCGACGCTGCGCAACTGGCTCGACTGGATGGTGACGCTGCCGTGGGGCAAGGTCTCGAAGGACAGCCTCGACCTGGTGGAGGCGCAGCGGATCCTGGACGAAGACCACTACGGCCTCGAGAAGGTGAAGGAGCGCATCGTCGAGTACCTGGCGGTGCGCAAGCTCAAGGAGAAGGCGAAGGGGCCGCTGCTGTGCTTCGTCGGACCGCCCGGCGTCGGCAAGACCAGCCTCGGCCGCTCGATCGCGCGCGCGCTCAACCGCAAGTTCGTGCGGCTCTCGCTCGGCGGGGTCAAGGACGAGGCCGAGATCCGCGGGCACCGCCGCACCTACGTCGGCTCGATGCCGGGCCGCATCATCCAGGGCATTCACCAGGCGGGCGCCAACAACCCGGTGTTCATGATGG
>CAZMRX010000483.1:0-3871 GCA_964568755.1 uncultured Acidobacteriota bacterium | reverse complement strand
CAGGCTCTGGACAGCCGAAGCAGCGTCGTCGAGCAAGCCCAGCAGCAGAGCGTCGAACGCGAGGCGAGGGCCGCCTACGACGCCTACCGCATCGCACACGAGGCGGCGCTCGGCTTCGACAGGGACGTGATCGATCGGATCCACGAGAACCTCGAGCTGGCGCGCGAGTCGCTCGGCGCGGGGAAGATCAGCCTGCTGGAGTTCAACGTTGTGCGGCGCGACCTCGTGGACACGCGCCTCGGGTACCTGGATGCCCTAGCGGACCTCGTGGAGGCGCGTTCCGCGCTGGAGCTGGCCGCGGGGGGGAGCTGGGAGTGATGAACACAACGACAGCCGCGGCGACCACCGCCCGGGGCCTGCTGGCTCTGCTGCTCGCATTGAGCCCGGCCCTGGCTTGCCGCAAGGGCGAAGAGGCCAAGCCCGGGCACGCCGAAGAGCAGGAGGAAGGGCACCAGAAGGGGCTGATCGAGCTGACGCCCGAGCAGGTCGCCAACGCCGGGATCAAGACCGGCCGTGTCGAGAGGCGCTCGCAGGCCGGGTTGCTCGAGGCGTCCGCGCAGATCGAGGCGGCTCCGCAGCGGCAGGCCAAGGTGGGCTCCCGCATCGAGGGACGAATCACCGACATCCGGGTCAACTCGGGCGACCGCGTGAGAGCCGGCCAGGTGCTGGCCGTGGTCGACTCGCCCGAGGTCGGCCGGGCCAAGGCCGACTACCTCGCCGCCCTCGCCCGCTCCAACGTCGCGGCGGGCACGCTGGAGCGCGAGAAGGCCCTCTTCGAGAAGAAGATCACCTCCGAGCGGGATTGGCGCGAGGCGGAAGCGGAGTCGATCAAGGCCCGGGCGGACAAGGAGGCGGCGGAGAACCGGCTGCACGCCCTCGGCGTCGAGGACGCGGCCCTCGAGAAGCTCCGGGTCGCTGGCCACTACGACTCCACCATCGCCATCCCCGCTCCGATTCCCGGTTTGATCGTCGAGCGCAAGGTGACGCTCGGCCAGATGGTGGCGCCGGCGGACACGCTGTTCACCGTCATGGACCTGGGCGAGGTCTGGATCCTGCTCGACGTCTACGAGCGGAACCTGTCCCAGGTCCGGGAGGGCCAGGAAGCCCGCGTGCGCGTCTCCGCCTACCCGGACGAGGAGTTCAGGGGCCGGGTGACGAACGTGGGGGCCGTTTTCGAGGCCAAGAGCCGCGCCGCCAAGGCCCGCGTCGTCCTCGCGAACCCCAAGGACGCGCTGCGCCCGGGGATGTTCGCGACCGTGACGCTCGAGGGCACGACCGGCGACGAGCGCACGCTCGTGGTGGCGCCATCGGAGGCCGTCCAGCGGGACGGCGAAGACAACTACGTCTTCATCCCGCGCGGCGACCACGAGTTCGAAGGCCGCCGCGTGAAGGTCGGCCGGAGCCTCGGCGACTGGACCGAGATCCTCGAAGGCGTCCCCGACGGCGAGACGGTCGTGACGGCGGGCTCCTTCATCCTCAAGTCGGAGATGAAGAAGGGCGAGCTCGGCGAGGAAGGGCACTGAGGGCGCCATGATCGAGAAGATCCTCGAGTGGTCGCTCAAGAACCGGTTCCTGGTGATGGTGTTCGCCCTGCTGCTCGTCGCGGGCGGACTCGTCGCCATGTTCAACCTGCCGATCGACGCCGTGCCCGACGTCACCAACGTGCAGGTCCAGGTGCTCACCTCGGCCCCCGCGCTCGGCCCCGAGGAGGTGGAGCGCTTCATCACCACTCCCGTCGAGCTGGCCATGAGCGGGCTGCCCAAGCTCGAGGAGGTGCGCTCCGTCTCCAAGTTCGGCCTCTCGTCGGTGACCGTCGTGTTCCACGAAGGCACGGACATCTACTTCGCCCGGCAGCTCGTCAACGAGCGGCTGCAATCGGCCCGCGACGCGATCCCCGCGGGATACGGCGAGCCGGAGCTGGGGCCGATCTCGACGGGCCTGGGCGAGATCTATCAGTTCGAGGTGAGGGGCGAGGGCAAGTCGCCGATGGAGCTGCGCACCATCCTCGAGTGGGAGATCGCTCCCCGGCTTCGCCGAGTGCCCGGCGTCGTGGAGGTCAACAGCTTCGGCGGCGAGTTCAAGACCTACGAGGTGCAGCTCGATGCCCAGGCGCTGACCCAGTACGACGTCTCGGCGGGCGACGTGCTCTCCGCGCTCGAGCGGAACAACGCGAACGCCGGCGGGGCCTACATCGAGAAGGGCGGCGAACAGTACCTCGTCAGGGGCGAAGGCCTGATCGGCACCCTCGCCGACATCGGCGACGTCGTCGTCAAGTCGGACGAGGAAGGGACGCCGGTCTACGTGCGCCAGCTCGGCGAGCTGCGCTTCGCGCCCATGGTGCGCCAGGGCGCCGTCACCCGGGACGCCCGCGGCGAGATCGTCTCCGGCATCGTCATGATGCTGATCGGCGCCAACTCCCGCGAGGTCGTGACCGAGGTCAAGGAGGCGGTGGAGGCGATGAAGCCTTCGCTGGCCAAGCTCGGAGTCACGATCGAGGCGTTCTACGACCGCACCGAGCTCGTGAAGAAGACCATCCGCACGGTGGCCAAGAACCTCGTCGAGGGCGGCCTGCTCGTGATCGTGGTTCTCTTCCTCATGCTCCGCAACCTGCGCGCGGGGCTGATCGTGGCGAGCGTCATCCCGCTCTCGATGCTGACGACCTTCATCGGCATGCGCTACTTCGGCGTGTCGGGCAACCTGATGTCCCTCGGAGCCATCGACTTCGGCGTGATCGTGGACGGCGCGGTCATCGTCATCGAGAACTCGGTCCGCATGATCGCCGAGCGCTCCCACCAGCTGAAGGGGCCGGTCTCGCCGGAGGAGCGCTCCAGCCTCGTCCTGCGCGCCAGCCGCGAGGTCCTTCGCCCCGCCACTTTCGGCGTGTCCATCATCGCCATCGTCTACCTGCCGATCCTGAGCCTGACCGGGATCGAGGGAAAGATGTTCGTGCCCATGGCCATGACCGTGCTCTTCGCCCTCGGCGGCTCGCTGGTCCTCGCCCTGACGTTCATCCCCGCGCTGGCCTCGATCTTCCTGCCCCGGGAGGTGGCGGAGAAGGAGAGCGTGATCGTCTCCGGCGTCCGGCGCTACTACGAGCCGCTGCTCCACAAGTCGATCGCGCGCCCGCGCCTCACCCTCGGGATCGCGCTCGGCGTGTTCGCGGTGAGCGCCGGCCTCGTCCCCTTCCTGGGGGCGGAGTTCATCCCTCGGCTCGACGAGGGCTCGCTCGCCCTGCAGGCCTGGCGCCTTCCCAGCGTGTCGCTCGAAGAGTCGGTCCGGCAGACCACCAACCTCGAGCGAGTGCTCAAGGGCTTTCCGGAGGTGACGACCGTCGTGTCCAAGACGGGCCGCGCGGAGATCGCCACGGACCCGATGGGCGTCGAGATCTCCGACGTGCTCGTGATGCTCAAGCCCCACGAGGAGTGGGAGACGGCCTCGGACCGCGAGGGGCTGATCGAGAAGATCGACGCCGCCCTCAAGAAGAACCTGCCCGGCACCATCTTCAGCTACTCGCAGCCCATCGAGCTTCGGGTCTCGGAGCTGATCGCCGGAGTCCGGTCCGACGTCGCGCTCAAGATCTACGGCGACGACCTCTCGTCGCTGAAGCGCATCGGCGACAACGCGGTGGCGGTGCTTTCGAAGGTCCGGGGGGCGGCCGACGTCAAGGCCGAGCAGACCGCGGGGCTTCCGGTGCTGCGCATCCGGGTCGACCGGCGCGCGATCGCCCGTTACGGCGTCAACGCCGCCGACGTGCTCGACGTGGTGTCGACGATCGGCGGACGCCAGGCCGGCGTCGTGCTCGAGGGGGCGCGGCGGTTCCCGCTGCAGATCCGCTTCTCTCCCGCGGTGAGGCGCGACATCGGAGACCTGG
>CAZMRX010000482.1:0-3889 GCA_964568755.1 uncultured Acidobacteriota bacterium | reverse complement strand
CTGCCGCTGGCGACGATGGCGCCGCTCTACGTCGGCGGCTGCGTGCGCGCGCTGGCCGAGCGCGGCCGCGGGCCGGCGCCGGCGGCTGCGGGCCGCGTGGACACCGGCGTCCTCGCGGCGTCGGGGCTGGTCGCGGGCGAGGGGCTCGCCGGGGTGCTGGTGGCGGCGCTCGTCGCGGGCGGGGTGGTGCCGCGCCCGCTCACCACGCGCCTCGGCGGGGAGTTGGGCGAGCTGGCGGCGCTAGCTGCCGCGCTTCTCGTCTGCGTCTTTCTCTTCCGCGGCGGCCGCAGCTCCGCCCGCTAGCCCGTCGGTTTCCTTCGCGATCGAGCCGACCCAGGTCCGGAAGGACGCCTCGGTCACCGCGCGCTTCGGCTTCGCGGCGCCGTCGCCGGGCCGACGCGCCTGGTCGACGCGCTTCAGGATCGCAATCGCGGTCTCGGCGTGGCCGGCTTGCGCCAGCTCTTCCGCGACGCCCGCGATCACCGTGAGCGCGTCCTTCTCCAGGCCCGCATCCAGCATCTGCTTGGCGAGGTGCAGGCGCACGCGCGGGCTCCACGCCGTGCCGCCGAAGTGCGCGGCCAGCACCGCGTCCGCCTGCTCCGGGAGCGCGGTCACCGGCAGCGCCCGTACCGCGGCTTCCTCGGCGCTGTGGGCGCGGCCTTCGCTCGCGCCCACCAGGATCGCCTTCGCGGCGGGTCGCGCCTCGAGCAGCCGATCGAGCGCGCTGCGCTCGATCTCGAGCAGCTCGCAGTCGCTCACCGCGACCACGGTCGCGGAGCGCGGCTGGCCGGACAGCGCCGCCACCTCGCCGAAGAAGTCGGGCGCGTCGAGGCGGCGGATCTCGAGCGCCCGCCCGTGGCCGCCGATCACCAGGATGCGGACCGAGCCGCTCACCAGCAGGAACACGCTGTCGCCTGGATCGCCCTCGGACAGCACGATCCCGCCCGCGGGGAAGCGCCGCCGGTGCAGGCGCGACTGCAGGCGGCGAAAGAAGTACTGCGGCAGGTCGGACAGCAGCGCCGCCCCGAGGCCGGCGCGACCCGTGCCCGGGCGGCTCGCGAGCTCGTGCAGGAACGCGAGCAGCTCGCGGTCGACCTCGAGCGGCGCCTGCGCCGCAGTGTCGGAGAGCCGCGCGGGCCGGGCCGGGGTCGCGTCCACGGGATCGGTCTTGGCGTCGAGCCCGCGAGCGGTCGCCGCCGCGGAGGCGATCCGGGCGCGCGCGGCGCGCGCGATCTGTTCGAAGCGCTTCTTGACGGCGGCGTGGCCGGGCTCGATCGCGTCGGCGCGCCGCAGCGCCTCGAGCGAGCGGTCCTCCATGCCGTAGCGCGCCATGTCGTCGGCCGCGGACAGCAGGATCGGCACGGCGTCCTTGCCGCGATCCGCCAGGACCAGCAGGTCGGCGAGCCGCAGTCGCTCGCTGAGCGTGGCCGGGCGCGCCTGCATGTCCGCGCGCAGCACCGCCGCCGCCTGGGCGTACTTTCCGTCCGCGACGAGCTCGTCGACGCTCGGCGGGCGGCGCTGGTTCAGCCAGTCCCTGGCCATTCCCCGAGATTCTACGAGGCGCGACGCGCGGCCGCCATGAACGGGGTGTTGCGCTCCGCGACGAGCGTCCCGTCCGAGGCGAGCGCGATCAGCCCGGCGCCCGGTCCGACCTCCTCGAGCACGCGACGGGCGGCTGGCTCGAGTGGCACGCCGTCGCCTGCGAGATCGGCGAGGCGCTTCGCCGCCAGCTTCACCAGGATCCGCTCGCCGACGCCGGTCATCGACACGCCCACGCGCGGCGTGCAGTAGGTCCCCGCGCCGATCACCGGTGTGTCGCCGACGCGGCCGGGGTAGCACTGGCCCGTGCCGCCCGTCGACGTGGCGGCGGCGAGGCGTCCCCGCGCGTCGCGGGCCACGCAGCCGACGGTCCCGAGCCGCGGGTTGTCGCCCTTCCACGCGGAAGCCATCGCGGCGTAGTCGAGGCTGCGGCAGGCCGCGTCGAGGTGCTCCTGCCAGTAGGCGATCTTCGCGGGCGTCGCGACGACTCCGATCGGGTGGCCGAGCCGTGCGGCGAGCGTCAGGGCCTCGGGGCCCGCGAGCATGACGTGCGCGTCCTGCTCGAGCAGGTAGCGCGCGAGGCTCACCGGGTGGGGGAGGAGCGGCACCTGCGCCACGGCGCCGGCCCGGCCGTCGCCGGCCATGATGCTGGCGTCGAGGCGCGCGACGCCGTCAGCCTGCAGGTAGGCACCCGTGCCGGCGTTCAGCAGCGGCTCGTCCTCGAGGGCGCGCACCGCCGCCTCGACGGCGTCGAGCGCGCCGCCGTCGGCCTGCAGCACCTTCCAGCCGGCCTCGGCCGCGCGCTCGCAGGCGGCGTTGCGCTCGGCCTCCTCTCCTGGCGGCGGCGTGCCGCAGCCCCCGTGGACGATCAGTGCTCGCTTCATGCGCTCTCCCGAGGCCTGAGTAGGCACCAGCCCGCGGGTGCTTGCAACTGCTTCGTGCTTCCCCGAACCTTGGCGGCGGAGGATCGATTCGACCATGACCCAGACCTGGCTTCGCGCGGCTTCGACACCCGGCCCGGGCGCGGGCGCGACACGCGCCGGCGGCCGCTGCGTCTCGTGCGGGCTCGTGTTCCTGCTGACCCTCCTCGTTGGCGCGAGCCCGGGTCTCGCCGCGCCGCCGGCCGAGACCCGCCTCGTGATCGTGGGTGGGGGAGAGCGACCGCCCGCGGCCATGGCGCGCTTCGTGCTCTGGGCGGGCGGCGCTGCGTCGCGCCTGCTGGTGGTTCCATGGGCGAGCATCGAGCCGAGGGAAAGCTGCGCGGCGATCCTCGAGGAGCTAAGGCCTCACGCGCCCGGCGTCTCGACCTGCGCTCCCCTGGCGCCGCTCGACGCGCAGGGGAAAGCGGGCCGCCTCGACGCCGAGTCGAGGGCCCGCTTGCTGCTGGAGCTCGCAGCCGCGACCGGCGTCTTCTTCACGGGCGGTGATCAGACGCGGATCATGGACGTTCTCGCGGACCCGGAGCTGCTGCGCGCCGTGCGCGACCGCCACGCGCAGGGGGTGGTGTTCGGCGGCACCAGCGCCGGCGCCGCCGTGATGTCGTCGCGCATGATCACCGGCGAGGGAGACTTCACGGTGATCGACGGCGACCAGGTCGGAGTGCGCGAGGGGCTCGGTCTGCTGCCCGGGGTGATCGTCGACCAGCACTTCGTCAAGCGCCAGCGCGAGAATCGGCTCTTCGGCCTGGTGCTGAAGCACCCGGGCGATCGCGGCGTGGGAATCGACGAGGACACGGCGATCCTGGTGACGGCCGGGCGGCAGGTGGAGGTCGTCGGCAGGGGGCCGGTCCTGCTGGTGGACGCCGGCGGCGTCGACAGGCTCCAGGTGACGATCCTGCGCCCGGGCCAGACTGCCGATCTACTGAAGCCGGGTCGCTGATCCCCGCCGTCTCGCTCAGCCGTCTCGCTCAGACCTCTCGGGCTGTTCGTGCCGGTCGGTCGGGAGGCATCTCACGCGAGGACGCCGGTCGCCTGACCGACTCGCCCCGGGGCGAGTTGAGCCCGGGAGTCACCGGACTCCGGTCCCAGGGACCTGAGTGTCGAGTCCGGTCTGGCCCAGGAGGACGAGGCCCGGGGCGCGGCGGGCAAGGGCTGTCGACGAAGCCTGGACCAAGCAGCTTGGACTAGTTGCCGGCCGGCGTTTCGACCGGTACCGGCCGCGCACCGGCCCGCAGGGCAGGCTGTCGCCAGCCGGGGACCTAGCCCCTGGGGTCGCGCGAGCGCGACGACGGCGCGACGCCAGCGCGCCGCCCTGCCGCCGCCGCTACCTCAGTGCATGCCCGCGTACTTGGCCTGGAGCTGCTCCTTCGACTCCGCGTGGTCCGGATCGGGGATGATGCAGCCATCGACCG
>CAZMRX010000481.1:0-3890 GCA_964568755.1 uncultured Acidobacteriota bacterium | reverse complement strand
ACACTCGTCGCCCCGGACGGCCCGGCGTTCGCCACCGTCAGCGTGTAGTGGACGAGACTGCCGAGGGCCGCGGGGTCGATGTCGTCGACCTTGGTGAGCTGCACGTCGACCACCGGCGTGAGCGCGTCGATATCCGTCGCGACGTCGTTGGCGCCATTCGAGTCGTTCGCGCCGGCCGGCGGAGTCACCGTCACGGTGTTCGTGAGGGTGCCGCGCGCGAACGGGTCGACCGTCCCGCTGATCCCCAGCGTCACGCTGTTGCCGAAGCCCAGGGTGAGGCCGGTCCAGAGGCCCGTGCCGACGTCGTAGCTTCCGGCCGACTCCAGGAACGCGGGGCTCACGAGCGCGGCCGGCAGCACGTCGGTGAGCGTCAGGCTGGCAACCGTGTCGGGGCCGAGGTTCGTGACGGTCAGCGTGTAGGTGATGGGGCTGCCCGGCACGGCGTCCGTCTGGAAGTCGGTCTTCGTGACCTCGAGGTCGACGTTCGTCGGCGAGCCGAATTCGAACGTCTGCGCCGGCGCGACGACGTCGGCGCCGTGCTGGAACAGCAGGATGTCGGTCTTGATGCGCCGCTCGACGGGCAACGTCGAGTAGGCCGCCCCCTCGAGGTACACGCGGACGTAGTAGAGGTCCGGGCCGCCGTCGATCGAGTAGGGCAGCCACGGCGACGGGTCCACCAGCCAGGAGACCCGCCCGCTCTTCTGGAAGGACTCCGTCGTGTCCGCGAAGCCGCCGACCTCGCGGCTCGTCCACGAGGCGCCGTTCCAGTACTCCCACTTGAGGCCCCCGGCATTGGCGTCCGCTCCTGCGGTGAGCAGGTCCACATGCAGGCCGTGGAACTTCGAGTCCGCGCCGATGTAGAGGTAGTGGCCGCGGAAGAAGGCGTCGACCGGGACGAGGCCGATGACCGTGTTGCGCCCCGGGTCGGCCAGGAACTCCCGCGCGTCCGACAGGAGCCCGCCGTGGGCGAAGGGTGCCTGGACCTCGTCGGACGCCGTGAGCCCGCCGTAGATGTGCGGCTCGTCGATGAGGCCGCCGGCGTTGCCGGGGCCGCCGGGGCACGTGGCGCCCTGGCAGCCGCCGAACACCGTGGCGCCGTGCGTCGCCGCCGCCGTGTAGGCGGCCGAGAAGGCCACCTCCACGCCGTTCACGAAGAGCCGCAGCTTCTTCGTGGCGGCGCCCGCGTTCCAGGTCGTCTTGAGGTGCACCCACTCGCGGGCGTGCCAGCGATAGGCGGCGCTCGTCGCCGACGCGAGGAACACCGCCGAGTTGCCGTCCGGCGCGGTGCAGGCGGCGTCCGAGTAGTTGACGAAGGCGACGAGGCGGAGCTGGTTGGCCGCGTCCTTCTCGAGCCCCAGGCAGCTGAAGTCGGGGGCGGAGCCGGAGAGGTTGTACCAGATCAGGTGCCGGGAGCCGTCCACGTGCGCGGTGTATGGCAGGTACCAGAGCTCGATCCCTCCGGCGACGGGGTTGAAGTCGCCGCTGCCCGGCGCCCCGGCGGTCGCCTGGTGCGTGTCGACCGCGAACTCGGCGGCGTTGCCGTAGCGCCCCGCCGGGTGGGAGCTCGCCGACACGCTGCCGGCGCTGCCCACGTCGAGCGTCCCCGGGTCGCAGGCGGTTGCGCTCTCGAACGTGCAGTGCCAGAGCAGCTCCGGCACGAAGTGCGCGCGCGTCACCGGCTTGAGGTCGGCGCGGTAGTCGGCGTCCCTGAAGATCGGCTGGCCCTCGAGCGTCACGCGCTGTGGCGGCTCGAGCGAGCGCCACTGCCGGATCTTGAAGAACGGCGCGCGCCGCGGCGTCGCCGCGGAGCCGCTGACGTCGAACGTCAGGCCGCCCGCGGGATCGGCGTCGAAGACGTAGGCCGCCTCGCGCTCGTTGAAGAAGTCGCCCGCGAACGGTGTGCCCTCCGCCGCGTCCTGCCACTGCGTGCCCGGGCCCACGACGATCGCGGACGGCGCGCGGTAATCGTTCCGCCGCGAGATCGCGCGCGCCTCCGAGTGGTTGATGAAGTCGGTCGGCTTGAAGTAGGTGAGCAGGCTCCAGCTGTCGGTGTAGGCGGGCGGGATCGTCCCGCCCGGCTGCTCCCGCCAGGAGACGATGCGGCGCTCGGTCCCCACGTCGTTGAACACGGTGGTCGAGTTGGCGGCGCCGAAGTTCCCGCTGCCGGGCGACCAGTCCCGGTGCAGGATCGTCAGGAAGTCCGTCCGCACGCCGGCGCTGTCGCTCGTCAGGAGCAGGAACGCATCGGTTCCCGGTCCCGGAAAACCGACGCCGTTCGCCTCTCCGTACGCGGCCCAGGCCGACAGCGGCCCGGTGCCCGTGCGGTGGACCGACACCTGGAGGTCGTCACGCGTGTAGGCGACGGTGTTCGTCGTGCGGCGATCCCAGCCGAGCGCCAGGCGGCCCGTCGGCAGGACGCTGTAGTCGCCGACGGCCTTGGCCGACGGCAGGATGCCGCTGCCCGGGTTCTGGAAGAAGGACTCCTGGCGCACCCGGACGCGCGTCGGGGTCGCTTCCAGGAGCTCGAGCTTCGACCCGAGGCTGTTCTGACCGCTGTCGTGTGGAGCGCCGCCCTGCTCGATGCTGTGGTTGAAGAGCGCCTGGGTGAGTGCCGCGCCCCCAGCGAGGTCGAACGTGCGCGAGGGGTCCTCGGCGAGGTCGAAGAACTCGTCGATGCCGCCGCCCGTCGCGGTGTTGAAGCGCATCTCGAAGCGCGCGGCCGCCCCAACCGTGATCGTGGCGGCGGCGGCCGCGGTCCCGAGCGGGACGTCCAGGTCCGTGAGGGCGGCCCAGTAATAGGTTTCGCCCGCCTGGTTGGCGTGAGTGTCGGCGCCGACCTGGAAGCCGGCGGGCTCGAGCGCCTGCAGCGCATCGGGATGGCTGCCCGCCGGCCCGAACGGCAGGGTGCGGTCCACGGCGGCTCCGGTCGAGGCCGGCTTCATCACCGCCCCGCTCGCGCCGGCCCGCTTCGCGATCACGAGCTCGGGCCGGAACCCGGCGCCGGGGATCGAACGGTTGTCCGCGCCGTTGCCGGAGTAGGCGCCCACGGCGAAGCGCCCCGGCGTCGCCTTCCAGGCGACGTAGTGGTAGCTCTGGCCCCCGCTGTTGACGTCGGCGTGAGGACCGACCTGGAAGCCCGTTGCGAGCAGCGCCTGGATCCTGTCGGTGTCGCCCGCTGACACGTCGAAGTCGAGGCTGACGTTAGCGGCCATCGCACTCGAGCGCTGGTAGGGCGGGTTGGGGCCGAGCGGCAGCACCACGACGTAGGCGGGAGCGAAGGCGAGCCCGAGGATGCTCTGCGAGGCGGCGCCGTTGCCGAGGTAGCTGCCCACCGCCGACTCTCCGGCGACCGCACGGATCGCGACCCAGTGGTACTGCACGCCCGCCTGGTTGACGCGAGCGTCCGCGCCCAGCGAGAAGCCGTCGGGGTCGAGCGAGGTGATGAGACCGGCGACGGCCGGGAGCGGGCCCGTCATCTCCTTCGACTGCCCCATCGTCGAGGTGCGCGCGACCGCGCGCATCGCGGCGGAGTCGCCCTTCACCAGGACGAGGTCCGGCTGGAAGCCGAGACCGCCGATCGAGCGCGCGGCGCCGTTGCCGGCGTAGAAACCGGAGCGGACCTGGGCCGCAGCGCTGCCGGCCGCGAGCAGGCCGCACAGCGCCGGGAGGATGGTCCACCGAACGAGCGGCGAGACGACCCCCCGGCGCGGCCCGCGGCCTGCCTCAACCTCTGGCTCGACCAGCCCAGCCCCCCGGAGGCGCCTGCCTCCCCCGCGCCATTGTACGCCAGTGAAACGAATCGCCCGTTCGGGTCGACACGGCCGGCGGCCGTGGCCTCAGCCCGCGAGGTCGCGGGTGAGCGACTCGGGCACCCGCTGCCGGAGCGTCCC
>CAZMRX010000480.1:0-3891 GCA_964568755.1 uncultured Acidobacteriota bacterium | reverse complement strand
CTCGCTGTGGCTGCCGCTCCGCAGCCCGGCGGCGCGCAGATCCGGTACACGTCGTCGCAGGCCGCGCCGTCCGGCTTGGTGGTCCGGGCGACGAGCGTCGCGAGGTGGGCCCAGCTCGAGGGGTCCGGGTCCGGGGCGGCCGGATCGGCGCGGGGGATGACCGCCAGCGTCGGTCCGGCAGCCGCCCAGCGTTCGAGGGCCGCGACGAGCGTCGGGTCGGCGAAGTTCCAGTCCTCGAGGCGAACGCGCGGCTCGCGCGCGAAGGCGAGCGCCAGGTCGAGCGGCGTGACGCGCAGGTTCTGGAAGCGGTTCGCATGCACGACCACGGTGAGCCCGCCCGGGTGCCGCGCGAGCTCCTCGCGGATCAGCCGCTCGGTGTCCCGGACGCCGTAGCCCGAGGGCCAGCCGAGCACGTACTGGAAGCGGTCGGCCTCGGGCATCGCCGCCTGCGCCGGATCGGTCCAGAGCGCGCGGTCGAAGCGCAGCGCGGGAATGAGCACGAGGATCGCGGCCGCCGCGGTGAGCCACGGCCGCACGCGCTCCCGCCGCGACTCCGGCCACCATGCGGCGAGGCGCGTTACGAGGGCGTCGAGCGCCCCCGCGGCGAGCACCAGCAGCGGGACCGCCGCGGGCAGCAGGTAGCGCGGCATCCGCCACGACAGCACGCTCGAGAAGGCCACCAGCGGGTAGACGGCGAGCAACGCGAGCAGCAGGGTCTTTCGGTCGCGGCGCGCGAGCGCGAGCGCCCCGCCCGCGAGGGCCAGCACGACTAGCGGGGGAGTGCACCACGTCCACAGCCAGGAGGCGCCCTCGGCCAGGCTGGCCGCGAGGCGCGTCGCGAAGGTGCCCCCGCCGCCGGTGAAGAGCTCGGCCATGTGCTGCGCGTTCTCGGTGGCCACGAAGCTGCGGAACGCCCATGCGGCGAGCGGCAGGCCGCAGGCGTAGGCGAGCGCCAGCGCTCCGAGCCGAGCGCGCACGGGGCCGAGCACCAGTACCGCCAGGACCGGGATCGGCAGCGCCAGCACCCCGAGCGCCTTGACGAGGACCGCGAGCGCGAACGACAGGCCCGCGAGCACCGCGAACCGGGGACGGCCGGACTCGGCCAGGCGGACGCTGAAGAGCAGCGTCAGGGCCGTGAAGGCCGCGAGGCCCGCCTCGGTGAGCGCCATCCGGTCGTGGAACAGCGTGAAGGGACAGAGGACGTAGAAGATCCCGGCCAGCAGGGCGGCTCGCGGCCCGACGAGCCGCCGCGCGATCTCGACCGTGGCCACGAGCGTCAGCGCGCCGAGCGCCACGCTCACCAGCCGGTTCGCCAGCAGCAGGTCGTCGGCCCACGGGCTCACGAGCGCCCCGAGCCAGATCGTGAGCGCACGGCCCCACTTCCAGGTGGCGTCCCAGCTCTTCTCGCCGTGGGCGATCAGCAGCGCCCAGCGTACGTGCAGCGTCTCGTCGAGGAAGATCGGCAGCAGCTCGAGCCCGCGGAGCCGCGTGAAGAGGTAGAGCGCGAAGAGCGGCACGAAGCGCAAGCTCACCGATGTTAGCACCCGCCTCGCGCGGCCCGCGGTTTGTCTCGGGCGCGGGCTCCGGGGGATACTGCCCGAGCATGACGGGACAAGCGTGAGCCAGCCGGGCAAGGTCCAGAGCCCCACCAGCCTCGTCTTCTACGGGGCGGTGCTGGTCATCGGTTACCTCGGCTTCCAGATCGTGCGGCCGTTCCTGAGCGAGATCGCGTGGGCGATCGTGCTCGCGATCTGTCTCGCGCCGGTCCAGGAGCGGCTGGCGAAGCGCCTCGGACCCATGCGCAGCGCCGCCCTGATCACGCTCATGGTCGTGTTCCTGCTGGTGCTGCCGACGCTGCTCGCGATCGGGATGCTGGTGAGCCAGGGACCGCAGGTCGTGGACTACGTCGAGACACAGCTCCGCAACCGCGGCGGACCGATGGGCCTGTTCACGCTGGCCTGGGAGTGGCTGCACACGCGGCTGCCGATGCTGCCGTCCGAGGAGGAGGTCGTCCAGAAGCTCTCGAGCAGCCTCGGGGCCGTGGCGAGCGAAGCGGCGAGCCGCGCCGGCTCGATCGTGAAGGGAGCCGTCTCGTTCGTCTTCGGCCTCGTCATCACGCTCGGGATCCTGTTCTTCCTGCTGAAGGACGCGCCCGAGATGACGCGGGCGGCGCGCCGCCTGCTGCCGTTCGGCCGCGAGCAGAACGACCGGCTGCTGTCGCTCACCCGGGACATCGTCTCGGCGAGCGTCACCTCGATGCTGGTGATCGCCGTGATCCAGGGCGTCGTCGGAGGGCTGACGTTCCTGTTCCTGGGTATAGACGGGGCGGCGCTCTGGGGCGGGCTGATCGCGGTGCTCAGCACCCTGCCCGCCGTGGGTGCCGCGCTGGTGTGGGCGCCCGCGGCGATCTGGCTCGCCGTCTCGGGCTCGCTCGTGAAGGGCGTGATCCTCGCGCTCGTCGGGTTGCTGGTGCTGGGCAACGTCGACAACGTGGTGCGCCCGCTGCTGCTCTCGGGCTCGGCGCGCATGAGCACGCTGGTGCTGATCATCAGCCTGCTCGGCGGCGTGAGCGCCTTCGGCTTCATCGGGATCGTGCTCGGGCCGGTCGTCGCGGCGGTGCTGACCGCGCTCGTCGAAAGCTACGTCCTCGTGCCCGAGGCGGAGCCCGCGGCGCCAGAGACCGTGCCGGAGCCGCCCCCCGTCGCCCCGCCTCCGCCCGACGCCCCGGCAGCGGCCGACTCCGGTCCCTCGGCCGCTCCGGTGCCGCCGTCGGCCTGAACCCAAGGCTCGCGCCCGGCTCGCGCCGCGCGCGTCGAGCCTGGGGGTGACACCAGACCGCGAGCGCCCTCAGATCCGGATGATGTCGGCGATGCGCACGGGCTTGCCCGCGTCCATGCTCTTGCGCGCGGCGATCCCGGTCAGGCACGACATCGCCCCGGCCCGCGAGCCGGGCAGGCGCATGTGCTCGGGCAGCGTGATGCCCCGGAAGATCAGGTCGCGCAGCACGTCGTCGCCTCCGCCGTGGCCGCCCTCGGCAGGGGGAATCACGATCTCGCGCCGCTCGCCGAAGTTCTTGATCACGTGCATCTCGGTCTCGGGCGCGGCCCACGGCTGGCGCTCGTAGTCGCGCACCTCGAGGCGTCCCTCGGTGCCGTTGAAGGCGAGGCGGTAGCCCTCGATCGGCATGAAGGTGTTGACCGAGTAGCTCATCTGCACGCCGTTCGAGTACTTGACCACGGCGTTCATCGTGTCGGGGATGTCGACGTCCTCCTTGAAGACGCAGCCGTCGCGCAGGTAGCCGTCGGCCTTCTCGCAGTCGACGTAGAGCGAGACGAGACGCGGGCTCTTCGTGATGTCCCAGTGGTACTGGCACTGCGCCTTGTGCGGGCAGGGCCGGCAGTGGCTGTGGCGGAAGGCGCCCTTGCTCCCGTACCGGTGCAGGCTGCCGAACGCGTTCACCTCGACCGGGTCGGCGTCGAGCCACCAGTTGACGAGGTCGAAGTGGTGGGTGGACTTGTGGACCCAGAGCGAGCCGCCCTGCGAGCGCAGGCGGTGCCAGCGGCGGAAGTAGTCGGCGCCGTGGAACACGTCGAGGTACCAGGAGAAGTCGAGCGAGGTGACCGCGCCGAGGTCGGAGTCGCGCAGCAGGCTGTAGATCAGCTCGTTCTTGGGCGAGTAGCGGTAGTTGAACGCCATCGCGACCTGCCGGCGGTTGCGACGCTCGGCCTCGAGCACGGTGCGGCACTGCTCGACCTCGGTGACCATCGGCTTCTCGGTGATCACGTCGACGCCGCGGTCGAGCGCGCGTGCGATCACGCCGGCGTGGGTCGAGTCGATTGTGCAGACTGCGATGCGGTCGGGCCGCGCGGCGTCGAGCATGCGCTCGAGGTC
>CAZMRX010000479.1:0-3893 GCA_964568755.1 uncultured Acidobacteriota bacterium | reverse complement strand
GCTCCTCGAACTGCCCGCGGTACTTGGTGCCGGCCACGATCAGCGAGATGTCGAGCGCCAGCACGCGCTTCTCGGCCAGGTACACCGGCACGTCGCCGTGCACGATCTTGGTGGCGAGCCCTTCGACCAGCGCCGTCTTGCCGACGCCCGGCTCGCCGATCAGCACCGGGTTGTTGCGGGTGCGGCGGCACAGCACCTGGATCACCCGCTCCAGCTCCTCGTCGCGCCCGACCAGCGGCTCGAGCGCGCCGCGCGCGGCCGCCTCGGTCAGGTCGCGAGAGAACTCGGACAGCAGCGGCGTCTCCTTGGCCTTGCCCGCCGCGGCCTTCTCGTTGAGCAGCGCCAGGATCTCCTCGCGCGTGCTGGCGAGTCGCATGCCCTTCTCGCCCAGGATCCCCGCCGCCACGCTGCGCTCTTCGCGCATCAGCCCGAGCAGGATGTGCTCGGTGCCGATGTAGTTGTGGAGCATGCGCTCGGCTTCCTCGGCCGCGTGGCCAAGCACGCGCTTGCTCTCGACCGAGAGCGGGATCTCGACCGAGGTCGAGACCTTGCCGCGGTAGGGCGAGCGGCCCTCGACGTCGCGGCGGATCTGCTCCATCGACAGGTGGCTCTTGGTGAACAGGCGCGAGGTGAGACCCTTGCCCTCGCGGATCAGGCCGAGCAGAAGGTGCTCGGACTCGATCGCGGCGCTGCCCAGCTGGCTGGCTTCGTAGCGGGCGAAGAATATGACCCGCCGCGCCCTTTCGGTGTAGCGCTCGAACATCGCTCCAAGTACCCCGGGATCTTCCGGAAACGACGAACCCTGATGATAGCCCAGAACCAAGCCCGCGCCGCGCCGCGCCTTCGCCCGGGACGGGCGGTCGGGCGGCCGGCCTGCTTCAAGCCGGCTGGAGGCGGCCGGCCGAAAGCCGCAGCACGCGGTCGCACGAGCTCGCCAGGGCCGCGTTGTGGGTGGCGACCACCACCGTGAGCCCCCGGGACCGCGCGAGATCGCTCACCAGCGCGAAGAGGCGCTCCCCCGTGGCGGGGTCGAGATCGCCCGTGGGCTCGTCGGCCAGCAGCAGCCGGGGCTTCCCCGCGAGGGCGCGGGCGACCGCCACTCTTTGCTGCTCCCCGCCCGACAGCATGCCCGGGCGGTGGGTGGCGCGCTCGGCGAGCCCGACCTCGTCGAGAAGCCTCGCGGCCGCGGCCTGCGCCTCGGCGAGCGGTCGCCTCGCCACGAGCAGGGGCATCGCCACGTTCTCGAGCGCCGTGAACTCGGGCAGCAGGTTGTGGAACTGGAACACGAAGCCGAGCGTGCGGCTGCGAAACAGGCAGCGCTCGGCCTCCGCGAGCGCGAGCACGTCCTCCCCGCCGATCCGCAGCGTGCCCGCGTCGGCGCGGTCGAGCGTGCCGAGCACGTGCAGCAGCGTGGACTTGCCCACGCCCGAGGCGCCCACGATCGCGAGGCGCTCTCCGGCCGCGACCTCGAGGTCCGTGCCCTGCAGCACCCTGACCTCGGCTGCCGGGGTGCTGTAGGCCTTGACCAGGCCGCGCGCGACGACGAGGGGCTCGCTCATCAGTCGTAGCGGAGGGCTTCCGCGGGGTCGAGGCGCGCCGCGCCCCGCGACGGGTAGAGCGTCGCCAGGAAGCAGATCACGAGCGCGACAGTCAGCACCAGCAGCGCCTCGCCCGCCTGCAGCCGGAACGGCACCCAGGCGATCTGGTACACGCTCTCGGGCACGCGCACGAGCTGGAAGCGGTCGAGCACGTAGCACGCGCCCACCCCCAGCACGCCGCCCACCGCCGTCCCGATCGCGCCGATCACCGTGCCCTGGAGCATGAAGACGCGCATGATCGACGCGCGCGAGGCCCCCATCGAGACCAGGATCGCGATGTCCTTGTGCTTCTCCATCACCATCAGCACCAGCGTCGCCACGATGTTGAGCGCCGCCACCGCCACGATCAGCCCGATCGCGATCCCGACCGCCACCTTCTCGATCCACAGCGCCGAGTAGAGCGCCTGGTTCATCTCCACCCAGTCCGTGGTCACGTAGTCGCCGCCGAGCGCCTCCAGGATGTCGCGCGCCCCCTGCTTGACCGCGAACATGTCGTCGAGCCGGACCTCGACGTGGGCGGTGCGACCCTCCTCGTCGAGCAGGCGACGCGCGGCCTCCGCCGGCAGGTAGCCCCAGGCGGCGTCGAACTCGTAGAGCCCCGTCTTCACCGTGCCCACGACACGCGCCCGCTTCACGGAGGGGAACATGCCGAAGGGGGTGAGCTTGCCCCGCGGCGACAGGATCGTCACGGCGTCGCCGACCCCGACGTGGAGCGAGTCGGCGAGCGCGGTCCCGAGCAGGATCGGCGGGGGGCCCTCGCCGGCCGGCTCGCCGAGTGCGTTGGCGCTGCCCGCGACCAGCTTCGAGACGACCTCGGTGACGGTCCGCTCCTCGGCCGGCACGATGCCCTTGAGCGTCGCCGCGGCCGACCCGGTGGGAGTCGAGAGCAGGGCCTTGCCGTAGACCGAGCGCGCGGCCCCGGCGACGCCCGGGACGCGGCGCACCTTCTCGAGCACCGGCGCCAGCTCCTCGAGCGAGGCGCCCTGCGCGCGAAAGATGCTCACGTGCGCCGTGGCGCCCAGGATGCGCGCGCGGATCTCGGACTGCAGGCCGGTCATCAGCCCGAGGGCGATCAGCACCGCCATCACGCCCACCGCCACGCCGAGCACGGCGACGGCGGAGATCACCGAGATGAACGCCTGCTTGCGGCGCGCCGTCAGGTAGCGAAGCGCGACGCGCAGCTCCCAACTCGGACCGTTCATGAGGCCCGCCCCACCTTCCTCATGAACGGTCCGTCTTGGGCAGGCCAGCTGGTCCCGGCGCTCCAGCCCGCCTGCATCGAGGCGGCTCCAGCGTCTCCCCGCCGTGCGACTCCCAGACGAGCCTGGACGCCCTGGCAAGTCCGAATGTCCGCCAGGCCGGCCCAGAACCGATCATTGACTCGGATCCTCACGCGGCCTCGTCAATGATCGGGGCGCATATGCGGGAACAGGATCACGTCGCGGATCGAGGGCGAGCCGGTGAGCAGCATCGCCAGCCGGTCGATGCCCACGCCGCAGCCGCCGGTGGGCGGCAGCCCGTGTCCGAGGGCGCGCACGTAGTCCTCGTCCATCCGGTGCGCCTCGAGGTCGCCGCGCTCGCGCTGCTTCAGCTGGTCGAGGAAGCGCTGGCGCTGCTCGAGCGGGTCGTTGAGCTCGGAGAAGCCGTTCGCGACCTCCATCCCGCCCGCGAACAGCTCGAAGCGGTCGGCGATGCCCGGACGGCCGGGGTGCGTCTTCGCGAGCGGCGAGATCTCGACCGGGTAGTCGACCACGAACGTCGGGTCGTGGAGCCGCGTCCGCTCCGGGTCCCAGCGCCTCTCGACCCACACCTCGAAGAGGTGCGCGATGCGGTGCCCGTGCGACATCGGCCGAAGCCGCGCGCGCTCCGCCTCGAACACCTCGAGCTCGCGGCTTCCCCGGGCGAGCCCGCTCGGCGGGCTCGTCGATCCTGCCCAGGCGTCGAGGGTTGCGGGATCCGAGAGCCCGGCCTCGTCGATCCCGAACCCCAGCTCCGCCGCCACCTCGGCGATCGCCTCGGTCATGCGCACGCGCCTGAAGGGACGGGCGAACGAGAGCGCCCGGCCGCGGTACTCGAGCGGCCCGCCGCCCGCCACGGCGGCGGCCCCGGCCACCAGCTCCTCGGTCATCGCCATCACGTCGCGGCAGTCGAAGTAGGCGGTGTAGAACTCGAGCATGGTGAACTCGGGGTTGTGCATCGACGAGATCCCCTCGTTCCGGAAGTTGCGGTTGATCTCGTAGACGCGCTCGAAGCCGCCGACCACCAGCCGCTTCAGGTACAGCTCCGGCGCGATGC
>CAZMRX010000478.1:3604-3895 GCA_964568755.1 uncultured Acidobacteriota bacterium | reverse complement strand
GCAGATCGGAGCTCGTCGCCTCCGCCCGCACCGAGCCGCGCGGGATCAAGTCGACGGTTATGGCGCACCGCAGGTCAGCTCCTCCACGCGGACCATTCACGTCGGAGAACTCCAGAGTCACTGAATGCACATTGGTGGCCGAGGATCCGAGAGCGGCCCGGACTCGCCGCTCCAGGTGTCGCTGGAAGGCTCCGACCATGTCGAGATCCTGTGTACGCATATGGATGAGCATGAGGCTTACTCCCTTCCTGAAGGACTGGACTGCCAAACCAGAGCGGACCTGTAGCGTGT
>CAZMRX010000478.1:0-3594 GCA_964568755.1 uncultured Acidobacteriota bacterium | reverse complement strand
GCCTCCGACCTGACATGGCTCGGCGCTCCATGCGGCGTCGCCGCGGAGCTAGCTTCTCGCGGATTCGCCATCTTCTCCGGGGGCCCGGCGACGGCGCGGAGCAGGTCGGATGTGGTGACGATGCCGACCAGCCGTCCGTCCTCCATCACGGGCAGGCACCCCACCCGGTGCTTGAGGAGCTCCTCGGCGGCCTCCTTGACCCAAGCCTCCGCCCCGATCGTGACGACCGCCGTCGTCATGGCTTCCTCGACACGAAGGGCCCTGAGCGCGGCCCTCGTGTCGGCGGCGAACTCCAGGACGGGGGCGAGCAAGCCGGGAGCGCGAAGGATGTCACGCTGCGTCAGGATGCCCACGAGTGCTGTGCCGCTGAGCACCGGCAGATGCCGAACGTCACCCAGGCTCATGAGCCCGTCCGCGATGTACAAGCTCTCGTTCGGCGACACCGTCGCCACCGGCACCTTCATCACGTGTTTCACTCTCAAAGCCATCTCCCATCTCCCTTTCTGGGCTTCCGCAAGAGCCCCTCAAGCGATGTCTCGCCCTTCCCTTTCGGGTTGGTAGAGGATGCTGTCCACTCGCAGCCGCCGGAGCCCTGCGGGGACCTGCCAGGTGACCTGCTGGCCCACTCTGCGGCCGAGGACGGCCATGCCCAGGGGCGCCAGCACGGAGATCTTCCCCGAGGCGGCGTCGGCGGACCGCGGGAAGACGACCTGGAAGTCGAACGTCTCTCCGCTGTCGAGGTCGGTGACGAGAACCTGGGAGCTCATCGTCACCACGTCGGGCCCGATGTGGCCCGCGGGCGTGACCTCGGCCTCGTCCAGGTGGCGTTCCAGCCAATCGACGCTACCGGCGTCGCGCCTGTCCACGAGCTTCGATCCCTCGATCAGGCTCTGGAGCCGTCGGGAGTCGAAGTCAGTGACTCGAATAGTCTGCTGCTGCACGGATTCCTCCTTAGAGTGAGAATGAAGCTCGGCCTGTTGGCCGAGTGATTCCGCCCTGGTGTCGAGCGGCTGTCGGTCGATCAGTTCTATCGGGCGTCCCGTGCTCGGCGACGCGCCTGGGCGAGTGCAAGCTCGGCGGTTGGCCGGTGGCGGAAAGCCTCTCGCCACCGCAGGAAGCTCACGAGAGCCCATGCTGTGAGAACGACCACGGCGGCCGCGAGAGCCAGCGCAGGCGAGATGACCACAGTCAGGCCGGCCGCCAGCGTGATCGCCATCAGCGCCAAGCTTCGAATTGTCATGGTCAACTCTCCCTCCCTGCCACCTTCTTCATTGCGATCGCTCTTCAAGCCATCTGCGCCGCGCCAAGCTCCATGACCTCGGGAGAACGGGCGTGGCGTTCAAGAGGCCGGGGTCTTGGCGACGGGTCGGCCTTCAGCGTCCACCCGTGTGTCTCGCGACCACACTGCCAGCAGCGCAGCCAAAGCCGACGCGGTGTACGTTCGAGCATGTCTTCATGCCCCGCCAGGAAACCACCGAACCGAGAGCACCTCTAACACCTCCAAGGACCTTCCGAACGCCTCCGGTCCTGTCTAGTAACAGGGGCAAAGAGCGAGCCAGGGCTGGCAGGATGGCGTGCTACAGTCGTAAGTCTATGTTTATTAGTATGTTAGGAGTAGCACGGCCACTCGGCGTGCCGCGCTCATCCCATTCGAGAGCGCTACAGGTTGAAGGCCCGATTTCAGCTTGAAATACCTATCGGCCGTCCGTCCCGCGCGGTCCCAGAGTGGCCGCCGTTCCGTTCGCGCCTAGAGCTTGACGCAGTCACGCCGCCAACGTACTATATCGCAATACGATATGAGTAGGCCTCCTTCGGACGGCCTCGAGAGGGCAGCGCTGTCGGACCGGGACTTCCAGCGTCTCGCGGCCTGGCGATACGCCCTCCGGCGCTTCCTGGGCTTCTCGGAGTGCGCGGCCCGGCGGGCGGGGCTTTCGCCATCCCAGCACCAACTCCTGCTCTGCGTCCGGGGCTTCCCGAAGGGCCAGCCGACCGTGGCCGACCTCGCCGAGCACCTGCAGATCCGGCATCACAGCGTGGTGGGGCTGCTCGACCGCTGCGAGCGCGCGGGCCTAGTGAGGCGGCGCGACCACCCACAGGACCGGCGGCGCGTGCTGGTGAGCTTGACCCCCCGGGGCCGGCGGGTGCTGCAGAGCCTGACCCTCGTGCACCTCCGCGAGCTCGCGAGCCTGGCACCGGCCTTTCCGGTGGGGGCCCCGCTTCTCTCGACCCTGGGAGCGCCCTCGCCGATCGGGAGGGAGCAGGGGGCGGCGGAGTGAGATAACACCTGAGCGATCCTCAGTAGAACAGGCCCACGGTCGCGCGTACGTAGTCCGCGTCCGCGACCTGTCGGAGCATGAAGTGGGCGGCGTCGGCGTAGGAGAGCCGAGAGTTCCCGGCCGGACGATCGTCCCGTCCCAGGGCGCTCTCGCGGACGCTTCTTTCCTGCGTCTCCGCATCGCGGACCACGTTGCCGCGGAAGGGGCCCAGCAGGAAGGGCGCCGAGATCGGCGTGACCCGCCGACGCGTCCCGGCCACGCCCAGAGAAGAGCGGCTCAGCGTGCCCGCTCCAGCTGCCGAGTGTCCCCCGCTTGGGGGCGCGTCGCCGTCCCTTCGAAAGCCTCCTCCGCGGCCCGCCAGTTGACGAGGTCCCAGAAGGCCTCCAGGTAGCGACCGCGCGCGTTGCGGTAGTCGATGTAGTACGCGTGCTCCCAGACGTCGCAGACGAGCAGGGGCACGTCGCCTAGCGCGAGGGGGCAGTCCGCGTCGTGCGTCGGCGCCACCTCGACGGAGCCGTCGGGCTGCCGGACAAGCCAGCACCAGCCGCTCCCGAAGAGCGCGCCCCCCTGGTTCGCGAACGCCTCGCGGAACCCCTGCGACGACCCGTAACGCTGGCGGATGGCTTCGGCGAGGGGACCCCGAGGCTCGCCCCCGCCCTCCGGGCTCAGCGACCTCCAGTACAGGCTGTGATTGAAGTGCTGAGCGGAGTTGTTGAAGACAGCCCCCGTGGAAGTCCGCACCAGCTCCTCGAGGGTGCGGCTGGCGTAGGAGGTGCCCGCGATGCCGCGGTTCAGGTTTTCCACGTAGGCCCGATGATGCTTCCCCCAGTGGTACTCCAGGGTCTCCGCGGAGATGCGGGGCGCGAGGCCGTTCAGGGGATAAGGCAGCTCGGGCAGGCGATGGATCATGGCGCGTCTCCCTCCTTCGTTCATTAGAATTATATCGCAATACGATATAATGAGTGGATCAGGGAACGACCTGTCCGGCCGCCGCCAGGATCGCGATCGCGAGGCGGTCCCACTCGCCGTCGAAGTGATGGCCGCCGGGGACCGTTTTCCACGCGCACGCGCGCCCCGCGGAGCGATCCGCAGGCGGAGTCCGTCTCGCCTCCGCCGCGCGGCGCGGGCCGCGGACACGCCCTTGCCGAGCTCCGCCCGGCCTCCGTCACCCGCGGCATCACCAACGCTCTCGTGCGGGAACGGACTCGGCATGCAACGACGCCGGTGTGCGCGGCCGGGTGTCTTCGGTGCGAGGGCCGCGGCCGGCCCGCGCCAGTCGCCGCCGAAGTGCATCCGAGCCCACCAACACCAGCAGGAG
>CAZMRX010000477.1:0-3897 GCA_964568755.1 uncultured Acidobacteriota bacterium | reverse complement strand
CACACGGTCGCGCACATGTAGCAGGCCACGCACTTCGGCGTGCCGTCCTCGCGCTCGGTGAGGACGTGGACGCCGCGGTAGCGGCTCGAGACGGGGCGCTTCTGCTCGGGGTACTGGATCGTGGACGCCTGGCGCAGGAACAGGCTGCGCCAGAAGTTCTGGAGCGTGATCCAGTGGCCCTTCAGGATCGGGGCGACCCCCGCCTTCTGGGTGCGGTCGACGGTTATGACGTTGACAGCCATCAGGCGCGCGCCTCCCCAGGAGCCGTGGCCGCCGTCCCGCTGGCGGGGGCGACGAGCGCGCCCTGCGCCGAGATGGCCCGGTAGTCGAGACCCGCGTAGCCGGGCGTCGCCTTGGCGACGAGCGCAAAGACCTCGCGCGGCGTCGCGGCCGCGAGCGGCTTGCCGAGTCGCGACAGCACACCGGCCGCCAGCTCGAGCCGCGACTGCGCATCCCCCGGCGGGGGCACCGCGGCCGAGAGCCGCTGCACGCGGCGCTGGAAGTTGGTGAAGGTGCCGGCTACCTCGGCCCACATCGCCGCCGGCAGCACCAGCGTGGCCCGATCGAGCTCCGGTCCCTCGTGAGTCGCCATCACGGCGACGAACGGCACCTTGGCGAGCGCGTCCCCGAGCTCGGGGATGCGGAGCAGCTCCGGTCCCTGCAACACCAGCGCCCGGACCCCGCCCGCGCGGCACGCGCTCACGATCGCGTCGACACCGTCCCGGCCCAGCCCCTGGTCGAGGCAGCCCTGAGTGTTGGGGTTGCGGTCGGCCCGCTGCAGCACTTCGTCGATGCGCTGCTGCAGCTTCAGCTGTGGATCACCGACCCTGAAATCCAGCTTGCCACCCACGCCGTCCGCGAGCGCCTTGAAGGCGAAGGCGTCCTCGTTAGTGGCCTGCGGCGTCGCGAGGAAGGCCGACGCCGCGCCCGCCTCCTTGAGCGCCGCGGCCACGCGGTCGAGGGCCTCCGCGACGCTGGTGCCGGTCCAGCCGGCGGCGCCCCGCACGCGAGCGCCCGAGACGCGCTCGGTGACGCCGATCTGCTTGTACAGGTAGCGCCCCGGATCGCACAGCCACGACTTGTTGACGTCGGGATTGCGGCGCGGCCGCAGCCGCTGCACCTCGCCGTCGCGCTCGTCCACGAAGACGTTGCAGCCGGTCGAGCAGCCCGGGCAGACCGACTCGTGCTCCTTCAGGAACCAGACCCGCATCTTGAAGCGGAAGTCCTTGGACAGCAGCGCGCCGACCGGGCACACGTCGGCGAGGTTGCCGGCGTAGTCGTGCTCGATCTTGCCGCCGTCGAAGGTCGCGATCTGGGTGTGGTCGCCGCGGTTCACGAACTGCAGCGAGTTGGTGCCGGTGACCACGTCCTCGAAGCGCAGGCAGCGCGAGCACAGCACGCAGCGCTCGGCGTCGAGCATGATCGGCCCGAGGTCCACCACCTTGCGCTTGTGAACCTTCTCCTCGAGCTCGATCTTCGAGTCGTAGAGGCCGTAGCGCATGTAGTTGTCCTGCAGGTAGCACTCGCCCGCCTGGTCGCAGACCGGGCAGTCGATCGGGTGGTTGACCAGCAGGAACTCGAGCGCGGTGCGCTGCGACTCGGTGGCCTTGGGGCTCTTGGTGTGGACGACCATGCCCTCCGAGATCACCGTGTTGCAGGCGATCTGGAGCTTCGGCATCTTCTCGACTTCGATCATGCAGGTGCGGCAGTTGCCGTCCACCGGGAGATCGGGGTGCCAGCAGAAGTGCTGGATGTGGATGCCGTTGTCGAGCGCGGCCTGCAGCACGGTCGTCCCGGGGGCGACCTCGATCGGCCGGCCGTCGATGGTGCACTTGGGCATGAGGCTTACCTGTCGAGCTCCCCGGCGATCACGTTGAGGCCGCCGATGATGGCCACGGCGTCCGCGATCATGGCGCCCTTGATCATGTGCGGGAACGCCTGGTAGATGTTGTAGCAGGGCGGGCGCACTTTGACGCGCCACGGGTGCTTGCTGCCGTCGCTCACCACGTAGTAGCCGAGCTCGCCGTTGGCCCCCTCGGTGTAGGCGTACACCTCGCCCTGCGGCGGCAGGATGCCCTCGTACACCAGCTTGAAGTGGTTCATCAGCGACTCGATGTTCGAGTACACCTCGGACTTGGGCGGCAGCGCGACCTTGCGGTCGTCGGTGATCACCGGTCCCTTCGGCAGCTTCGAAAGCGCCTGCTCGATGATGCGCAGGCTCTGCAGGATCTCCTCCATGCGCACCAGGTAGCGGTCGTAGCAGTCGCCCGTCGTGCCCACCGGGACGTCGAAGTCGTACTGCTCGTAGCCCGAGTACGGGTGATCCTTGCGGATGTCGTAGGCGACGCCGGAGCCGCGCAGGCAGGGGCCCACCCAGCCCCAGGAGAGCGCCTCGTCCTTCGGCATCACGCCCACGTCCTTGAAGCGCCGCTGGAAGATCACGTTGCGCGTGAGCAGGTCGTTGCCCTGCTTCCAGACGTCGCGGACGCTCGCGATCGCCTTGCGGCAGCGGGCCTCGAAGTCCTCAGGCACGTCCTGGGCGAGGCCGCCGATGCGGACGTAGGAGACCGTGAGCCGCGCGCCGCAGCAGGCCTCGAGCAGCTCGTAGATGTCCTCGCGCGCCCGGAACATCACGAAGAAGGGCGTTATCGCGCCGAGGTCCACGACGTTGGTGGAGACGGCGATGATGTGGTCCATGATCCGGGAGAACTCGGACAGGATCACGCGGATCGCCTCGGCGCGCGGCGGCGCGGGCACGCCCAGCAGCTTCTCCACCGCGAGCGCCCAGCCGTGCCCGTTCATGAACGACGAGCAGTAGTTGAGCCGGTCGGTGTACGGGATGATCTGCCAGTAGGTCCGCTCCTCCGCCATCTTCTCGAAGTTGCGGTGCATGTAGCCGATCTCGGCCTCGGCGTCCGTGATCGTCTCGCCGTCGAGCAGCACCTGCGCGCGGAAGGTGCCGTGCATCGCCGGGTGCGAGGGCCCGATGTTGATCAGCAGGTGCTCGTTGCCCTCGGGGACCTCGAGCAGACGCTCCTTCGGGACCTTGAGCACGTGGCGCTTCGCGGTCGGGTAGTCCTTGCGCATCGGGTGGCCCACGAAGTCGTCGTGGGTCAGCAGGCGCGACAGGTTGGGGTGCCCCTCGAACACGATCCCGTAGAGGTCCCACGCCTCGCGCTCGAACCAGTTCGCCCCGCGCCAGATCCCGACGAGCGTGGGCAGCCGGGGGTTGGACTCGCTCACCTGCGTCTTCAGGCGGACGTGGTGCTGGTGCGAGACCGAGTAGACGTGCAGCACGACCTCGAAGCGCTCGGCCTGCCCGGGCCGATCGAGGTGGTCGACGCCGCACAGGTCGAGGAACAGCTTGTAGTCGAGCTCGGCGTGGTCGCGCAGCAGGCGCGCCGCCTCGAGCCAGCTGTTGCGCTCGACCGTGATCGCGAGGTCGCCGCGGAAATCGGAGATCGCGAGCACGCGCTCGCCGAGCGCCTCGCTCAGGATGCGTGCGGCCGGCTTCGCGAGCAGCTCGGGAGGGGCCGCGGCCGTGGCGCTAGCCATGGTGCTCGTCCCTCGTGTCTGTCGGCAGGACCCGCAGCTCGAGGACGCCGCGCGGGCGCTTGCCCTCGCGCTCGCGCGCGGCGTCGTCCGTCTCCCAGGCCTGGCGCCGGGCGCGGCGGTCGATGGCGCCGGCCCCGGACGCGCCCAGCCGGTGGGCGCCCTGCGGCTGCTTCGCCTGCTCGCCGTTCTTGATCTTTTCCTGGATCTTCATCACGGCCGCGACCAGGCCCTCGGGCGAGGGCGGGCAGCCGGGGACGTAGACGTCCACCGGGATGATCTCGTCGATCCCCTGCATCACGTGGTACGAGCGGTAGAAGCCGCCCGACGAGGCGCAGACACCCA
>CAZMRX010000476.1:0-3911 GCA_964568755.1 uncultured Acidobacteriota bacterium | reverse complement strand
AGATGAAGGAGAAGAAGGCGCGCGTCGAGGACGCGATGCACGCGACCAAGGCGGCGGTCGAGGAGGGCATCGTCCCCGGCGGCGGCGTCGCGCTGCTGCGCACGATCCCAGCGCTCGACAAGCTGCTCGCCGACGAGAAGGACCTGCCCCACGACGTGCGCGTCGGCATCGAGATCACCCGCCGCGCGATCGAGGAGCCGGCCCGCTGGATCGCCACCAATGCCGGCAAGGAGGGCAACATCGTCGTGGCCCAGATCAAGGGATCGAAGGAAGCCGACCACGGCTACAACGCCCAGGCCGACCGCTTCGAAAACCTGGTCGAGGCCGGCGTGATCGACCCCACCAAGGTCGTGCGCACCGCCGTCCAGAACGCATCCTCGATCGCGGCGCTGATGCTCACCACCGAGGCCGTCGTCGCCGAGATCCCGGAAAAGAAGAAAGAAGCCCCCGCCCCCTCAGGGATGGAGGATTACTGACACCATGCCCGGACGCGGGCCTAGTCTGGCCCAGCCCGCGTCCGGGCATTTCTAACCATTCCGTTCCCCCGTTTGTCCGTCCCGTCGTCCGTCCCCGTTCGTCCGTCCCCGTCGTCCGTCCCCGTTGTCCGTTCGTGGTTCGTTTCTGTGGTCCGTTCCCGTCGTCCGCTGCCCCGTTGAGTTCCGTTCTTCGGTCCGTTGGCCGGCTCGTTCCAGTATCCGTTTTCCGTTTCCGTCCAACCCTTTCGCTCTCCGTCCTCCCCGGAGGACGGACCGAACACAACTTTTCACCCCGTTCGGTCGTAAAGCCCTTCAGAATCCGTAACTTGAGGCGAGGCAAACTCAGCAGAAAACGGCACAGGGATTGCTAATTCGGGCTATACTGAGCGGCTTCCGGGGCCCCCATGGGAAGGGCCAGGGAGCCGCGAGCGTACAAGAGAGCGGGCACTTGACCCCGCTACGGAGGATGGAGACTCGATGAGACCGCGCACGCTGACGATCGGCTCGTTCTTCTCGGTCGCGATGGCTGCGACGCTGGTGGGGGCCCTCGTCACCTCGCAGGTTCGCAAGCCGCAGGCCGCGGTCGCGAACACCGAGCAGTCGGGCGGGGCCGGAGGCTCCGCGTTCGGGCTCGACACCTTCCGCGACATCGCACGCGCGGCCAACGCTGGCGTCGTCAACATCAACACCTCCAAGACGGTGCGGCTGCCCCGCGGCCGCGACCCGTTCCGCGACCTTTTCGGCCAGGGCGAGGACGGCCCCGAGCGCTTCTTCTCCCCCGCTCCCGAGGGCGGCGAGCGCGGCGAGCGGCGTACGCGCACGAGCCTCGGCTCGGGCTTCGTGATCGACGAGCAGGGCTACATCCTGACCAACCGCCACGTGATCGAGGGCGCCGACGAGATCGACGTCACCTTCCCGGACGGCAAGCGCTACGACGCCAAGATCGTCGGCCAGGACGCGCGCACGGACGTGGCGCTGATCAAGATCGAGCCGAAGGGCAAGCTGACGCCGATCCCGCTCGGCAACTCCGACGTGCTCGAGGTCGGCGAGTGGGTGATGGCCGTCGGCAACCCCTTCGGGCTCCCGGGCGGCGGCAACAGCGTCACCGTGGGAGTGGTGTCGTTCAAGGGCCGCGACCTCGAGCTCGGCGTCCGCAACACGTCCGTCGAGATGATCCAGACCGACGCCGCCATCAACCCCGGCAACTCGGGCGGCCCGCTGATCAACACGCGCGGCGAGGTGGTCGGCATCAACACCCTGATCGTGACCGGCGGGGCGCAGGCGAGCGCCGGCGTCGGCTTCTCGGTGCCGATCAACGTGGCCAAGGACATCCTGCAGCAGCTGCGCGAGAAGGGCCGCGTCACGCGCGGCTGGATGGGCGTCACGATCGGGCCGCTGACCGAGGAGCTCGCGCCGACCTACGGCCTCGACGAGGCCAAGGGCGCGCTGGTCAACTCCGTGAACCCGGGCTCGCCCGCCGAAAAGGCCGGCCTGCAGCCCGAGGACGCGATCCTCGCGGCCGACGGCCGGGCGATCCAGGACAACGGCGACCTGTCGCGGCACATCGCGTCGCTGGCGCCCGGCAGCACCGTCAAGCTGGACATCGTGCGCGGCAAGGAGAAGAAGACCGTCAGCGTCACGCTCGGGACCTTCCCCGACCAGACACCCGACGAGTCGAGCGCCGACGCGGGCCGCGCCAGCCTGGGCATGACCCTGCGCGACCTGACTCCGGCAGTGGCGGAGCGCATCGGCCTGCCGCGCGACACCCGCGGCGTCGTGGTGATGGACGTCGAGGCGGGCGAGGTGGCCGAGGACGCCGGGCTCGTCCGCGGCGACGTGATCGTGACCGTGAACGGCCAGCCCGTGGCGGGCACCGAGGCGTTCGAGAGCGCGATCGAGGCCGCGCGGCCCGCCGGGCGCGCGCGCCTACGCGTCTACAACGCCCAGATCGAGGGCTACCGGATGGTCGCACTGAGGCTCAAGTGAGAACGAATCAGAAGAAGGGGGCGGAACCTCACCTCGAAGGGAGGGATCCCATGGCACGCAAGAAGAACGAGACGATCGACCGTGAGCGCTACCTGCTGCTGAAGGGAATGCTCGAGGACAGAAGGCGCGAGATCCACGAGAAGCTGCGCTCGCTGCGCGAGGCGATCCCGATGGAGGCGCACGACGTTCGCGACGCCGAGGAGCAGAGCGTCGACGACTTCGTGCAGGAGGTCGATCTCGCCCTGATGCAGATGAAGAGCGAGACGCTCAAGAAGATCGACCAGGCGATCCTGCGCCTGGAGGACGGCAGCTACGGGATCTGCCAGGAGTGCGAGCAGGATATCGCCTCCGCACGCCTGCGCGCGCTGCCGTTCGCGGTGCTGTGCCGCGACTGCCAGGCGGAGAGCGAGAGCCGCGTGCGCTACGAGCGCGAGGCGAAGGCCTTCGCGCGCCTGCAGAAGGAGCTCGCGAGCGTCACGCTGCGCACCGGCGCCCGCGACTGAGGAGGGGACCATTGAGCGACGAGCGCAAGCCTGACTTCGAGTCGGCCGGCGTTCACGAGATCGACCTCGACGACCTGCCGACCGAGGTCGGGATCCTGCCGCTGCGGGACACGCTGCTGTTTCCGCAGGCGGTGCTGCCGCTCGCGGTCGCCCGCGAGAGCTCCGTCGCGCTCGTGAACGACGCGGTCAAGGAGCGCAAGGTCATCGGCGTGCTGACCCAGCGCGACCCCGCCGTGGACGAGCCGCTCGAGAGCGACCTCTACGGGGTCGGGACGCTCACTCACATCCACAAGATGTTCCGCTTCCCCGACCAGTCGCTGCGGCTCGTGGTCCAGGGGATCCAGCGCTTCCGTATCGTGAAGGTCACCCAGTACAAGCCGTTCCTCAAGGCCCAGGTCGAGCTCGTCAGGGACACCGTGCCCGCCGACCAGGAGATCGAGGTGAAGGCGCTCGCCCAGAGCGCCTCGTCGTTCTTCCAGCGCGTGGTCGAGCTCTCCCCCACGCTGTCGGACGAGCTCGCGACCCTGGCCGGCAACATCCAGGAGCCGGGCCGGATCGCCGATTTCATCGCCGCCAGCCTGCCGACGCTCAACACCGCCCAGAAGCAGGAGCTGCTCGAGACGACCGACGTGCGCCAGCGCCTCGAGCGCGTCAACAAGGTGCTGGTCAAGGACCTCGAGGTGCTCGAGGTCGGCAGCAAGATCCAGAGCCAGGTGAAGAACGAGCTGCAGAAGAACCAGCGCGAGTACTACCTGCGCGAGCAGATGAAGGCGATCCAGAAGGAGCTCGGCGACAGCGACGACCAGCAGCGCGAGATCTCGGAGCTGCGCGAGAAGATCGAGGCCGCCGGGATGCCGGAGGAGGCCAAGAAGGAGGCCGTGCGCGAGCTCGAGCGCCTCTCGCGCATGTCGCCGGCCGCCGCCGAGTACACCGTCACGCGCACCTA
>CAZMRX010000475.1:0-3911 GCA_964568755.1 uncultured Acidobacteriota bacterium | reverse complement strand
CGCAACGTCTTCGCCGAGCGCGTCACCGGGGGCTACTACGTCGACTTCAAGATCAAGCGCGACCAGATCGCCCGCTACAACCTGACCATCCAGGACGTCCAGATGGTCATCGAGTCGGCGATCGGCGGGACGAACATCACGACGACCATCGAAGGCCGCGAGCGCTTCCCGGTAAACGTCCGCTACCAGCGCTCGTATCGAAGCGACGTCAACGCCCTCAAGCGGACGCTGATCGCGACACCGGGCGGCGCCCAGATCCCGATCGAGCAGGTGGCCGACATCAGCCTCACCACCGGCCCCACGGTGATCCGCACCGAGCAGGCCCAGCTCCTGGGCTACGTCTACGTGGACGTGGCGGACCGCGACATCGGCGGCTACGTCGAGGACGCGAAGCGCGTGGTGGGCCAGATGGTGAAGCTGCCCGAGGGCTACTACCTCGAGTGGAGCGGCCAGTACGAGTACATGCTCCGAGCGACGGAACGGCTGAAGGTCGTGATCCCGGTGACGCTGCTCCTCGTCATCGTCCTCCTGTACTTCAACACCCGGAACGTCACGAAGATCGGCATCGTCCTGCTCGCGGTGCCGTTCTCGCTGATCGGCGCGTTCTGGCTGATCTACCTGCTCGGCTACAACCTCAGCGTCGCCGTGTGGGTGGGGATCATCGCCCTCGCCGGCGTCGACGCCGAGACTGGTGTCGTGATGCTGCTCTACCTCGATCACGCCTTCGAGAAGGCCAAGGCGGCGGGTCGGATGAACAGCCTGCGCGACCTGCAGGAGGCGATCGAGGAAGGCGCGGTGCAACGCATCCGCCCCAAGATGATGACCGTGATGGCCATCCTGATGGGCCTGCTGCCCATCATGTGGGGCCACGGCGCCGGCGCGGACACCATGAAGCGGATCGCGGCGCCGATGGTCGGCGGCGTCATCACGTCCTTCCTGCTCGAGCTGCTGATCTACCCCGTGATCTTCGAGATCTGGAAGTGGCACAGCGAGCTGAAGCCGAAGCTCGCGGCCGGCCCGCAACCGACGGTCGGCTCTCTCGGAGGTGGACTGTGAACGCCAACGTGGTGACGGGCACCTTCGCGCAGCCGCTGAGCCTGCTGGGCGCCGCGCTCGTCGTCGCCGGCGTCGTGCTGCTCGTGTCGGCGCGGCAGGTGCTGCACGAAGCGCAGCAGAGGGGCCTCTTGGCAGTGAAGGGGCCCTACTCCTACGTGCGCCATCCGCAGTATGTGGCGCTCATGGGCATCCCGCTGGGGCTGCTGCTCGCGTGGCCCACGGTCGTCACGCTGCTCCTTCTCGCACTCTCGGCGTGGAGCTGCGTGCGCCTCGCGGGCCGGGAGGACAGGCGCATGGCCGCGGAGTTCGGCCGCTGCTGGCGAGCGTACGCCTACGGGAGGCCCGCTTTCGCGCCGCGCCTCTCGCGGATCCAGCTTGCGCTGGCGGACCTCGCCAGGCTGGCGACGAGACGCATCGGCGCGAGGGACTCGACGGCCGGCGCGGGAGCGCCGCCCACACACGGGAGAACAAGGTCATGAGACGGATCGGAATCATTGCGATCGCTCTGGGAGCCGTACTCGTAGGCGCTGTCGGCATCGTCGTCGCCACGAAGGGCGGAGGCGGAGCGCCGCGCGTGGCGGCCAAGTCAGCCCGCTATCACTGCCCGATGCACCCCACCTACACCTCGGACAAGCCGGGTGACTGCCCCATCTGCGGGATGAAGCTCGTGCCGATCGAGGACGCCAGCGGTGAGGGCCAGGCCGCCAGCGCCAAGCCCGGGGAGCGGAAGATCGCCTTCTACCGCTCGCCCATGGACCCCAGCATCCACTCGGACAAGCCGGCGAAGGACGAGATGGGGATGGACTTCGTGCCCGTCTACGAAGACGAGCTCCAGGGCGCGTCCTCGGGCGTCTCGGGCCGGGCGGCCGTCACGATCTCCTCGGAGCGGCGCCAGGTCCTGGGAGTGCGCAGCGAGGGCGTCCGGAAGATCCGGCTCGCTCACCGCATCCGGACCGTCGGCCGGGTGGCGGTCGACGAGCGCCGGCTCCGGCACATCCACACCAAGTTCGACGGGTACGTCGAGCACTTGTACGTTGACTACACCGGCAAGCTCGTCCGCCGCGGCGAGCGACTTCTGTCCATCTACAGCCCGGACCTGGTGGCGACGCAGCAGGAGTACCTGCTGGCTCATCGCGGCCAGGCGCGCCTGGCGGAAAGCGCCGTGCGCTCCGCGACACAGGGGAGCGTGGACCTCCACGAGGCCGCTCGGCAACGGCTGCTGCTGTGGGACATCCGCCCGGCCGACATCGCGAAGCTCGAGAAGGCGGGACAGGTGACCCGCACCCTCGACGTGTACGCCGACATCGGGGGCTACGTCGTGCAGAAGATGGCCTACCAGGGGATGCGGGTCACACCCGCCGACACGCTGTACGACATCGCGGACCTCTCGCGGCTCTGGGTCTTGGCCGACGTCTACGAGTACAGCCTGCCGTCGCTCGCCCTCGGAACCGAGGGGCACATCGGCGTGGCCTCGATGCCGGACAAGACCTGGAAGGGCCGCGTCACCTACATCTCGCCCACGGTCGAGGAGCGGACCCGGACGATCAAGGTCCGGCTGGAGGTCGACAACGCCGACGGCGAGCTGAAGCCGGACATGTACGCGGACGTGTTCCTGCACGTGGACCTGGGCGAGGGCCTGGTCGTGCCCGACAGTGCGGTGATCAACGCCGGTGACCGGCGCCTGGTGTTCCTCGACCGCGGGGAAGGCCGCTTCGAGCCGCGGGAGGTGAAGCTGGGCATCAAGGTGAACGGCGCCGGCCTGCAGGTGCTCTCCGGGCTCGCGGAAGGGGACCGGGTCGTGACCGCGGCCAACTTCCTGCTCGACTCGGAGTCGAGCCTCAAGGCCGCGCTCTCCGGGATGTCGTCCGCTGAAAAGACGACGGCAGCCGCTCCAGCGGGTCACGATCACAATCAGCACCAGCACTGAGAGCTGAGAGTCATGATCTAGGGACTGATCCGTTTCAGCGCCAACAACCGGTTCATCGTCCTGCTGATGACCGCGGTGGCCGTGGGCTACGGGGTTTACGTCACGATGAACATCCCCGTGGACGCGATCCCCGATCTGTCCGACACGCAGGTCATCATCTACTCGCGCTGGGACCGCAGCCCCGACATCATGGAGGACCAGGTGACGTACCCGATCGTCACCGCCCTCCTCGGCGCCCCACAAGTCAAGGTCATCCGCGGCTTCTCGGACTTCGGTTACTCGTACGTCTACGTCATCTTCAAGGACGGGACCGACATCTACTGGGCCCGGAGCCGCGTGGTCGAGTACCTCTCCAAGATCCAGTCTTTGCTGCCCCCGGGCGTGAAGACCGAGCTGGGACCCGACGCCACCGGCGTGGGCTGGGTGTTCCAGTACGCCCTGGTGGACGACTCCAACACGCACTCCCTCTCCGACCTGCGCACGTTCCAGGACTGGAACCTGCGGTATCGCCTGCAGTCCGTGCCCGGCGTCGCCGAGGTGGCGTCCATCGGCGGATTCGTACAGCAGTACCAGGTCACGGCCGACCCCAACCGTCTCAAGAGCTACGACCTCGCGATCATGGACGTGGCCGCCGCCGTCCGCGCCAGCAACAACGAGGTGGGCGGGCGCCTTCTCGAGTTCGCGGGCAAGGAGTTCATGGTCCGCGGCCGCGGCTACGTGCGCTCCAAGGAGGACCTCGAGAAGGTCGTCCTGAAGACCGACGAGAAAGGGACGCCCGTCCTCCTGCGCGACGTGGGCGACGTGTCACTCGGGCCCGAGCTGCGCCGCGGAGTCTCGGATCTCGACGGGATGGGGGACACCGTGGGCGGCATCGTGGTGATGCGCCACGGTGAGAACGCGCGCGCGGTCATCGAGCGGGTGCGCGACC
>CAZMRX010000474.1:0-3942 GCA_964568755.1 uncultured Acidobacteriota bacterium | reverse complement strand
TTCGTTGTCCGTTACTTTAGCTTGCGGGCGATCCACACCGTCCGGTGCACCGCCGTCGCGAAAGCCCCCACCGCCGTCAGCACCAGGATCCAGAACAGCACCGTCCCCTCGCGCTCCCCCAGCGCCCGCGACAGCACGGGATCGAACAGGCACCCCAGGATCTGCAGCGTCAGCCGCTCGGCCCGCTGCATCAGCCCGCCCGAGCCCGACACCCCGACCGTCTCCCCGCGCGCCTGCGCGTAGCTCACGAGCAGCGAGAAGCCGAGCCCCGCGGCCACCACCAGCGGACCAAAGGGCCACGCCGCGAAGTAGACCGCGAAGCCGAGGAACGCGAAGGTCTCGACGAAGCGGTCGAGCGTCGCGTCCACGAACTTGCCGTAGGGCGAGGCGACCTGGAGCGCCCGGGCGAGCCGTCCGTCGAGGATGTCGCAGATGCCGGCCGCGGCGATCGCCCAGCCGCCCGCCTCGAGCCGGCCGGTGCCGATCAGGATCCCGCTCAGCAGGCCGAAGCCCAGGCCGGCGGCGTTCATCGCGTCGGGCCCGGCGCCGAGGCGCAAGAGCGCCCGCTCGACCGGGCCGATGGCCCACATCAGCCAGTGCACCAGGAAGTCGCCTATTCCCAGCAGGAAGCTCGAGCCCTTGCGCGCCGCGTCGGCGTCGGGACGGCCTCGCTTTACGAGCGCGAACACCGGCATCGAGGCGAGCGCCGTACCGAGCACCGCCGTGAGCACCACGAGAGACGGGGTCATTGGTCCTTCCTCGCGCCCTTCCTCGCCGAGGCCAGGTGGCGGAAGACGCGGCCCCACAGCAGCAGCAGCGGATAACGGCGCTCGCGCTCGCTGAGCTGGAGCTCCTGCCCCCCGTGCCGGCTCGCCTTCTGGACGATGTAGTCGAGCCAGCCCTCGAAGCTCAGGACGTGCTTGATCCAGCGCACGGTCGCGCGCGCCATGGAGCGGCGGAAGTACAGCGTGCGACGCAGCCGCTCGAGGCGGCCGATCGGCTCGCGGGCCGACCACGCACCCGCCGGGCTCCCCGCCGCCACGAGCTCGCCCGCCGCGGCGAGCTCCGAGAGCAGCGCCTCCAGAGCCGGCAGCTGCAGCTCGCGCTGGGCGGCCCACAGCTGTGCGGCGCGGCCCGGCGGCTCGGGCCGCAGCTCCCAGCGCATCGACGTCGAGAGCGCCGAAGCGCCGTAGCCCGCGGCGTCGAACTGCGCCGGCAGCCAGGGCCGCGCCCAGCCCCAGGTTTCGCGCACCGAGGAGACCAGGCAGCCCAGGATCCGCTCCCGCGCCGCCTCCCCGCTCGCGTGCAGCAGCCGCATCGGCTGGAACAGGCGCCCGATGCAGAAGTGGTCGCGGCGCCCCGGCCCCGTCTCGCGCGCGAGCGCGCGCTCTTCGATCACCGAGGCCTTCACGTGCACTCCCTCGCTCGCGAAGCGCAGCGAGACCTGCGTCGGCGGCAGGACGCGGCTCACGAGCGCGAGCCAGAGCGGGCTCTTGCCGGTGAGACCTGCGCCCGCGAGCGCGGCGTAGAACGGGCGGTAGCGCTCGACCACCACGAACAGGTCGTGCGCGCTCCAGGCGGCGGCGCGGGCCGCGCCGGTGCGGCGCGAGCCGAAGAACAGCAGGCCGACGAGCGACTCGCCCGCCGCGGCCACCAGCCGGGCCACGGCGGCGTCGAGCGCCGGGTCGTCGGACGGCGTGAGCGTGCGCTCGAAGACGGCCCGGGCGAGAGGTGGGGCCGCGAGCGCCGTGCTCATGACGGCGGGACGAGCACCGAAAGGGCGCGCGGCACGGCCTCGATCACCAGCTCGGACGAGCGCGCGCGGTTCCACTCGCCGTCGGTCTCGTAGCTGGGCGGGGTCTCGAAGCGGCACACGAGCCGGGAGGTGGAGACGGCCTCCACCCTCGGGTGGCCGAGGTGGCGGCCGCGCAGCAGCCGCAGCATCACGCCCAGGCGCGCGCCCAGCCCCATGTTGCCGAAGGCCACCACGTCCAGCTTGCCGTCGGCGGGGTCCGCGGCGGGTGCGATGCGGAAGCCGCCCCCGAAGACGCGCGCGTTCGCCACGATCAGCATCAGCATCTCACGCTCGCCCACCGCGCGCCCGTCGGCCTCCGCCGCGAGCTTCATGCCCCCGAAGGAGCGCAGCTGCCGCAGCGCGCAGTAGACGTAGAGCGCGCTGCCCTCGAGGTACGAGACGCTCCAGGAGTCCTCGAGCACCGCCACGTCGTAGCCGAAGCCGGCGACGTTCAGGAAGTGGCGGTCCTCGACCTTGCCCACGTCGATGCTCTTGCGGTGGCCCTCGAGCACGATCCGGCAGCACGCCGCGACGTCGCGCGGCGGGATCCCGAGCGTCTTGGCGAGGTCGCAGCCGGTGCCGCCCGGCACGAGCCCGAGGCTCGCCGGGATCCCGCTCCTCAAGATGGCGTTGCCGACGTTGCTCCAGGTGCCGTCGCCGCCCACCGCGACGATGCGGCGGAAGCCGCGCGCGATCGCCTCGGTCGCGAGCCGAGCCTCGTCGCCCGGGCCCTGCGTCAGCCCGTGCTCGAGCTTGCCGGCGGGAGCCAGGTGCTGCAGCACCGGCTGGATGAACTGGGAACCCCGCCCCTTGCCCGAGTGCGGGTTGAAGACGACGTAGACCGGCTCCTGCAGCTACTTCCCCTCGACCTGCGCGAGCGGGTCGAAGAGCTGGCAGCCCTTTCTCATCCACTGCTCGCGGAAGGGCGTCTCGAACACCTCGGAGATCACGATGTCCTTGTTGAAGGCGTTGCCCTCGTGGAGCACGATCCGGCCCGCTTCCTCCTCGTGCTCGCTCTTGTCGCCCTCGAAGAGGATGTTGGCCAGGTAGGTGCCCGAGTCGTCCTTCTGGAACGACTGGTAGAGGTGCGAGACCGCCTGCCAGGAGTGCTCGGTGATGCTGAGCTCGAGGGCCGGCTGCCCGTCGGCCTCGACCATCGCCGCGAGCTTGCCCGGCGCGCGGCTCCACTCCACCTTGACGTCGTCCATCCAGTGCGGCAGGTGCCAGCGCTGGATGGCGTGCTCTCGCGCGGCTTTCGTGGTGGTGGCCACCTGCCAGGGAAAGAACGCCGACTTGGGCAGGCGCCCGTCGCGCACGAGCGGCGGAACGATCACGGCGTAGACCACCTCGCCGTACTCGCCCACCTCGCTCTCGTCGAAGTCGAACACGGTCACCGCGAGGATGCTGGTGCCGTGGTGCACCTCGACCGGCTCGAAGCCCTTCGGCAGCACGCGGCGCGCGTTCTCGGTCGGGAACTCGAAGAAGCCGCTGATGACGTCGCGGTAGCCGTAGCGGGTTATGCCCTGCAAATCCCCTCCTCGCGCAGGACGGAGGCGATCGTCTGCACCGCCTGCTCGAGGTCCGCCTCGCTGTGCGCCGCCGAGACCGAGATCCGCAGCCGCGACTTGTGCTTGGGCACCGCCGGGTAGGTGACCGGGTTCAGGAACAGCCCGCGGTCCTGGATCTTCTCGGCGACCTGGAGCACGCGCGAGTCGTTGTTCACCATCACCGGCATCACCTGCGAGTTCGACTTGCCGATGTCGACGCCCTCTTCCGCGAAGCGCCGGCGCAGGAAGGCGCAGTTGCTCCAGAGCTTCGCGCGCAGCTGGGGCTCGGACTGCGCGATGCGCAGGCCCGCGAGCAGCCCCGCGGTCAGCACCGGCGAGAGGTTGCAGGAGAAGAAGCGCGAGCGCGCGAACGCGATCACGTAGTCGACCAGCTCCTTCGTGCCGGCGACGAAGCCGCCCTGGCCGCCCAGGCTCTTGGAGAAGGTGCCGAGGTGGAAGTCGACTTCCTTGTCCACCTCGAAGTGCTCGGCAACGCCGCGGCCGTTCGGGCCGAACAGGAAGGTCGAGTGCGCCTCGTCGATCAGCATGCGCGCGCCGTGGCGCTTGGTGACCTCGAGGATCTCGGGCAGCGTGCAGATG
>CAZMRX010000473.1:0-3954 GCA_964568755.1 uncultured Acidobacteriota bacterium | reverse complement strand
CGCTGCACGCGGGCGAATCCGGGCCGCTGCGCGTCGCCTACACGCCGATGCACGGTGTCGGCCACCGGCTCGCGGTCCGCGCGTTCGCCCGGGCCGGGTTCGAGGGCGTCGCGACGGAGCCCGCGCAGACCGATCCCGACGGCGCCTTCCGCACCGTCTCGTTCCCGAACCCCGAGGAGCCGGGCGCCATGGACCGCGTGCTGGCGCTCGCCGCCGAGACCGGCGCCGAGCTGGTGCTGGCCAACGATCCCGACGCCGACCGGCTCGCGGCCGCGGTGCCCGACCCGAGCGGCCGCGGCTACCGCATGCTCTCCGGCAACGAGATCGGCGTGCTGCTCGCCGACGACGCGCTCGAGCACGCCGACACCGGCGGCAGGCCGAAGCTGGTCGTGACGACGGTGGTCTCGTCGAGCCTGCTCTCGCGCATGGCGCGCGACCGCGGCGCCCGCTACGGCGAGACGCTCACCGGCTTCAAGTGGATCGCGGACGCGGCGATCCGCGCCGAGCGCGAGGGCGTCGCGTTCGTGCTCGGCTACGAGGAGGCGCTCGGCTACTCCGTCGGGCCGCTGGTGCGCGACAAGGACGGCATCGGCGCGGCGCTGCGGCTCGCCGAGATGGCGCGGCACCTGAAGGCCCGCGGCGAGACGCTGCCGGGACGCATCGACCAGCTGCTGGTGAGGCACGGCCTCTCGCACCAGGTCCAGTGGTCGGCCACGCTGCCCGGGGCCGAGGGCCGCGCGCGCATCGACGCCGCGATGGCGGCGCTGCGCAAGAGCCCGCCGCAGCGGATCGGCGAGAGCCCGGTCGTGCGCCAGCTCGACGGCCGAAGCGGCGAGGAGACGGTGGGCGGCGAGCGGCGGGCCTCGGGGCTACCGCCGTCGGACCTGCTGGCGTTCCAGTCGGAGGACGGCGCGCGGCTCACGGTACGCCCCAGCGGCACCGAGCCCAAGATCAAGTTCTACCTGGAGCTCGTCGGCCCGGCGAAGGACCGCGAGGCGGTCGCGCCCGTGCGCGCGCGGCTGGACGCCCAGTGCCAGGCGCTGAAGGCCGCGCTCATGAAGGAGCTGAAGCTCGCATGAAGCGAGGTCGAACGTGGGCGGCCTGGCTCGCGGCGCTCTCGCTTCCCGCCGCTGTCACGCCGCCGGCACGAGCGGCCGACGAAACGGCCCGTCCGCCGGTCGACAACGTCCTGATCGTGACCTTCGACGGCCTCCGCTGGCAGGAGATGTTCGGCGGGTACGACGCGTCGCTGAACACCACGAAGGAAGGAGGCGTCGGCAAGCCGGAGCCGCTCGCGGCTCGCTTCGACCGGCCGACGCCGGAGGCGAGGCGCGAGGCGCTGCTGCCGTTCATCTGGTCGGTGGTCGCCCGCGACGGCCAGCTGCTGGGCGACGCGACGCGCGGGAGCCGAGTACGCGTCACGAACGGCCTGTGGTTCTCCTACCCGGGCTACAACGAGATGCTCGCGGGCTTCGCCGACCCGCGCGTGGACAGCAACGACAAGAAGATCAACCCGAACCTGACGGTGCTCGAGTGGCTGAACCGGCGGCCCGGCTTCGAAGGACGCGTGGCGGCTTTCGCGAGCTGGGACGTGCTGCCGTTCATCGTCGCGGCCGAGCGCTCGGGCGTGCACGCCAACGGCGACGGGCCCGCGGTGCTCGAGCCGCTGAGCGATCGCGACCGGCTGCTGAACGCCTTCACCGACGACCTGCCGCCGTACTGGGCCGACGAGCGCTTCGACGCGGCGACCACGCAGGGCGCGCTCGAGTACCTGCGCACGCGCCAGCCCCGCGTGCTCTACGTGATGCTGGGCGAGACGGACAGCTGGGCCCACGGCCGGCGCTACGATCTGTACCTCGACGCCGCCTGGCGCTCCGACCGCTTCGTGCGCCGGCTGTGGGAGGAGGCGCAGGCGCTGCCGGCCTATCGCGGCCGGACGGCGCTCGTGCTCGCGACCGACCACGGCCGCGGCGCCACGCCCGCCGACTGGACCGACCACGGCCAGAAGGTCCCGGCCGCAGAGCCGATCTGGATGGCCGTGATGGGCCCGGCGACTCCAGCGCTCGGCATCCGCGAGGACGTCCAGGCGACGCAGTCGCAGCTCGCCGCCACGGTCGCGGCGCTACTGGGACTGGACGAGGACTTCCGGAAGGCCCAGCCGAAGGCGGCTCCGCCGCTGCCGGATCTCGCTCGCTGAAGCTGGCCTCGAGCACCGAGAGCCAGACCTTGTGCCGTGCCTTGTCCCGCCAGTAGGCGGTTACTCGCAGCGCAGCGCGATCACCGGGTCCACCTGCGTCGCCCGGCGCGCCGGGACGTAACAGGCGAGCAGCGCGGCTGCCAGCAGCAAGACGGCGACGCCCACGTAGATCGAGGGGTCGGACGTGCTGACGCCGAACAGCAGGCTCCGCATCAGCCGTGCCAGCCCCAGCGCCGCCGCGGCGCCGATCGCCACGCCGCCGAGTGCGAGTGCAAGGCCCTGCCGGAGGGTCTGGCCCAGCACGTCCCCGGCGTCCGCGCCGAGCGCGATGCGGATGCCGATCTCGCGCGTCCGCGCCGCAACGGCGCAGGACATGACGCCGTAGATGCCGATCGCGGCGAGTGCCAGCGCCACCAGCCCGAAGCCGCCCAGCACCACCGCGGCCACCCGTGCCGGCAGCAGCGGCAGCGCCATCTTGTCGGTCAGCAGCCGGGCGGAGAACGGCATGCCCGGATCGAGGCCCTGTACTTCCCGGCGCAGCGCCGCGAGCGACGCCTGCGCGTCGGATGTGGTGCGGACGATCAAGGACGTGGCCCCGGCGTAGGCCTGATCCACCGGGCGACACACGTAGGGCTGCGCGCTCTCGCCCAGGCTGGCGTACTTGCCGTCCTCCACCACGCCGACGACCTCCATCAGCGGCGAGAGCGCGCTGCCCAGGCGGAAGCGCTTGCCGATCGCGTCCTGCCCGGGCCAGAAGCCGCGCGCGAAGGTCAGGTTGACGATCGCCACGCGCGGCGCCTTCTCGTCGTCGTTCTCGTCGAAGTCGCGTCCCCGCAGCAACCTCACACCCATCGCCTGCAGGTACCCGGGGCTGATGCGGCTGGCCATCGCGCGCGGAGCGCTCGTGATGCGCTCCGGCGGCCGGCCTTCGACGAACACGGGCGCGCGGCCGAAGTGCAGGTCGATCGGCGCGAGATCGACCGTCCCGGCGGCCTGCACGCCCGGCAGCTTGCGAACGCGCTCCAGCACGCGCCTGCGGAACTCGCGCGCGCCCGTGGCGTCGTAGCCCTGCAGCCGCAGGTCGAACGCCAGCTCGACGGCGTTCCTGGGATCGAGCCCGATCTCGAGCGTCTGCGCGCGATGCAGGGCGCGCAGCATCAGGCCGCCGCCCGTGAGCAGCACCAGCGACAGCGCGACCTGGAACACGACGAGGCCGCTCTTGAGCCACGTGCGCCGCGCGCCGCCCAGGGCCGAGTCGGCCTTGACCGTCGAGTACAGGTTCACGCTCGTCGTCTGCAGCGCGGGCAGCAGGCCGAAGGCGAGGCCCGTCAGCACCGCGGCGGCGGCCGTGAAGCCGAGCACGCGGTAGTCCAGGCGCAGCTCCAGCAGGAACGGGAAGTCGATCGGCAGCTCGAAGCCCGCAACCAGCCGCAGCAGCCCGGCCGCGAGCAGCACTCCGATCAGCCCGCCAAGGCCAGCGAGCAGCATGCTCTCGGTCATCAGCTGCCGCACGAGGCGGCCGCGGCTCGCTCCGAGCGACAGCCGCAGCGCGATCTCGGCGCGCCGTTCCTGGATCCGCGCGAGCAGCAGGTTCGCCAGGTTCGTCGAGGCCAGGAGCAGCGCGAAGGCGACGACGGCCATCAGGATCGCGGCGAAGCTCATTGCCGAGCGGCGGAACGGAGTGCCCATGAGCCCCGGCGGCGCGAGGCCGATCCGCTTGCCCTCGTTGACCTCCGGATGCTCGCGCTCGAGCTGCA
>CAZMRX010000472.1:0-3963 GCA_964568755.1 uncultured Acidobacteriota bacterium | reverse complement strand
TTCGAGCGCATCCGCGAGGAGCTCAGGAACGGCAAGACGGTGCGCGCCGCGGTCCAGAACGGCTTCGACCGCGTGTGGATCACGATCCTCGACACCCACGCCACCGCGCTGATCGCCGCGGCGTTCCTGTTCCAGTTCGGCACCGGCCCGATCAAGGGCTTCGCGGTCACGCTGGTGATCGGCCTCGTGGCCAACGTGTTCGCCTCGTACTTCGTGAGCAAGTTCCTCTTCGAGTGGGTGCTCGGCAAGCGCCACGTCGAGAGCCTGAGCATCTAGGGGCGGCCATGGAGATCATCAAGAACCCGAACATCGACTTCCTGGGCAAGGCGAAGTTCTTCGTCGCCCTCTCCGTGCTCCTGATCGCGGCCGGCGTCTTCTGGATCGCGAACGGCCACCTGCGCTACGGCGTCGAGTTCTCGGGCGGGACCCAGCTGATCCTGCAGTTCCAGGGCGCGCCGGACGTCGACCGGATCCGCGACGCGGTCGCGAAGGTCTCGCCGGGCGCGGTGATCCAGACCTACGGCGATCCCAAGGCGAACAAGGTGCTGGTGCGGATCTCCCAGGAGGCGCCCGAGTCGGACCTCGACGCCCCCGCCCGCGGGGTGCGCCAGGCGCTGGCGGACACCTACGCGCAGAACCCGGTGACGGAGTCTTCCTCGGAGATCGTTGGGCCGCTGGTCGGCGCCGAGCTGCGGCAGAAGGCGATGCTGCTCGTCGCGCTCGGGCTGCTGTTCCAGCTCGTCTACATCGCCGCGCGCTTCAAGGGTGGCATCTGGGGCGTGGCCGCCACGATCGCGGCGCTGCACGACCTGCTGATCTGCCTGGCGTTCCTCGCCTTCTTCAACTTCGAGATCACGCTCAACGTGATCGCGGCGCTGCTGACGCTCGTGGGCTACAGCGTCAACGACACGATCGTGATCTTCGACCGCGCCCGCGAGAACCTGCTGCACCGCCGCAAGGACACGATGGCCAAGCTGCTCAACGACTCGCTCAACCAGACGCTCACCCGCACGATCATCTCGAACGGCACCACGTTCTTGGCGGTGCTGGGCCTGTTCCTGTTCGGCGGCGAGGTGCTGCGCGGCTTCGGTTTCACGATGGTGGTCGGGATCGTCGTCGGGACCTACTCGACGCTGTTCATCGCCGTGCCGCTCGTGAACTGGTGGTCGCTGCGTCAGCCGCAGAACGCCCGGCCGGCGCGCGCCGCCTAGCCACTTCACCTTCTTTCACGCGCCCGCACCGGAACCGCGCCCGCGCGGCCCGCGCCCAAGGATCAAGTGGGGCTAAGATGGCCGTGATGGGCGAACGCGACGAAAAAGCCCCGGGCCGAAGCCTCGGCGCGATCGACGAAGACCATCTCTTCGCCACGGGCCTGCTCGCGAGCGGCGCCGGCGCCCCGGACCGCACGCTGCTCGAGCGGCTCTGGCTGTTCTGGACGCGCTCCCGCCTCTCGCTGGGCATGCACGCGGCGGTGCTTGCGGCGATCGTGTTCGTGCCGATCTTCCTGCCCGAGGAGCTGCCCGAGCAGGGCGACCGGCGTGTCGTGTTCTTCGACCCGCCGCCGCCGCCGCCACCGCCGATGCAGCGAGGCAGCTCGGCGCGGCCGGAGCAGGTCAAGCCGGATCCCCCGAAGAAGGTCAGCGAGAACACCCCGAAGCCGGACTTCGTCGCGCCGATCGAGACGCCGCAGCCGCAGGAAAAGCCGCTCGAGCCGGAGTCGGGCGTCAAGCCCGAGGACCAGTTCGGCAGCGAAACCGGCAGCGATCTCGGCGACGCCCTCGGGATGGAGGGCGGCGTCGAGGGCGGCGTCGTCGGCGGGGTGCCGGGGGGCGTGCTCGGCGGCATGCTCGGGGGGACCGGGACCGGCGCGGTGATGGACTTCGACTCGCCCCCCAGGGTCATCAAGCAGGCGCGCCCCCAGTACCCCCAGGACGCCTTCGTGAAGAAGATCGAGGGGACGGTCCTGATCGAGGCGCTCGTCGACGCCCAGGGCCGCGTGGCTCGGGCCCGGGTGATCCAGTCCGTCCCGCTCCTGGACGCCGCCGCGCTCCAGGCGGTCTACCAGTGGGTGTTCCAGCCCGCCGTGAAGCACGGCCGGCCGGTGGCGACGATCATCCACATGCCGGTAGCCTTCAGGATCTACTGACCTGTGGGAATGGGGGCCCCCGCGGTGGTCTGCCCGGCTGGCCCGGGGGGGGGCGGATCGCGGGAACCGAACGCCGGGCAGTGGTGTCGAAGGATCACACCCCCGTGGCTTCCGGAGGCGTTTCCACCCCCGAAAGCCTTGGGGCACAGCAGCCTTGACACTCCCGTGAGCCGGGGACTAGAATCCGCGTCTCTTGCCCGAAAGGGCCGGGATTCAAGGCAATAAAAGTAGAGGGCGGCGATGGAGAAGAGGCTTTTCGAGGACCTCATTGATTCGGACCGGGTGGCCCACCGGACGCAGCAGTCGAAGACGCTGCCGGTGTCGCTGGCGCTGCACACCGTCGCCGCCGCCCTGATCGTGATCGTCCCGCTGCTCTCGGCCGACCAGCTGCCCGATCCCGCCTCCGCCGTGATGGCGTTCTTCGTCGAGCCGATGGCGGCGCCCGCGCCGCCGCCGCCGCCGCCGCCACCCGCGGCCCGGCCGGCCAACGCCCCCAAGGTGATCCCCAAGCCGGTCGTCGAGAACCAGTTCGTCGCCCCCGTCGAGGTCCCCGAGGAGATCACCCCCGAGGAGAGCATCGACATGGGAGTCGAGGGCGGCGCCGGCGGCGTCGAGGGCGGCGTGCCGGGCGGAGTGGTCGGCGGCATCGTCGGCGGGCTGCCGGATGCGCCGCCGCCCCCGGTTCAGGCCGTGCGCGTGGGCGGGCAGATCAAGGAGCCGAAGAAGCTCAAGAACGTCGCGCCGGTGTATCCCGACATCGCCAAGCAGGCGCGCGTGCAGGGCGTCGTGATCCTGGAGTGCACGATCTCGCCCCAGGGCAAGGTGACGGACGTGAAGGTCCTGCGCGGCATCCCGCTGCTCGACCAGGCCGCGATCGACGCCGTGAAGCAGTGGGTCTATACGCCGACTCTATTGAACGGCGTCCCGGTTCCCGTCATCATGACGGTCACGGTCAACTTCAAGCTCTCCTAAGGCCTCGACCGAGAGCGCCACACAAGTCCAGGAGGACGCGATGCAGTTCGATATCAGGACCATGGCCGAGCACATGGGCGCCGTCGCGTGGGGCGTCGTCATCGTGCTCTTCATCATGTCCATGTACTCGATCGCCGTCATGATCGAGCGCTACTGGACCTACCGGCAGGCGACCCTGCAGTCGCGCAAGTACGCGCCCGAGGTGGCCCGCTACCTGAAGGCCGGCAAGATCCAGGAGGCGATCAACGTCTCCGACGGCAAGCAGTACAAGCTGTCGCACCTCGCGAAGGTGCTGAAGCCCGGATTGCAGGAGTGGCAGTACCAGGTCGAGACCGGTGAGGCCGAGAAGGACCGCGACGGCGCCGTCGAGGCGGCCAAGCGCGCGATCCACCGGGCCACCGCCGTGAACCTCGCCGACCTCAAGCGCGGCCTCTCCGGCCTGGCCACGATCGGCGCGACGGCACCCTTCGTGGGTTTGTTCGGAACCACCTTCGGCATCATCAACGCCTTCTCGGGCATGGCGCTCACCGGGTCGGGCGGCATCGCCGCGATCTCGGCCGGTATCGCCGAGGCGCTGATCACCACCGCGTTCGGGCTGTTCGTGGCCGTCCCGGCGGTGTGGGCGTTCAACTACTTCAACGGCAAGGTCGAGGCGTTCAACGTCGAGATGGACAACTCGAGCTCGGAGCTCCTCGACTACTTCATCAAGAAGTCCTAGGCGCACGGCAGAACGGGGCCCGCTCGCGGGCCCCGCCTCGTCGAGACGGGCGAAGGAGCAGTCCCATGTCAATGGCGGTCGGCGGGAAGAGCGGCGGGCCGATGGCGGACATCAACGTCACGCCCAT
>CAZMRX010000471.1:0-3973 GCA_964568755.1 uncultured Acidobacteriota bacterium | reverse complement strand
ATGGGCGACGGGGCGCCGCGGCTCTACGTGCTGACCGGCCCCAACATGGGCGGCAAGTCCACCTACCTGCGCCAGACCGCGCTCATCGCGCTGATGGCGCAGATGGGCAGCTTCGTCCCGGCGCGCGAGGCCAAGATCGGCCTGCTGGACCGCATCTTCACGCGCGTCGGCGCGAGCGACCAGATCCTGCGCGGCCAGTCCACCTTCATGGTCGAGATGCAGGAGACCGCCCACATCCTGCGCCACGCCACCGAGCGCAGCCTGGTGCTGCTCGACGAGATCGGCCGCGGCACCGCCACTTTCGACGGCCTCTCGATCGCCTGGGCGGTGGCCGAGGCGCTGGCCCGGAGCGCCGCCTCGCCCAAGACCATCTTCGCCACCCACTACCACGCGCTCGTGGACCTGGCGGCCGACATCCCGGGCGTCGGCAACCTCCACGTCTCGGCCCGCGAGTGGAACGACAGCGTCGTGTTCCTGCGCAAGATCGAGCCCGGCGGCTCGGACCGCTCGTTCGGGATCCAGGTGGCGCGCCTCGCGGGGCTGCCGTCGACGGTGGTGGTGCGCGCGCAGGAGATCCTGCGCAACCTCGAGCGAACCGAGTTCGACCGCGAGGGCCGACCCCGGCTGGCCCACTCCGAGAGCGCGCCCGCCCCATCGGGCCGCCAGCTGGCGCTCTTCGCCGGCGAGGACGAGGCCGTGCTCGACGAGCTGCGCCGCGCCGACCCCGACCAGCTCACCCCGATCCAGGCCCTGGCCCTGCTCGCGGAGCTTCGCAAGCGTCTGTCCTAGCCTGGCTCGGTCAGCCTGCACGGTCAGCAGGGTGCCGCGGAGACGATGGCCCTGGACCGCAGACCACGCTAGACTTGGTCGTGATGCCGCTCAACCACAAAGACCCGCTGCGGGAGCTGCTCGACCTGCAGGAGCGCATGAACCGGCTCTTCGACGAGACGCTGACGCGCGAGCGGCTCGACGAGCCGGCCCTGCTGCAGGGGACCTGGGCCCCGCTCGCCGACGTGGTCGAGACCCCCGAGGCCTACCGCGTCGAGCTCGAGCTGCCGGGGCTCGACCGCGACGACGTGCTGATCCAGGCCCAGGGCGACGAGCTGGTGGTGCGCGGCGAGCGGCGGCCCGCCGTCACGGGCGCCCCGGTCTTCCACCGGCTCGAGCGCCACTACGGACCGTTCGCGCGGGGCTTCCGCTTCGCGGAAGAGGTCGACCCGGACCGGATCAAGGCCGAGTTCAGCGACGGGCTGCTGCGGCTCGAGGTCCCGAAGGTCCGCCCGCGCGGCGGAACGCGGATCCGCGTCGAGCGAAGCGACTAGTCGAACGCGCGCTCGAAGCCCGGCTGCAGCACCAGCTCGCGGCCCTCGACCTTGACCAGGCCCTGGCGCTCGAGGTCCTTCAGCATGCGCGTGACGGTCTCGCGCGTGGTGCCGATGCGGTTGGCGATCTCCTGGTGGGTGGCGCGGCGGAAGGCGATGCGGCCGTCCTTGAGCCGGCGGCCCTCCTCGCGGGCCATGTCCAGGATCACGCGCGCCACGCGGCCGTAAACGTCGAGCAGCGCGAGCGTCGAGATCTGGTGGTTGGCGCGCCGCAGGCGCGCGGTCAGCACCTTGATCAGCGCGTTCGAGATCGCCGGGTTGTCGCCGATCACCCCCTGGAAGTCCGTGCGGTGAAGCGACAGCAGCTCGCTCTCCTCGACGGCGATCGCGGTCGCCGAGCGCGGCTCGTTGTCGAGCAGCGCCATCTCGCCGAAGAAGTCGCCGGGCCCGAGCATGCTCAGGATGATCTCGCGCCCGTCGTCGCCGAGGATCGTGACCTTGATCCGGCCGGCCACGATCGTGAAGAAGAAGTCGCCTTCCTCGTTCTCGAAGAAGACCACCGTGTCCTTCGGGTAGTTTCGTCGCGCCGCCAGGCGAGCCAGGCTCGCGATGTCGGCGTCGGACAGTTCGGAGAAGAGCGGCACGCTACGCAGCAGCTCCCTCTCGTCCATTCCGCCTCCCTCGGCCGGATGGTAACCGATTTCAGGGGCCCGAAAGACGCGCCACCGCGTCCACCACCTCGACGGCCTCCTGCCCGCTCACCGGGCGCCACGGCTCGAACGCCCCGGCCGGCGTGAGCCCCATCAGCCCCGCCGCCAGCACCCGCTCGACCACGGCGAAGTCGAGGTGCGCGCGCGACATGTCCGAGGGCGGGGGCGACGCCCCCCTCGGCACGCGCAGGACGTCGAGCGTCCGCGCGGCCGCCCGCGCCAGGTCGACGCGCCGCACGATCGCGCCCGGCTGGAACGTGTGGTTGGGATAGACGTCCATGATCCCCAGCGCGAGCACGCGCGCCACCTGGTCGCGGGCCCAGGACCCCGAGATGTCCACGGCCACCCGCGGCTCCCCCGCGCCCGCCCGCCGCAGCGCCGGAACCCGCACGGCGACGAGCGCGGCGAGGTCGGCCCGGGTGACGCGCGCCGCCTCGGGGATCGCGCGGTACTCGAGCGGCATGGCGAGCGCCTCGAGGCCCTCGCGCGCGCGACGCTGGCCGGCGCGGGCCGCCTCGTCGCCCGGGCCGTGAGCCAGCAGGCGCGTGTAGACGTCGAGCGCGCGGGCGAACTCCTGCTCCTCGCACAGCAGCCGGCCGAGCTCGAGCAGCACCTGGCGGTCGCCGGACAGGTCGGCCTCCAGCACGGCCACGGCCGACTTGCGGTCGTCGCGGCCGGCCAGCACCTGGGCGAGCGCCAGGCGCACCCCGGTCACCTCCGGGGCCGCCGCGAGCGCGGCCGTGTAGGCCAGCGCCGCCGCCTCGCTGTCGCCGCGCTCGAGCGCCGCCTCGGCCTCGGCCATGCGTCGCTCGGTGACTTGCAGCTTCAGGGCCGCGAGCCGCTTGCGCACCACCACGTCGTCGGGGGCCACCCCCGCGGCCCGCCGATACAGGTCCACCGCCTGCTCCAGGTCCCCCCGCCGGACGGCGAGCGCGCCCATGCCGACGAGCGCCGGCACGTCCTGCGGGCGCCTCGCGAGCGTGGCGGAGAAGGCCTCGGATGCGGCCGCGACCTGGCCCGCCCGCAGCCGCGCGTAGCCGAGCCCGCTGCGCGCCGCGAGGCTCTCGGGCTGGCGGCGCAGCAGCTTGTCGTAGCGCTTGATGGCGGAGGCGGTGTCGCCCGCCAGCACCTCGCGCCACGCGAGCTGGAGCGCCGCCGCGTCCGCCTGCGGCAGCTCGCCGGCCTGCGGCGCGGGGTAGACGTACTCCTCGCCCTCGGGCAGGGGCGGCGCGATCCGCTTGGCGCACGCGGCGAGCACGAGGGCGCCCGCCAGCAGCGCGAGCAGCGCCGAGGCGCGCCTCACGCGAGCTGCTCCCGGTAGCGCTCGAGCGCCCGCTCCGACAGCTCGGCCTCGAGCAGCACCGAGCCGTCGTCCACCTCGTGGCTCAGCACCCGGCCCGCGGCGTAGACGCGCGCGATGCCCCGCTCGTCCCCCGCCGCGAAGCGAAGCCTCACCCGGCGCGGGCCGAGCGAAAGGCGCCCGGCCACGTGCTCGAGCAGCGGCCGCAGGCCCTCCCCGCGCAGTGCGGACACCGTCGCGCAGCCCGGTCGGGCCTCGGCGAGCGCGGCGAGCCGCTCGGGCGGAGCCTTGTCGGCCTTGTTGAGCACCAGCAGCGAGGGCCGCTCGCCGGCGCCGATCTCCTTCAGCACCGCCTCGACCGCCAGCTCGCGCTCCTCGACTCCGTCCGCGCTCGCGTCCACCACGTGCAGCAGCAGGTCGGCTTCCACCACCTCCTCGAGCGTGGCGCGGAAGGCCGCCACCAGCGAGTGCGGCAGCTTCTGCACGAAGCCGACCGTGTCGACGAGCATCAGCTCGCGGCCCGGGCCGAGCCGCACCTTGCGCACCAGCGGGTCGAGCGTCATGAACAGCTGGTCGGAGACGGCCGCCCCGCCGCGCGTGAGCGCGTTGAAGAGCGTCGACTTGCCGGCGTTGGTGTAGCC
>CAZMRX010000470.1:0-3984 GCA_964568755.1 uncultured Acidobacteriota bacterium | reverse complement strand
GGTTGTTCACCGCGATGCGCACGGTGCGCACGAGCGGCCCCTGCTTCGCGTACTCGCGCAGGTAGAGCGCGGCCAGCACCCCTAGCGGGACGACCACGATGCTCATCAGGATGACCATCATCACGGTGCCGAAGATGGCCGGGAAGATGCCGCCCTCGGTGTTGGACTCCCGCGGGTTGCCGCTGAAGAACTCCCACAGGCGGGCGCCGTACACGCCCAGGCGGCCGAGCCAGGACAGGTCGTTCGCGGGATAGGCCCGGTAGATGTCGAGCGAGCGCAGCTCCTTGGTGCCGCCCTCCGCGGTGCGGAAGCTGACGAAGGTCTGCCCTGCCCGCTCCATCAGGGCCCCGAGCTCCTTCGTCTTCGCATCGAACTGCGCCTGCTGCTCGGCGGTCGTCTTCTCGACCGCTGCCCGCTCCCGCGACAGGTCGCGGCCGGGCTGCTGGCTGGCGAGCAGCTCCAGCCGGCGGCTCTCGAGCCGGGCCTTCTCGATCCTGTAGTTGATGCCGCCGATCTCGTGCTTCTCGAGGGTCTCGATCGCGTGGCGGTCCCGCTCGGCGGCCTCGATCAGCTCGGGCAGCGCCTTCTCGACCGAGGGCGTGTCCGCGGCCAGCACGCTCTCGCCCCGCTTGACGGCCACCGGCACGCCGATCAGCGCCCCGTACTCGCGGCGTTCGACGAACCAGGCCTCGCGCGGGGCCTCTCGCTTCGCGATCTCGTCCTCGTTCACCCACTTGAAGTCGAACCCGTAGACGTCGCGGTTGCCGACGCGCAGCAGGATGCGCTTCTTCTGCAGGTGATCGTCCTGGCCGGGGTTGGGGATGCCCTCGCGGTTCGTCAGCTCTCCGAGCAGGATGCTGCCGTCCCGCAGCGTGACCTGCTCGAGCGCCTTCGGCCAGAAGAAGCTCATCCCGTTCACCAGGATGACGAGCGTCAGCCCGGCGATCATCAAGATGCAGATCCCGAGGGCGCTGCCGGTGAGCCAGATCATCGGCTCACCCCGTCTCACGGCCTTGATCAGGTCGCTCATGTCTCGTGTCTAGATGGCGCGGTACCGCTCGCGCAGCCGCTGGCGGACGACCTCGGCGAGGGTGTTGACGAAGAAGGTCATCAGGAACAGGACCAGGGCGGCGAGGAACAGCGTCCTGTAGAGCGTGCCGCCGTAGGGGGCCTCGGGGATCTCGACCGCGATGTTCGCGGACAGCGTGCGCATTCCGTTGAAGACCGACCAGTCGAGCACCGGCGTGTTGCCGGTGGCCATCAGCACGATCATCGTCTCCCCCACGGCGCGGCCGAAGCCGATCATGACCGCGGAGAAGATGCCGGGGCTCGCCGTGGGCAGCACCACCCGGGTCGCGGTCTGCCAGCGGCTCGCCCCGAGCGCGAGCGAAGCCGCCGTCAAGTGCTGTGGCACGCTCGTGAAGCTGTCCTCGGCGATCGTGAAGATGATCGGGATCACCGCGAAGCCCATCGCCAGCCCGACCACCAGGCAGTTGCGCTGGTCGTACACGACGTTCATGGCTGAGCTGAGCCAGAGCCGGAAGTCGCCCGAGAAGAAGGCGCTCTCGAACCAGGGCCCGACCAGGAGCGCCACGGCGGCGCCGACGAGGAGCAGCGGCAGGATCACCGCCACTTCCATGCCCGGCCGGAGCCGGTCCTTGAAGGCCCGGGGCACGGCGCTCCACACCACGATGCCGAGCGTGCCGAAGAGCGGCAGCAGCACGATCATCAGCAGCACCGGCACGATCTCGCGCTCCACGCGCGAGGCCAGCCACAGCCCGGCGATGAAGCCGACCACCACGCTCGGCAGGGCGGCCATGATCTCCACCGTGGGCTTCACGCGCGCCTTGATCGTGGGATGCATGAACTGCGAGGTGTAGAGCGCGCCCATGACGGCGAGCGGTATGGCGAAGACGAGCGCGTAGAAGGTGCCCTTGATCGTGCCGAAGACCAGCGGCACCAGGCTGAACTTGGTCTCGAAGTCGTCGGTGCCGCCCGTGGACTGCCAGACGTACTCCGGCTGGCTGTAGCCCTCGTACCAGACCTTGCCGAAGAGGGCGCGGAACGAGATGTCGGGGTGGGGCGCGCTGATCTCGTAGCGCGCCAGGCGTCCGTCGGCCTGCTTGACGATGATGCCGTCCAGCTTCGGCGTCAGCAGCACGGCGTCGACCGGCGCGCCCGTGGCGGGGAAAGAGACCACCGAGCGCTCCGACGTCATGTGCCGCAGCACGATCGACCCGTCGTTGCCGGCGGTGACGAAGCCCTTGTCGCGCGTGGACGCGCCGATCGCGGCGATGGCGACGCCCTGGCCCGCGTAGGCGTGGGCCTTCACGAAGTGAAGGTCGGTGTCCTCCTCTTTCTCCCGCACCCGGAACCAGCCCGACAGGTTCCCCTTGGCGTCGCCCACGATCAGCGTGATGTTCCCGAGGGTGTACTCGAGGGCCGTGATCGGCTCTTCGGACACGTGCGCGGTCTCGGTGAGCCGCACCTCGGGGGCGAGCTCCCAGTGGTAGAGGTTTCCCTTCTCCGTCGAGGCGACCGCGGTGTCGCTGCGCCCGATCCGCACCCGGGTGATCCTGTCTCCCTCCTGGGTCTTGAGCTCGGCGCGGTGCTCGGCGCCCTCGTCGTCCGTGCGCCAGACGAGCACCGTGTCGTCCGCGGGCACCGCCAGCACCGTCTTGCGGCCGTCGGTCTCCTCGTAGGCCACGTGGCGGATCGGGCGGGCCTGCGGGTCGATCGCGACGACGCCGCGGTCGCGCACCGCGAGGTCGAGGTCGACGAGCTTCTGGTTCTCGTAGCGGGGCGTGAAGCGCACCTGCTGCAGCGAGACGCGGCCGTCCTCGGTTCCGAGCGCGACGTAATCGCCCGTGAGGCTGCGGGACGCGGAGCGGACCTTCGACTGTCCCAGCGAGGTCGGGGGCAGCTGGCTCGCGAAGCTGCCGTCCACCTTCCAGAACGCTGTGCGCCCGTCCGAAAGCACCTCGTAGAAGTAGCGCTGGTACTCGTCGATCCCCATGACCAGCGGCTTGCCCGTCTCCGAGAGCACCAGCGGGGCGGCGGCGGGGGCGGTTGCCAGACGTGCCGGGGCGGGAGCGGTTGCGAGCGCGGCCGGGACGGCCGGGGTGTACTCGAGGGCGGGAACGGCGGCGAGGTCGACCGTGCCCCTGGCCACGCCGGTCGCGGGGCGGAACAGCGGCAGCGCCTCGCCGAAGATGAAGACGAAGATGAAGAGCACCGCCACGATGATGAACAGCCCGCCGAAGGTGATGAAGCCGACGGCCAGACGGTCGATCAGCTTCACGCGCCGCAGCCGCCCGGCCTGGGCCTGCACGCGTTGGCGGATGTCGATCGTCGGGACGGGCGGGGTCGCTGCGGCGGCCATGGTGGTTCTCCGGGGTCGCGAGCAGCCTCACGAGGGCGCGGGGGCGGCGCGCGCCCCCACGCTCCCGCGGGCTCCCGCCGGCTACTCCAGCTTGGCGAGCTCCTGCTTCGCGATCTCGGCGGGAAGCGGCAGGTAGCCGTCCTTGAGGACGACCTCCTGACCCTCCTTGGAGAAGATGAACTTCGCGTACTCCCGGACCAGCGGATCGAGCGGCTTGCCCGGGGCCTTGTTGATGTAGATGTAGAGGAAGCGGTTGAGCGGGTACTTGCCCGACTTCACGTCCTCGTAGCTGCCGGCCGAGAACGGCTCGCCGTCCTTGTTGGCGAGTGCCACGACCTTCACGCCCGAGGTCTTGTAGCCGATGCCCGAGTAGCCCATCCCGAACCGGTCCTCGGTCACGCCCTGGACGACCGAGGCGGAGCCGGGCTGCTCCTTCACGGAGTCCTTGTAGTCGCCGTTGCCGAGGCTGTGCTCCTTGAAGAAGCCGTACGTGCCCGAGGCCGAGTTGCGGCCGTAGAGGCTGATCGGCCGGTTTGCCCAGTCGCCCGTCAGGCCGAGCTGGCCCCAGGTGGTGACGTTCTGCTTGTAGCCGCGGCGGCGCG
>CAZMRX010000469.1:0-3996 GCA_964568755.1 uncultured Acidobacteriota bacterium | reverse complement strand
ACGATCCCGCTGCTGTGGGACGAGTGCGCGCGGGACGGGCGGCTCCAGCCGGGCGACCTCGTGCTGCTGGTGGCCTTCGGCGCGGGCATGACGTGGGGCGCGTCGCTCGTACGCGCCTGACGACCGGGGGGAGCGGATGAAACGGGTGGAACCTCTTCTCGTCGTTCTGCTCGTGCTCTCGGGCGCCCGCTCGTCCGCCGCGACGGCCTCAGCCCGGGACGCGTTGCGCGTCGGGGAGATCGTTGCCGCGCCGGGGCAGCAGGCCTCCGGCTACCTGCCCGTGCCCGACGGCGTCGATCCGGGCACGAAGATCCCGGTCAGCGTCTTCCACGGCGCCAGGGCCGGGCCGGTGCTCGCGCTCATCGCCGGGACCCACGGCTACGAGTACACGTCGATCGTCGCGCTGCAGCGGCTGCGGGCACGGCTCGACCCGAAGGCGCTCGCGGGCTCGCTGATCCTCGTCCACATGGCGAACCCGCCGACCTTCTACGGCCGGCGCGTCTACTTCGGCCCCGACGGCAAGAACCTGAACCGCGTCTACCCGGGAGCGAAGGACGGCACGATCAGCCAGCGCATCGCCCACGCGATCACGAGCGAGGTGATCGCGCGCGCCACCCACGTGATCGACATGCACTGCGGCGACGGCAACGAGTCGCTGCGCCCGTACTCCTACTGGCAGGTCACGGGCGACGCGGCGCTCGACGAGGCCGGCAAGCAGCTCGCGCTCGCGTTCGGCCTCGACCACATCGTGATCGACCGCGAGCGGCCGAGCGACCCGGAGCGCACGCTCTACACCGCAAACACCGCCGTGCGGCGCGGCAAGCCCGCGATCACGGTCGAGTCCGGGGGGATGGGGCTGACCGACGAGGCGTCCGTCGGCGCGCAGCTCTCGGGCGCGCTCTCGGTGATGGCGCACCTGGGCATGCTCGAGGCTCCTTCAGTCCGGGTCGAGCGGCCGCTGTGGATCGACCGGGCTCAGGTGATCACCGCGCCGGCCACGGGCGTCTGGCATCCCGCGGTCGAGAAGATGCAGAGCGTCGCCTCCGGCACGCTGCTCGGACGGCTGACGGACCCGTTCGGGAACGTCACGCACGAGGTGCGCGCCCCGTTCGCCGGCGAGGTGCTGTACGTGGTGGCGACGCCGCCGGTGAGCGAGGGCGAGCCGCTCGCCTACGTCGGCCAGCTGGCAGAGGCCGAGCCGAAGCGGTAGCGGACATGGAAACGGAAACGGAAACAGAAACGGAAAAGAAAACGGAAACGGAAACGGAAAAGAAGAGAGAACGAACCGAAGGGGCTGGACTGGCTGGACGGCTCTCGGGGGGTTTGAGCACCCCCCGAGCCCCCCGCTAGGAAGTGTGCTTGATCAGCAGCACTTCGTTGGCTTTCTCGCTGTGCAGGAACTCGTCGACGACGCGACGCGCGATCAGCAGGCCGAAGCCGCCCGGCCGCATGCCGAGCTCGGCGCGTTTTTCGGTATGGGCCAGCGGGTCGTCCGGCGGGTTGGAGACGGCCGCGTGCGGCAGAGACTCGGGTGAGAAGCCGGGCCCCGGGTCCCTGACGTAGTAGACGATCGCCCGCTGCGTGCGCACCGCGGTCACGTCGATCACCTGGTCCGGTGCGAAGCCAGCGCCGTGCTCCATCGCGTTCAGCACGATCTCGCGGAAGGCGGAGAGCAGGTCGTCGCGCGTCACGTCCGGCAGGTCCTTGGCGAGCTCGGCGAGGAAACGCACCAGCCGGTCGGCCGCGAGGCGCCGGCAATCGACGCGCAACGACAGCCAGTCGGGCCGCGCGGACACGACTTGCAGGCCGTCCTTCCAGTCGGGGTTCTGGGCGGCGCGCCGGATCATCTCCGCGATCTCGCCCATCGGGAACGGCGCGCTGAAACACGCGAAGGCGTGGGCGCGCAGCGACGCGATCACGTCCTCGGGCACCGCGCTCGGGGCGAGCACGATCGCCCTCACGCCCGGACGCACGACCTGCATCTCCTCGACGACCGCCAGGTCCTCGGCGATCGCGCTGCGGGGGCTCGTGACGACGACGTCGTAAGAGCCGCGCCGCAGCAGGCGCAGCGCGTGGGCGCCGCCGGCCGCTTGCTCGAGCCGCAGCAACCCCATCCCGGACTGCGCCTGCAGCTCCGCCAGGAAGGCGGGCTCGGCGTCGATGAGCACGACGCGCGGCGGCGGCAGGGCGGGGAGCATGCTCGGTCTCCTGTAACTGGCTGATTCTAGGCCGGGCCGCGGGGTTGCGCCGCGGGCCGCGCGCGAACTAGAGTCGCCCGATGCTGCTCCTGGCTGCGCTCCTGGCAACCGCCGGGGCCGCGCGCCCGAACGTCGTCTTCGTGATGACGGACGACCACGCGGCGCACGCCGTCTCGGCCTACGGCTCGCGTGTGAACCAGACTCCCTCGCTGGACCGGCTGGCGCGCGAGGGCGTGTTGTTCCAGAACGCCTTCGTCACGAACTCGATCTGCACCCCGAGCCGGGCCGCGATCCTCACGGGCCTCTACTCTCACAAGAACGGCGTTCCCGTCTTCAACCGTTTCGACGGATCGCAGCCGACGCTGCCCAAGCTGCTGCAGGCGGGGGGCTACTACACGGGGTTGATCGGCAAGTGGCACCTCGGCAGCGACCCGACCGGTTTCGACCGCTGGGAGATCCTGCCGGGACAGGGCGCCTATCGCGACCCGATGCTCTACACCGCCACCGGCGAGAAGACCTACACGGGACGCTACGCCACCGACGTGATCACGGACCTCGGGATCGACTTCATCCGCGAGCGCCCGAGGGACCGGCCGTTCTTCCTGATGCTCCACCACAAGGCGCCGCACCGGAACTGGGATCCGGACGAGAGACACCGAGAGATGTTCGCTGGGCGCGTGATCCCCGAGCCCCCCACGCTCTGGGACAGCTACGAGACGCGCTCGGACGCGCTGCGCGAGAACCGGCAGCGGGTGGCGGACGACCTGACGCGCCGCGACCTGAAGCTCGAGCCGCCGCCGGGGCTCGGCGACGCGGAGCGCAGCGCCTGGCTTTCCACCAAGCCAACGGAGGTCGAGGTGGTCCGGGAAGGGAAGACCTGGACGCTGACCGGCGACGCGCTCGCGCGCTACAAGTACCAGCGCTACATGCAGGACTACCTCGCCTGCGTGCAGTCGGTCGACGACAACCTCGGCCGCCTGCTCGACTTCCTGAAGCGAAGCGGCCTCGAGCGCGACACGATCGTGGTCTACACGTCCGACCAGGGGTTCTTCCTCGGCGACCACGGTCTCTACGACAAGCGCTTCATGTACGAGGAGAGCCTGCGGATCCCGCTTTTGGTGCGCTGGCCGGCCGTCGTGCGTCCGGGCTCCCGCGCGGAGGCCCTGGCGCTCAACGTGGACTTCGCGCCGACGTTTCTCGAGGCGGCCGGAGTGGCCGTGCCGGCCGCGATGCAGGGCCGCAGCCTGCTGCCCGTGCTGCGCGGCGAGACGCCGGCGGACTGGCGCACGGCGATCTACTACCGCTACTACCACGACCCCGGCCACCACGAAACGCGCGCCCACTACGGAGTGCGGTCCGCCACGCACAAGCTGATCCACTACTGGAAGAAGCAGCAGTGGGAGCTCTTCGACCTGCGCGCGGACCCGCAGGAGCTGCGCAACCTCTACGGCCAGCCTGGACAGGAGGCCGTCACGGCCGAGCTGCTGGCGACGCTCGCGCGCCTGCGCGAGGAGCTACAGGACGACGACCGGTTTGCCCTCGAGCAGCCGCCCGACGGGGTGGACGGAACCGTCGCGCAGCTCCGCGGCCGGTAGCCCGGCAGCCGGGCGGCAGGGGCGGCCAGGCCCCGGCTTCAATCGGGCCTCGCGGGAGGCGACGAGCCCGGCTGGACTGTCGTACGCCCGGAACCTGGCCGCTCTCGACGTTCTAGCAGAGCCCCTGGAGTTGCGTCAGCTGTCAGATGTGACAGGCGCGCCTCCCGCACGGCGCATCAGCCAGTAGACGGGCAGCGCCGCCA
>CAZMRX010000468.1:0-4007 GCA_964568755.1 uncultured Acidobacteriota bacterium | reverse complement strand
GCGTCGCCTCCAGTGCGCGCGCGACGAGCTCGAGCTCGTCCTCGGCGATCCCCGCCTGCTGGACGCCTGTGAGACCCCACGCCGCTGCCTGCTCGATCCCGCGCCGCAGCGCGCGCTCGTTCTCGTGCGGCAGCCGCTGCGGCACCAGGCGCTGGACCAGCTGCTGAGCGGTCTCCTTCAGCGCGCCCGTCGGCTCGCCCGCCGCGTCGCGCACGATCTGACCCCCGGCCGGGTCCTTCGAATGGCGCGTGACCTCCGCCAGGCGCAGCGCGGCCGAGTTGGCCCAGCCGGTGTGGCCGTCGTAGGAGGAAAGGTAGGCCGGGCGGTCGGGCACGAGCGCGTCGAGCTGGGCGCGCGTCGGCAGCCCGCCCGGGAAAGCCGCGTAGCTCCAGCCCTTGCCGGTCACCCAGCGCTCGTCGGGGTGCGCCTTCGTCCAGGCAGAGATCCGCGCCGCGACGGTCGCGAGATCGAACGCGTCGTCGAGCCGCAGCTCCTCGAGCGACCAGCTGCCCCCCAGCAGGTGCACGTGGCCGTCGATGAAGCCGGGGGTGACGAAGCGGCCGCGCAGCTCGACGACGTCGGTGCCCTTGCCCGCGAGCGCGCGGATCTCGCTGGTGCTCCCCACCTTGAGCAGCGTCGAGCCGCGGACCGCGAGGGCCTCGGCGAGGGGCTTGCCGGGATCGCCGGTCCAGATCCGCCCGTTCACGAAGACGCGGTCGGCGCGCCCCGTGTTCACGGGCGCCACCTTCTGCGCCCCGAGCGGAACCGCCACCGCCACGAGCGATAGCGCGAGCGAGAGACCTTTCATCCTGCGTCCTCCTGCGCGAAGCCTGGTCACGGACCCGGCACGAGCGTCAGCACGTGGACCGCGGGCCCGGGCAGGAATGGCGTCGGCTCGCCCTTTGCCCAGGCGTCGTGGCCGTCCGCGTAGTGGGGCGAAAGCGGGTGACCGCTCTGCCCGCCCGGCATGTGGAAGTAGCCCTGCTCCTCCCGCCCCGGCGAGACGGCGAAGCGCTCCGAGGCGCCCGCGGAGGGAGACTGGAAGCGGGGCATGTGGTTGTCGCCCGGGAGCTGCAGCCGCGGCATGTCGAGCCACGACGCCAGCTGCGGCACCGCGCGCGACAGCGGGTGCCGGACGAGTGTCGTGTTGTGCTCGCCCCAGGTGCGCGTGACGAGCGCGCGCCCGCCCTGCGTGAGCTCGTCGAGCGTCGCGTCGAGAGCCGCGAGCAGCAGCGCGTCGAAGCTCGCGAAGCGCGGGTCGAGCAGGTGCTGTGGGCGGGCGGTGAGGATCGCCCACACGGGTCCTTCCGAGCGGGGATTGGGTGCCGTGCCGGGACGCAGCCGCTTCGGGTCGAGCGCGCGGGCCGGCGCGAGCAGGGGGTCGAGCACGAGCCCGCGCACGCTCTCCCGGAAGCCGCGCACGATCCTGTAGCCCACCGAGCCTACAGCGGCGCGGCCGCCCCACTCCTCGAGCAGGCGACGAGCCTCCGCGCGGCGAGGGTCCTTCGCCACGGCTTCCGGCGTCAGGGTCTCGAGCAGCAGCTTCTGCCAGCGCGCGAGCAGCAGTGCGCGGTCGTCGAGCTGGATCTTCAGCATGTCCGACTCGCTCGCCTTGTCGAGCGCCAGCAGCCCGTCGCGGATCTGGCTCTGCCGCGCGCCGAGGTCGTACCCGCCCACGCCCACGGCCGCGAGCTTGGCGCCGCTCACGACACGCGCGTTGGCCGTCCAGATGCGGCCGCTCGGCGGGTCGGTGACCCGCGGCTGCTCGGCCGCACCCAGAAAGCCGCCCCAGCCCCGGGTGCCGTCCGCCCACGAGGTGGGCACGCTGCCGTCATGGCCGAAGCGGCGGGGGATGCGCCCGATGATCGTCCAGCCCACGCGCCCCTCTGAGTCGGCCACGACGTAGTTCTGGTGCGGGATGCCGGTCCCCGAGGCCAGCGCTTGCGCCTCGTCGAGGTTCCCCGCGAGCTCCAGGGCGAGAAGCGGGCGCAGCCCGCCGTCGCGCAGCGCCACCCACGCGAGGGCACGGCGCCGCCCCGCGTGGTCCTGGTCGATCACGGGCCCCCAGATCGTGGAGTCGACCGCGAGCGTCTCCGCCTTTTCCCCCTTCACCTCGATCGTCTCGGTCGCGTGCTCGAGCCGTCGCGGCCCCTCGGGCGTGAGGTAGGCGTCGGGGTCGCGCGGGTCGGGCTCGAGCAGCACGAGATCGGCCCAGTCGCCCTCGCTGTTCGTGAAGCCCCAGGCCACCTTGCCGTTGCTGCCCGCGACCATGAGCGGCGTACCTGGAAGCGTCACGCCGGTGACGCGCCGTTCGCCCTCGGGCCCGGGGTAGACGAGCGAGGCTCGGTACCAGGTGTTGGGAACGGCAATGCGCAAGTGCATGTCGTCCGCGAGCAGCGCGCCCCCGTGCGTCGTGTGGGCACCGGCCACCGCCCAGTTGTTGCTGCCGAGCGCCTGCTCCTGTCCGGGGTCCTCGGCCCACACCGCGACCGGGCGTCCGAGCACGGCGAGGATGGTCGCCCCGGAGGTCGCACGCGCGGCGGTCGCAGGCTTCTGCTTTCGAAGGTCCACTACCTCGGGGCCTGGCAGCGCCGGCATCGCGAGCGCGTCGCCGTCGATCGGCGCGTCCCACTCGGTGCCCACGGGCGCGAGGAAGTCCGCGAGCCGGGGGTCGAGCGTCTCGCGCAGCAGGCCGAGGACCGACTCCTGCCACGGCTGGCGTCCCTGCAGGTCGCGGTACATCGCGAGCACGACCAGCAGCGAGTCCTCGTCGCGCCAGGGAGCCGGGCTCGCGCGCAAGGCCAGGTACTCGAAGGGCGGCGCGCCGAGCGCCGCGAGGCCCGCGTTGACGCCCTGGGTGTAGGCCGCGAGGATCTCGTCCCCGCCGAGCGCCTCCGCGGCCCGCCGCGCGACGAGGCGCGGCCGGACGAGGCGGGCTTCGCGGTCGAGCTCCAGCGCGGCCTTGCCGAAGAGCGCGGCCAGCTCGCCGGCCGCGCTGCGCCGCAGCAGGTCCATCTGGAAGAAGCGTTCCTGCGCGTGCAGGAAGCCTGTCGCGCGCGCCACGTCGAGGCGGCTCTTGCCGCGCACCACCGGCACGCCGCGCGCGTCGCGCTCGATGCGCACCGGGGTTGCGAGCCCGGCGAGCGCGCGCTCGCCTTCGAGCAGGGGCAGGCTCGCGCGCAGACGCGCGTTGAGGTACGCGCCGGACCCGCCCCCCGCGAGCGCCAGCGCCGCGAGCGAGCCGCCCACGACTCTCGGCCACCTTCGCCGCGCGCGCGGCTGCGGGAGCGTGGTCATCGCGGCTTCAGGCCCCGGCCTTCGACTGGTTGGCGACGGCCTCGGCCGCCTTCTTCGCCGCCTCCGGGTCGCCGAGGTAGCGGCTGCGGATCGGCTTCAGGTCCTGGTCCAGCTCGTAGACCAGCGGGATCCCGGTCGGGATGTTGAGCGAGACGATGTCGGCCTCGGAGACGAAGTCCAGGTGCTTCACGAGCGCGCGCAGGCTGTTGCCGTGGGCGGCGATCAGCACGCGGCGACCGCCGAGAATGTCCGGCACGATCTGGTCGTGCCAGTACGGCAGGAAGCGCGCAACGGTGGTCGCGAGCGACTCCGTGAGCGGAAGCAGGTCCTTCGGCAGGCTCGCGTAGCGCGGGTCGCGCCCGGGGTGGCGCTCGTCGTCGGGCGTGAGCGGCGGCGGAGGGGTCGCGTAGCTGCGTCGCCAGATCTTCACCTGCTCGTCGCCGAACTTCTTCGCGGTCTCCGCCTTGTTCAGGCCCTGGAGCGCGCCGTAGTGGCGCTCGTTGAGCCGCCAGCTCTTGCGGACCGGGATCCACATCCGGTCGAGCCCCTCGAGCGTGATCCACAGCGTGCGGATCGCGCGGCGCAGGAGCGAGGTGTGGGCCACGTCGAAGTCGTAGCCCCCCTCCTTCAGCAGGCGCCCCGCGGCCGAAGCCTCCTCGAGCCCTTTCGGGGAGAGGTCGACGTCCGTCCAGCCGGTGAAGCGGTTCTCC
>CAZMRX010000467.1:1996-4017 GCA_964568755.1 uncultured Acidobacteriota bacterium | reverse complement strand
GTGAGCGTGATGGTGTGGACGGCGTCGGTGACGGAGCCGTCGATCGTCACGCTCGCGGTGAAGTCGGCGTTGGCCGGCACCGGGCTGTCGTTGTAGGCGATGCCGACCTCGCCGCGGTTGTCGGCGACGAGGTCGTTGCTCGCGGGCGGGAAGAACACGCAGGCGCCGCCGTTCGCCAGGCCGTCGATGCAATTCTCCCACTCCTGCAGCGTCCCGTACATCCGCTGAATCGCGTAGCTCTTGCCGCCGCCGGTGGTGCCGGCGTAGGGCGTCGTGAGTGTCAGCTGCGTCTCGGAGTTGACCGCCGCGACCGTGTAGGGCACGAGGTCGATCAGGATCGCGTCGCCGCGGCCGCGGTTGTTGGTGCGCCACAGCGTGCCGCCGGCGCCGGTGACCGTGCGCGAGCCCTGGGTCGCCGTCACGGTGGTTCCGAGGCCGGCCGCGTGGCCGGTCCCGTAGTTGGCGCGCGTGCCGATCGAGCGGAAGTTGCACTGGCCCTTCTCGGGTCCGAACCAGGTGTAGTTGTCCGTCATCGACAGGTACTGGGCCCGGATCCAGTCGTTCGAGCGCAGCGTCTTCGAGAAGCGCACCTCGTCGATCGTGCCGTCGAAGTTGAAGCCGCGGTTGGTGTCGCCTTCCTCCCCGATCACGAACGGCTCGGCGTTGGCGAAGCTGCTGCCCGCGAGCGCCGGCTCCGTGTCGACGTTCTGGATGAAGCCGTCGACGAAGAGCTGGGCGGTCGCCGTCGCGCGATCCCAGCGCCCGACGACGTAGTGCCAGTTGCCGTCGGTCACCACCACGGCCTGGGCGGTGGCCGAGGCGCCCGGGCCGTTGTCGTAGACCGTGAAGCGCGCCTCGTTGCTGCTCCAGACCATCAGGTCCCAGCCGGCGCCCGCGCCCTCCTTGGAAGCGATGTGCTGGAAGGCGCCCGTGGTCGTGGTCTTGATCCAGGCCTCGACCGTGAAGGAGTCGCCCCCGCCCGCGTTCAGCACGGCGCTGTCGGCGACGTCGATGTTGTCGGTGCTTGCGGCCGAGAACAGGTCCGCGCCGTTGATCTGTCCCACCGCGTTGCCCTGCGGCGGCTGCACGTCCACCACGACCGAGTCGTTGGCCGCCCCGTCGGCCGTGGCCGAGTCCAGGTGGGCGCCGGCCGTCTCCTCCAGGTGCTGGACCAGGTTGTGCGCGGACGGCCCCCAGACGCCGGCCGGGTTCTGGCCGGCGCCGGCGGCCGGGTTGTCGAAGTACATGTAGATCGAGTCGAGCGAGGTGCCCGGGATCTGGGGGACCCGCACCCAGACGTACGAGGTCCCGCCCGGCGTCCAGCGCTCGATCTCGTAGTCGAGCACGGTGAAGTCGTCGGCGTCCACGAAGCGCAGGTCGGCGCCGCCCGCGAGCGTCCTGCTGTAGTCGATGCGGGACGGGTCGAGCTTCACGAGCAGCGGGAAGTGACTGAGGCTGCCGCCGATCGCGCCGTTGTTGATCGTGATCTGGCGCTTGCGCCGCCACGCGCTGTCCCACCAGCTCGTGGCCTCGCCGCACAGCTCCCCCACGTCGGCCAGCACCGACACCGAGCCCGCCGCGAAGTTCGCGGCGTACACGAGGCCGTTGCCGGCGTTGTAGTCCGCATCGCGCGGCAGCAGCTGGATGCCGACCGTCGTGTCGATCACGCCGCTCAGCGTGTTCACGACCGAGACGTTGCTGGTGCCGGCGTTGGCGACGTAGGCGCGTGTGCGGCCGGGGTTGAGGGCGATCCCGTAGGGCGCGCCCCCGACCGCGAACGTGCTTACCACCGTGTCGGTCAAGGTGTTGATCACGCTCACGGTGTTGTTCCCGGCGTTCGCCACGTAGGCCCGGTTCGCGACGCTGTCCACGACCAGGTCGTTGGGATCGCTCATCCCAGGGATGTTGACCGGGGGACCGACGAAGCCGGCATCCCAGGCCTGGACGCTGTTCGCGCCCTTGAGCGCCACGTACACCTTGCTGGTGCCCGTGTGTACCCCGATCCCGGCCGGGCTTCCGCC
>CAZMRX010000467.1:0-1896 GCA_964568755.1 uncultured Acidobacteriota bacterium | reverse complement strand
ACGCCGACGTAGACCTTGTTCGTGATCGGGTTGGCCGCGATGCCGCTCGGGCTGCTGCCGCCCGCGACCGGAATGGTGGCGACGACTGAGGTGCCTGCCTGTGCCGGGGGCACCGCGAACGGAAGGAGCAACAGCGCGAGGGAGGCACGCACGCTTCGGAAGCAGGCCGCGCGGCGGACGAGTGGCAGCAATCTGGACAAACACACGCTCCTGCCGTGGAACGAGGCAACGGCCGTGCCACGATTTGGAGAATGCGCTCCCGCCGCCCGAGTGTGTCCGTCGGCCTAAAGTATTGCTTTAGATTTTAGTGCGTATGCGCGCGCGGGACAAGGAGTTAAGCGAAGGACGCGCCGTCCTCGGAGCCGCCCTTGTTCGCCTCGTCGAGGAGCCGGCAACCCTCGAGCAGCAGGTGCTCGACGCTCTGGGCGAGCGGCTCGCCCTCGCCCGGGTCGCCAGGGGTGAACTTGAAGCTGCCCTTGGTCCACGCCAGGAAGGCGTAGACCGCGTCCACGCCGCTCGTGGTGCCGACCGTCGCGGAGATGATGTCGCCTTCGCGCAGGCCCATGACCGTGGCGGTGTTCTGCGCGTCCTCGGCGAGCGAGGTGAAGAGCCCGGTGAGGCGGCCCTGGGCGCACATCTGCAGCAGCGCCGGTGCGCCGAACACCTCGATCCGGCCCTGGAACGCGCCCGCGACCTCCTCGGCGCCCGCCTTCGGCTCCGAGGCGGAGAGGTCGGAGTACCGCGTCATCAGCAGCTGGATCCGCATCAGCAGCTCGCGCACCGGCATGTTCTTCGACAGGAAGTCGTCGGCGCCGATCTGCAGCGCGCGGTAGCGCTCCTTGTACTTGTCCGAGCCCGAGATGAACAGCAGCGGCAGGCGCGACAGCATCGGGTGGTTGCGCACGCGACGGCAGAACTCGAAGCCGTCGAGCTCGGGCATCGAGATGTCGGCGAGGATCATCCAGGGCCGGTTCTGCACGGCGAGCTGCCACGCCGCGGAGCCGTCGGCGGCCTCGAAGATCGTGAAACCCTGCGCCGCGAGCGGCATCGCCAGGTACTTGCGGAACGCCGCGTCCTCGTCCGCGATCAGCACCGAGCGCAGCATCGGCGGGACGGTATTGAAGTCGGGCATCTCCTCGTCGCCGTAGACGCCGCGCGAGAGGCCCGGGACGGGGATCGGGGGCGGGATCTCGTCCGCGATCTGGCGCACCTGGTTGGCGAGCACCCAGCCCTCGAGGCCCGGGTGCCAGACCTTGGTGTTCTCGGGGATCGAGGTGAGCACGAGGTCGATCAGGTCCTCGACGTCGATCGGCCCGCGCTGCGCGCCGTCGAGCAGGTACAGCCACTGGTCGGAGCGCAGGCCCTCGCCCTTGGGCGGCGGATCCGTGGGCAGCTGCGGCTTCTCCGGCGCGGCCGCCGCCGGCTTTGCCGGGGCGGCCGGCTTCGCTGCTTCGGGCTTCGCGACGGGCGCGGGAGCGCTCATTCCCGGCGGCAGGCTGGCCGGCGCCTGAGGCTTGGGCGCTCCGCCCGGGACCACGACCGGCTGGGGCTTGAGCACGGCCGGCTCTGGCCGCGGGGCGGGCGGCGCCACGACCACCGGCGGCGGCACCGGGACGACGGGTTTCGGCGCGACCGCGGGGGGGGGCTGCTGTGACTTGGTGAAGACGATGGTGGACGCGGGCTCGTCTTCATCCTCCTCGATGAAGAGAGGGACCTCCGGCTCCGGCGGTCGCGCGGGAGCCTCCGGCTTCGCCGGCTGCTTCGCAAACACGATGGTCGAGGGAACCTCGTCCTCCTCCGGAGCGACGGGGGCCGCGGGCCGAGCCGGAGCGGCAGGCGGCGGCACGGCGGCCGGGGGCACGACGCGCGCCTGAGCGGGCGGCGCGGCGGGCGGAG
>CAZMRX010000466.1:1654-4047 GCA_964568755.1 uncultured Acidobacteriota bacterium | reverse complement strand
GCGCGGCCTCCCAGGTCGCGGGCTCGATCTCGACGCACTCGAGCCGCTCGAGCGCGTGCGCCGCGGCGGCGGCGGCCGTGGCGCCGGCGCCCGAGCCGATCACCAGCACGCGCCGCGGCCCCGGGTGCAGCAGCCTCGGCACGTGCGCGATGAACTTCTGCGTCACCACGTCCTCGGTGCCGCTGCCGGCGTCGGTCTTGCCGTTCACCGACAGGAAGCGCCGCCCGCTCGGCTTCGCCTCCGAGACCGCCACCACCGCCTCGCGGCCCTCGCGATAGAAGAGGAGCGTGCGCTGCTCGCGCAGCCACTCGCCCAGCCGGCCCGGCTTCTCGAGCCGATGGATCCACTCGAGCCCGTAGCGGTGGACGCCCGAGGTCATGACCACCGGGTCCCAGGGGTGGAAGCGCGGCGCGAGCAGCGCGACGACGACGACGACCGCGGCGCCGGCCAGAGCGCCCGCGGCGCGCCCGCCCCGCGCCGTCGCGAGCACCGCCGCCCCGCCCGCCACGAGCAGGCCCGCGAACACCAGGTACGGCGGCTGCAGGCCGAGGCGCGGGACCAGCACCAGGTCGGCCGCGAGCGCGCCCGCGATGGCGCCGGCGGTGTTCCACGCGTAGAGCCGGCCGGCCGCGCGCTGCGCCCCGCCTTCGGCCGGCGCAGCCAGGTGGAGCAGCAGCGGGAAGGTCAGGCCGAGCGCGACGGTGACCGGCAGCAGCGTCGCGAAGCACAGCGCGAGATACGCGAGCTGGTGGGACGCGAACGAGACCGGCAGCAGCTCGAGCGCCAGCAGCGACACGATCGGCAGCCGGCCGATCGCCCACTGGCCCGCGAGCACGGCCAGCCCGGCCAGGACGAACAGCAGGCCGGCGACCTGCGCCGGCCGCACGATCCGGCTGCGCCACGCGCCGTAGAGGGCCGACCCGGCGGCGATGCCGAGCAGCACGGCGAGCAGCACCAGGCTGAAGGCGTAGACCGAGGAGCCGATCACGAGCGCGTACGACCGGGTCCAAACCACCTCGATGCCGAAGGTGGCGGCTCCGGATGCGAACGCGAGCCCGAGGCCGAGAGCGGGCCGGCCTGGCGCGCTGGCGGCCGCGAGCGTCAGGCCGTCGACCGCGGGCTCGGCGGGAACAGGCGGCAGCGGCGGCGTCTCGCGCGCCAAGCGAAGCGCCAGGCTGCCGACGAAGAGGCTGGCCGCTGCAGCGATCACGAACGTGGCCCGCACGCCGAGCGCCGGCACCAGCAGGAACGGTGCTACCGCGACACCCGCGGCGCCGCCCAGCGTGTTGAGCAGGTAGAGCCGGCCGAAGCCCGCGTGAACCTCCGTCCCCGAGCGCGACAGGAACTCGACGGCGAGCGGCACGGTGGCTCCGAGCAGGATCGTCGGCGGCAGCACCACGAGCGCGGCCAGCAGCGCGAGTCCCGCGTGCTCGGCCGCGCCCGTCAGGCCGCTTCGGGCCACGAGCGCGCCGTACGCCCACGGCAGCGCGCGCAGCAGCGGCAGCGTCAGCAGCGCGGCCGCCCCGGTCAGCAGCTCGAGCCGCGCGTAGGCGCGCAGCGGGTCTTGGACCGCCCGCCGCGCGACGAGGGCGCTGCCGACGGCGAGGCCGCCCATGAACACCGCGAGCACCATGGCCCCCGCGGAGGTGGCGCCGCCGAAGATCAGGCCGAACGAGCGCAGCCACAGCGATTCGTAGACGAGCGCCGCGGCGCCGGAGAGCGCCACGAGAAACGGCAGGGCGCGCGCGACGCTCGCGTGGGACCTCGTGGCTGGGGGAGCAGCAGGCATCGCGCCGGCCCGAATCTAGCAGATACAATCGGCCCGCGTGCTCCCTCGCCCCGACGATCCCCGCGCGGCGCTCGTCGAGGCGCTCGGCCGTCTCGTCCCGGGAGACGCCGAGGAAGCGCGCGACCGCGACCGGATCGTCGCTTTCGCCCTGCGCCACGAGCGGCCGTTCGACCGCGCCATCCCGGAGGGTCACCTGACGGGAAGCGCCATCACGGTCTCGGCCGACGGCTCGCGGGTGCTGCTGCTGCACCACCGCAAGCTCGACCGTTGGCTGCAGCCCGGCGGACACGGCGACCCCGGCGAGACCACGGGCGAGCAGGTGGCGCTGCGCGAAGCCCTGGAGGAAACCGGCATCGCGGGCCTCGCGCTCGACGAGCGCGCGCCTCGCCCGCTGGACGTCGACGTCCACCAAATCCCCGCCCGCGGCGACGAGCCGGCGCACGAGCACCTCGACCTGCGCTACCTGGTCCGGGCTCCCGAGGGCGCGCGGATCTCGCCCGCGCTCGCGGAGCTCCACGAGGTTCGCTGGGTCGACTGGGACGCCACGGATGCGCTCTTTCCCGACCACGGCCTGCGGCGCGCGCTCGCCAAGGCCCGCGCGCTG
>CAZMRX010000466.1:0-1554 GCA_964568755.1 uncultured Acidobacteriota bacterium | reverse complement strand
CCGGAGATCCCCGCGGAGATCGCCGACACGGTGGGCCGCTACACCGAGTTCCGCACCGCGAGCCTCGCCTCCTGGCATCCGACCAGGCGCGAGATCCTGATCTCGACGCGGTTCGGCGACTCGGCGCAGGTGCACGAGGTGCGCCTCCCGCTGGGAGCGCGCCGCCAGCTCACCTTCTTCGCCGACCGCGTCACCGGCTCGAGCTGGCCGCGCCGCTCGGCGGACTACATCGTCTTCACCCGGGACAAGGGCGGGGACGAGTTCGGCCAGATCCACCGCCTCGACGTGGCGACGGGCGCGCTCAGCATGCTCTCGCCCGGCGGGCGCTCACAGAACAGCCTCGGACCCTGGTCGCACCAGGGCGACCGCATGGCCTTCGGCTCGACGCGCCGGAACGGGTCGGACCGCGACATCTACGTGATCGACCCGAAGGACGCCGCCTCGGCGCGGATGGTGCTCGAGGTGAAGGGCGGCGGCTGGCGCCCCGCCGACTGGTCGCCCGACGACTCGAAGCTCGCGGTGTTCGAGTTCTTGTCGGTGAGCGAGAGCTACATCTGGCTGGTGGACGTCGCCACCGGCGCGAAGACACTCGCCACGCCCAAGGGCGCGGAGCCGGTCGCCTACGGCGGCGCCCGCTTCACCGCCGACGGCAAGGGCCTCTACGTCACGACCGACCGCGAGTCGGAGTTCCAGCGCCTCGCGCACCTCGACCTCGCGACGGGCAAGCACAGCTACCTCACCTCGCACATCTCCTGGGACGTCGACAGCTTCGCGCTGTCGCCGGACGGGAAGACGATCGCCTTCGTCACCAACGAGGATGGCCTGGGCGTGCTGCACCTGCTTGACACCGCGACCGGCAGGGAGAAGCCCGCGCCGAAGCTGCCGGTCGGCCTCGTCTCCGGCCTCGAGTGGCACGAGAACGGCCGCGACCTGGGGCTCAACCTTTCCTCGGCGCGGGCTCCCGCCGACGTGTATTCGATCGACGTGGCGACCGGCAAGCTCGAGCGCTGGACCGAGAGCGAGACGGGCGGTCTCAACGCGGCGGCCTTCTCCGAGCCCGAGCTCGTGCGCTGGAAGAGCTTCGACGGCAGGACCATCTCGGGCTTCCTGTACAAGCCCAACCCGCGCTTCACCGGCCCGCGCCCGGTGATCGTCAACATCCACGGCGGGCCCGAGGGCCAATCGCGCCCCGGCTTCCAGGGCCGCACGAACTTCCTCCTCGAGGAGCTCGGGGTCGCGGTGCTCTACCCCAACGTGCGCGGCTCGACGGGTTTCGGCAAGAGCTTCGTCAAGCTCGACAACGGCGTGCTGCGAGAGGACTCGGTGAAGGACATCGGCGCGCTGCTCGACTGGATCCCCGGTCGCAAGGACCTCGACGCCTCGCGCGTCATGGTCACGGGCGGCAGCTACGGCGGCTACATGACGCTGGCGGTCGCGACGCACTACGACGCGAAGATCCGCTGCGCGCTCGACGTCGTGGGCATCTCGAACTTCGTCACGTTCCTGCAGAACACCGAGTCGTACCGGCGCGACCTGCGCCGGGTCGAGTACGGC
>CAZMRX010000465.1:0-4055 GCA_964568755.1 uncultured Acidobacteriota bacterium | reverse complement strand
CGATGGACTTCGCGGTCTCGCAGCTGCCGGGCTGGCACACCACGATCTTCCCGCCCTACTTCGTGGCCGGCGCGATCTTCTCGGGCTTCGCGATGGTGATCACGCTGATGGTGATCTGCCGCAAGGCCTTCGGGCTCGAAGAGATCATCACCATGCGCCACTTCGACTACATGGCGAAGATCATCCTCGTCACCGGCTGGATGGTCGGCTACGCCTACTCGCTCGAGTTCTTCGTCGCCTGGTACAGCGGCAACCCGTACGAGCTGTACGTCTTCATCAACCGCGCGACGGGCGAGTACGCCTGGGCCTACTGGACGATGGTGAGCTGCAACGTGCTGGTGCCGCAGCTGTTCTGGTTCAAGAAGGTCCGCTCGAGCCTCGCGGCCCTCTTCGTGATCTCGATCTTCGTGAACATCGGGATGTGGTTCGAGCGCTTCGTGATCATCGTGACGTCGTTGCACCGCGACTTCCTGCCGTCCTCGTGGGACTACTTCCGGCCCACGATCTGGGACGTGGCCTGCCTCGTGGGCGGCTTCGGGCTCTTCTTCACGCTCTTCTGCCTGTTCGTGCGCTTCGTGCCGATGGTCGCCGCCGCCGAGGTGAAGACGGTGCTGCCGCAGGCCGACCCGCACCACGGCTCGGCGGCGCCGCCCGCCGAGCCGCCTGCGATTCCGGCCGTGCCGGCCGGCCCGCGCTACGGCCTGATCGCGGAGTTCGCGAGCCCGGCCGTGCTCTACCGCGCCTGCGAGTCGGTGCGCGACGCGGGCTACAAGCGCTGGGACGCGCACACGCCTTTCCCGGTGCACGGCCTCGAGCGCGCGATGGGCCTTTCGCGCTCGAAGCTGCCGTGGATCGTGTTCGTGCTGGCGATGGGCGGGGCGGCGGCCGGCTTCCTGCTGCAGACCTGGGTCCACTCGATCGAGTACCCCTCGGTGATCAGCGGCAAGCCGCTGTTCGCGTGGCCGGCCTACATCCCGGTCACCTTCGAGCTCGCCGTGCTGGGCGGCGCGCTGGGCGCGGTGCTCGGCATGTTCGCGCTCAACCGGCTGCCGCGCCACAACCACCCGGTGTTCGCCTCGAGCGCCTTCGAGCGCGCGAGCGACGACCGCTTCTTCATCTCGATCGAGGCGCAGGACGAGCGCTTCGACACGAGCGCCACGCCCGAGCTGCTGCGCCGCTCCGGGGCGACGCGGCTCGAGTGGCTGAGCGGCGCGAGGGAGGCGACGGCGTGAGCCACGAGCCAGCCTCGGCGCCGGGCGTGCTGCGGGTCCCCGCCGGACACGGCTTCACGCGGCTGCCGGCGATCGGCGTGGGGATCGCCGTCCTCGGCGCGGCACTGCTGCTGGTGCTGGGCCGTCAGGACGCCACGCGCTTCTTCGCCGCCTGGCTGGTGGCCTTCGTGTTCTTCCTCACGATCGCGCTCGGCAGCCTCTTCTTCGTGCTGATCCACACGGCGATGCAGGGCTCGTGGGGCGTGATCGTGCGGCGCGTGGCCGAGAACGCGGCGGCGACGCTGCCGGCGTTCGCGATCCTGTTCCTGCCGGTGGCGTTCGGCCTGCACTCGCTCTACCACTGGAGCCACCCCGAGGCCGTGGCCCACGACGCGCTGCTGCGCTTCAAGCAGCCGTACCTCAACGAGCCCTTCTTCTTCGCGCGCGCCGCGTTCTACTTCGCGGTCTGGTCGGGAATCGCTCTCTGGTTCCGCCGCCAGTCCCGGCTCCAGGACGAGGCCAGGAACCCAGCGGCCGCCGCGCGCCTCGTGCGTTTCAGCGGCGCGCTGCTGATCCCGCTCTCGCTCACCACCACGTTCGCGGCCTTCGACTGGCTGATGTCGCTCGCGCCGCACTGGTACTCGACCATCTTCGGCGTGTACGTGTTCGCGGGCGGGTTCGTCGCGGGCTTCGCGCTGCTCGCGATCGTGGCCGTGGCGCTGCAGCGCTCGGGGCTCGTGCCCTCGCTGTCGTCGGAGCACTTCCACGACCTCGGCAAGCTGCTGTTCGCGTTCACGGTGTTCTGGGCCTACATCGGCTTCTCGCAGTTCTTCCTGATCTGGTACGGCAACATCCCGGAGGAGACGATCTGGTACAAGGTGCGGCTCGAGGGCGGGTGGAAGCTCGTGACGCTGACGCTCGCGGTCGGGCACTTCGCGCTGCCCTTCTTCTTCCTGATGTCGCGCACGACGAAACGAAACGCCACTACACTGGTGATGGCGGCGGTCTGGCTGCTCGCGATGCACTTCGTGGACGTGTACTGGCTCGTGATTCCCTCGATCGAGGGGCTCGGGGCGCGGCCCGGCGTCGTGGACGTGGCGGCATTGCTGGCCGTGGGCGGGGTGTTCCTGGCGACGTTCGGCTGGCTGCTCGTCAAGAGCCCGCTGGTGCCCGCCTTCGACCCGCGGCTCTCGGAGTCGCTCGCGTTCGAGAACGTCTGATCTCTGGGATTCGGGGCCGGCCGCTTCGGCCGGCCGAGGAGGCGAGAATGCGTGGCAGTTTCGTGGGACGCTCGGCGCTCGGCGCGGCCGTCTTCGTGGCTGGACAGGCCGCTTTCGCGGGAACGATCACCGGCACCGCCGTCTACGAGGGCAAGGTCCCGGCCTTGAAGCCGCTCGCGGTCGCGGCCGAGCCGATCTGCGCCAAACGGCACCCGACCGTGCCGAACGAGGCGCTGGTGCTCGGGGCCGGCAACACCATGGCCAACGTGGTGGTGCGCGTGGTGGGCGGCCTGCCCGCCGGCAAGACGTACCCGGCGCCGACGACCCCGGTGACGATGGACCAGATCGGCTGCCAGTACGTGCCGCACGTGCTGGGCGTGATGGTCGGCCAGCCCTTCAAGGTGCTGAACAGCGACGGCGTGCTGCACAACGTGCACTCGCTGTCGAAGGTCAACAAGTCCTTCAACATGGCGATGCCGCCGACGCGCAAGGAAGCCACCGAGACCTTCACCAAGGAAGAGGGCATGTTCGTCGTCAAGTGCGACGTGCACCCGTGGATGCAGTCGTACGTCGGCGTCTTCTCGCACCCGTTCTTCGCGGTGACCGGGGCCGACGGCAAGTTCACGATCAAGGACCTGCCCGCCGGCACCTACGAGATCGAGGCGTGGCACGAGCGGCTCGGCACGCAGAAGAGCAGCGTGACCGTGGGCGCCAGCGACACCAAGACGCAAGGCTTCAAGTTCGCCCCGCCCGCCCGGTAGCGGGGCCCGGGCGCCGCTTCCGGGAACGAGAGGGTCAAGGATGGGTCTAGAAACCGCAGTCGCTCACCACGGAGCCGCGCACGACGCGCACCACCAGGAGCTCGGCTTCTGGCGCAAGTACGTCTTCTCGGTCGACCACAAGGTGATCGGGATCCAGTACGCGGTCACGGGGCTGCTGTTCCTGTTCTTCGGCTTCTGCCTGATGATGCTGATGCGCTGGCAGCTCGCCTACCCGGGGGCGGCGCTGCCGATCCTCGGCACGCTGCTCGGCGAGGCGCGCATGCCGGGCGGCACGATGCTGCCGGAGTTCTACAACGAGCTCGGCGCGATGCACGGGACGATCATGGTGTTCCTGGGCGTCGTGCCGCTGGCGGTGGGCGGCTTCGGCAACTTCGTGCTGCCGCTGCAGATCGGCGCCCCCGACATGGCCTTCCCGCGCATCAACATGGCGAGCTACTGGAGCTACTTCGTGGGCGGCTGCGTGATGCTCGCGAGCTTCTTCGTGCCCGGCGGCGCGGCGCAGTCGGGCTGGACCTCCTACTCGCCGCTCGCGGACATCGCGGGCTCCGGCCAGACCTGGTGGCTGTTCGGGATGGTGTTCCTGATCACCTCGTCGCTGCTCGGCTCGATCAACTTCATCGTCACCACGATCCAGCTGCGGGCCCCGGGCCTCAGCTTCTGGCGGCTGCCGTTCTTCGTCTGGGCGCAGTTCGTGACGTCGTTCCTGCTGCTGCTGGCGTTCCCCCCGCTCGAGGGCGCGGCGGTGCTGCAGCTGATGGACCGGCTCGCCAAGACCAGCTTCTTCCTGCCCTCCGGCCTGGTCGTGAGCGGCCAGGTGCTCGAGGTGAGCGGCGGGGGCAATC
>CAZMRX010000464.1:0-4056 GCA_964568755.1 uncultured Acidobacteriota bacterium | reverse complement strand
TCACCCAGTGGTTCGGCAGCGGCTTCGGCCAGAACGGGTCGACTTCGAAGCGGGGCGCAATGGTCGGCTCGTGGAGCGCACCGGCTGCAGCCAGCAACAGCCCGACCAGGACCGGACGTGTCACCGTTCCTCCCGCGTTGGCGGCTCGACGAAGCGGCGACGCTATCACACCACGCCCTTCAACCCATGGGCCGGGTGCCCGGTCTATCATCCACGAACCCCGGGAGAGACCATGCCCAGCCTCGCGGCGTACCACCCCGTACGAGGCCGGCGAGCACGGCGGCTCGCTCGTCTACTCCTACGCGGGAGGCATCGGCATCCGCACCGGCGCGCCTGACGACGTGGGCCGGCTGCTGCTGGCGGGGCTCTATCACCAGGCTCAGCTCGATCGCAAGGCGCAACATCCCGAGGATGCGGCCGCGCTGTTGGAGCTGGCCTCCCGGCGTTTCCCGGCCGACCCGGGCGTGCAGCTCGCGGCCGCGGAGTCGCTGCTGCTCGACCGCAAGGACGGTGCGGCAGCCGTGGCGGCGCTCGAGCGGACGTGCGGCCCTTCCGGCGACCGCCGGCTGCGCATGCGGCGCGCCTCGCTGCTGGCGGACGCGTTCGAGAACCAGGGCAACAAGCCGGCCGCGCTGGCCGCTCTCGAGCCGCTCGCCGCTGAGTTTCCCCAGGACGAAAGGCTCAAGAAGCACATCGAGCAGCTCCGCAGCGGCCGTTAGGCGCCCGCCCGCATCTCACGGGAACGGCTTCGGCAGGCATTTGATCGACACGTAGGGGTGCGGCGGCTCGCCGGGGGTCTGGCGCGCCATGGTCTCGAAGCCGCGCTCCAGCCGGCGTAGCGCGGTGGTCGCCTCGCCGCGGTCGCGAAAGCGGGAGATCTCGTCCCACGTCGCGCCGGGCACCGACAACCGCACCGAGATCGGGATTTCGCCCTCGCGCAGGACCAGCCGGAGGCTGTCGCCCTGGCGTACGCCGTATAGCAACCACCGCGGCTCGCCTTTCCAGGGATTCGCCCGCTTCAGGCCCTTCAGGATGGCTTTCGCGACGGCGATGAAATCGGCGTAGGGCGGGACGGGCACCGTCTTGTACCGGTTCAGCTCGCTCACAGGCGGCGGGCCGGTCGACGAGGGGCTGCACGTGAGCTCGGCGCCGCGCAAGAGCGTCTCGAGTGCCGCCTGCGCGCGGTCCGTCACCTCGATCCGGTCTTCGAACCGGGGCAGGCCCGATTCCTGGTTGCGCCTCAAGACGTCGTCGATGTGGCGGTCGATGTAGAGCTGCAGGCGCCTGGGCTTTGGTCCTGGCGTCGCGCCAGGCGACGGAGCGGGGGCGGCGGCCGCCTTGGCAGGTTCTTCCTGAGCCCAGGCCGCGCCGGGCATCGCGACCATCACCACGAGCGCACACGCAGACACGGCGAAGACGCCCACGTCCCGTCCTCGTGCTGCCCCCTCTGGCGGTCGAGTGTAGGCCTGTCGGCTCACGGGTCACAAGTCCGCGCCGGGAGCCGGGGTCGCGACGATTCGATTTGACGAAGTGTTTGCCGCCTCCGATAGTCGCGACATGCAACGCCTGGTTCGCGACGTCCAACGCTTCTACCCCTGGATCTACCTGGCCTGCCACGTCGACCACATCCGCGCCCGCTCGACCGACCACCGCCTGTCGAGCCGCGACTCGTCGCTGTTGGCGCATCTCGACCCGCGCGAGGCGATCACGGCCGGTGAGCTGGCCCGGCACTTGAGCGTGGGTGCGCCGGCGGTCTCTGCCGCCGTCAGGCGCCTCGAGGCACTCGGCTACCTGAAGCGGGAACGACGGGCCTCGAACCTGCGGGTGGTGGAGCTGCGCTTGACCGAGCGCGGCGCCGAGGCGATGGCCGCGGGGTCCGTGCTCGACGCGCGGCGAGTGGCGCGCCTGCTCGCTGGCCTCAAGCCCGCCGACGCCAGGCGCGCAGTGAACGCGCTCGCGACGCTGGCGCACGCCGCGCGTGCGATGCCGCCGGGTCGCATGCCGTCGCGCTATCGCCCGGGGAGGGAACGACGATGAGGTGGGTGCTGTTGGTCGCCGGCTCGCTCGTCGCGCTCGTCGCTCTTGTTGCGCTCGTCGGCTCCCTGCTACCCAGGGACCACGTGGCGGCTCGACGCGCGCGCATACCGCGCCCGCCCGCTGAAGTCTTCGCCGTCATCCAGGACGTGGCGCGGGCCGCGGAGTGGCGCTCAGACTTGAAGGCCGTGGAGTCGCTCGAGCTCGTGGCGGGCCGGCGGCGCTTTCGGGAGGTGAGCAGCCAGGGCACGATCACGTTCGAGGTGATGGAGGAAGTAGCTCCGTCGCGACTCGTCACGCGCATCGCCGACGAGGACTTGCCCTTCGGCGGCTCGTGGACCTTCGAACTGCAGCCGAGCGGCGAGGGGACGCTCGTGACCATCACCGAGCGGGGCTTCGTGAAGAACGTGGTCTTCCGCGCGCTCGCGCGCTACGTCTTCACCCACCACCGCACGCTCGAGCAGTACCTGCGGGCGCTCGGGCGGCGTTTCGACGTGGACGTGACACCCGAGCCCGCCTGAGCCGACCGCCTATCAATCAAGCGGGGGCGCGAGGAACACCGAGTGTGACCCGAGCGACTCGAAGAGCGGCCGCTCGCCGTCCGGCGCCGCGACCATGCTGCGGATCGAGAAGACGCGCAGCGCGTCGGTGACCGAGAGCGTGCCGACGGCGGAGTCCTTGCGGCCGGCGAACGGGTAGACGTCGGGGCCGCGGCGGCACTGGGTGTTGACGTTCACGCGGCAGACGAGGTTGGCCAGGTGGTCGACGAGTCGACCGATCGTCGCCGCGTCGCGCCCGAAGACCGAAGCCTGCTGGCCCACGTCCGAGCGCTCGATCGCGGAAAGCGCCTGCTCGGGCGAGTCGATGACGCTCACCGGCAGGATCGGCCCGAACTGCTCGGCGCGGTAGAGCTCCGCCGCCTCCGACACCGGGTAGACGAGCGCGGGCCGGAACAGCGTCCCGGCCCACTCTCCCCCGCCGGGGTTCACCACGCGAGAGCCCTTGGCGAGCGCGTCCTCGACCAGCTTCGCGAGGTGCGCGGGCTTCTGCGGGTCCGGGAGCGGAGTGATCGCGACACCCTCCTCCCACGGCATGCCGACCCGGAGCCGCGCGACCTGATCCGAGAGGCGCTCGACGAGGGCGTCCGCGACCTCTCGCTCCACGAGGACGTGCTTGAGCGCCGTGCAGCGCTGACCGTTGAAGTTGAGCGCGCCGGAAACGATCTCGGCGGCCGCGGCGTCGAGATCGGCGTCCTGGAGGACGATCGCGGGGTTCTTCGCCCCCATGCCGAGCAGCGTGCGCAGGCGGTAGGGGTGCGGGTGTTGCTTCAGGAGCACGCTCGCGGTGCGGGCGGATCCGATGAGCGCCAGCACGTCGACGAGCCCGCTTTCCATCATCGGGCCCACGACCGTGGGCCCCTGGCCCGTGACCATGTTGATGGCGCCCTTGGGGAAGCTCTCCTGGAGTGCGGGCGCCAGGAGCGCGTTCGCGAGGACGCCGTAGCGCGGCGTCTTCATCACCACCGGGTTGCCCATCACGAGCGCGGGGATCACCGTCGTGAACACCTCGTTCACCGCGTAGTTGTACGGGCCGAGGCACAGCGCGACGCCGAGCGGCGCGCGGCGGATGCGCGCCACGAAGCCTCCCGCCGGCACCGGCGCGGCCGCGTCCTTCTCGATCTGCCGCAGCGCCTCGGCGGTGGCTTCGATGTACTCGATCGTGCGGTCGAACTCCTTGAGGCAGTCCGGCCACGGCTTGCCGACCTCCCACATCAGCGCGCGCGCGACCGGCTCGCGCAGCGGAAGCACCCGCCGCACGAACTCGAGCATGCAGCGGATGCGCTCGCCGCTCGAGGCGCGCGGCCACTCGCCGCGACCGCCGGCCCAGGCGCCCGCCGCCGCCGCCACGGCGTCGCGCGCGAGCGCCGCGCGCGCGAGCGCGCCGGGCCCGAGCGCGAGCCGCTCGAGGCGGCCGCTCGCGTCGCGCACGCACACGGCCGAGCGGATCTCGTCGTGCGGGCCG
>CAZMRX010000463.1:0-4099 GCA_964568755.1 uncultured Acidobacteriota bacterium | reverse complement strand
GGGCGTGATGTTCTCGAGCCGTCGCGACGACTCCTCGGTGGCGACCTTGGCAACGAAGGACTCCGGGACGCGCTCGGACTCGATCAAGATCAGCGTGGACGAGCGGTAGCGCTTGGGCAGAACCAGCAGCGAGAGGGCCGAAAGCAGCAGGATCCCGGCCCAGGGCAGGAGCACCATCGCGGGTCTTCGCAGCGGAGCGTGGAGCAGGTGGCGGAGCTGGTGCAGCGACAGCCCGTCGTCGTCCGATTCGTACCGCGGCTCCGGAGCCGTGTGGCGCGTGTCGTCGCGGCGGCTCATGGCACGACGATTGTGTCGCCCGCGCCCAGGGCGACGTTCTGCGACACGTCCCGTCCGTCGGTGATCCGCTTGTAGTTGACCGGAACGACCGTCTGGTCGCGGCGGACGATCACGATGTTCTCTGTCTTGGCGAACTCCTTGAACCCACCGGCGAGCGCCAGGCCTTGGAGCACGGTCGTCCGCTCTCGGAGCGTGAACTCGCCCGAGGTCGTGACCTGGCCGAGCACGTAGAAGCGCGCGCTCTTCGCCTGGCCGACCGCAACCGTTACGCGCGCCCCCTCGACAAAACGGCCGAGTTCGCGGGAGAGAGCCAGCGCAAGCTCGCCAGGCGAACGCCCGGCTGCGCGCACGTCACCCACGAGAGGGATGGTGATCATCCCGTCGAAGCGGACAATCGCGTCGCGTGTCAGGTCGGGCTCCTTCCACACGTTGATCTGAAGCACGTCGTCAGTCCCGATCGTGTAGGCTGGCGTCGCCTCGCGTGGGACGTTCTGAGCGCAGACACCACCGGCGCCACTCAGAAACACCCAACCGAGAGCCAGCGCTGCCCGCCAGAATCCCAGCACTCGCATCAGAAAGCTCCAGAACGGTTCGTTTCTCAAGGAGGGAACGGCATTTTAGCACACGCTTCGGGGCATATCGGTGATACTGTCGCCGACCCCATGCCGGGAGGCGACTCTGTGAAAGGTCGGCTCGATCCACGAGGCGACGCGTCTCACCCGCGCGCCGCAATTCGAGTCGCACTGGCGCTCGCCTTTGGCTTCGCCCTGCTGAGGCTGCTGTGGCTCGACGCTGACCCTCCCGGCTACATCATCGACGAGTTCATCACCGACGAAGGCTGGTACGGCCAGTCCGCGCGCAACCACGCGATCTTCGGGCAGTGGGTAATGGACGAGCACAACGTCCCTCTTGTCCTCGCCCCGGCGCACACGATCGCGTTGCGGTCGTCCTACGAGCTGCTCGGCGTGTCGTTCTGGAGCACCCGCATGCCGGGCGCGCTGGCGTCGGTGCTGACCGTCCTCGCGGTGGCGTGGGGGCTGCGCCGGGAGCCGCTCGCCGCGGCCGTAGGCGCGCTCGTGCTCGCGACGCAGCCGATCGCGTTCTCCCTGGCCCGCGTCGCCTACTGCGAGTCGCTGCAGCTCTTCTTCGTGACCGCGGCATGGCTCTTCGCCTCCGACCGGGAGCGTCGGAGCTGGTCCTGGATCGCCGCCGGAGCTGCCGCCGGCCTCGCCGTGTGCGCCAAGGCCAGCGCACTCTACGCCCCGGCCCTGGCGCTCGCGGCGCTCGCGCTGACGCTCGGCGCCGGCGACAGGCGGCGGGTCGTCAAGGAGACCGCGCTCGTGGCCGCTGGCGGCGCTGCGTGCGCGCTGCTGTTCCTGGTGTTCCTCGCGCCGTACGCCGACGTCTTCTGGATCGAGCAGGGCCGCGAGGGCAGCGTACTCTGGCGCGGCGACGGGCCTCCGGCAGGCCTCGGGCTTCCCTTCATGCTGGGGCTCGACCGCCACGCGGGCGTCCTCCCCGGCTTCTGGGTCGGGATCCTCCCGGTGCTCACCGCGTTCGGCCTCGCCGCGGCGCGCCTCGTGACCTCGTCAAGCGCCACGGGCGGCGCTTTCGTCCCGGCGCGGCTGGCCGCCGCATGGCTGGTTCTGTCGCTCGGCTTCCTGTGCCTGAGGTCGGCTCCCGCGACGGCCGAGCGCTACTGGGTGAACCTGCTGCCGCCCTTCGCGATCCTGATCGGGCTCGCATGCGTGCCACGCCGGGCGGACGCGCCGGGCCGGGGACGGCGCTGGCTGGCGGTCGGCTGCGCGGCGCTCGGCCCCGCGCTGCTCGCGCGGCAAGCGGTGCTCGCCCTTCTGGCTCATATTTCGAGCCAGCCCGAGTCGGCCCTAGTCCGCGTCCGCTTCGTGGTCCCGGTGACCCTCCTGGCCCTGGCCCTGTTCGTGGCCGTGCTCGCGCGCCGAGGCATAGGCACGCGCCTCGCGACCACGCCTCTCGTCGGGACGACGGCGCTCGCGGCGGCCCTGGTCGGAGGCGCCGCGATCGCCGCGTCGCTCGCCGCGCACACCGACACGATCCGTGCGACCTCGCGCGAGCTGGCCAGCAGGCCCGGCGGGATGGTCCTGACCGGCGACCTGGCGAACACGCTCGCGCTCGAGACGCCGTTCCGCGCCTTCGTGCACAGGGACCTCGAGGCCACGCGGCTCGGGAAAGGCTGGGTCAACCTCGACTGGCGCGCGCTCGGCGCCACGCACTGGGTGAGCGACATGCCGCCGGGCCGATCGGGATCGAGGATGAAGGCTCCGGCGGGAGCGCTGCTGGAGTCGTCGCACCCGGTATGGCCGGACCGTGCGGGCCGGGCCCGGCTCACGGTCTATGTGAGCGTGCTGCCAAAGACAGCCCCCGATCCGTCGCGGAGCGCCACACCGTAGCGCCGGCACCAGAACACCAGCACGAAGATGGCCCAGACTCGCGACCAATAGAGGCCGGGCCGGCCGTCCAGATAGGAACGCCACAGGATCCGGACGGAGCGGCTGTCGAGGCCCGCGCGTCGGATCGCGTCGTCGTCCCGGAACAGCTCGTCCATCCGCGGGCGCAGGCTCTGGCGCGACCAGGCCTCGATCGGCAGGACAAAGCCCGCCTTGGGTCGCTCGAAGATGTCCGGCGCCAGCCGCCCGAGGGCCATGTCGCGCAGCAGCTGCTTGCGCTGGATCGGCAGGAAGCGGCGCCGCGAGTCGATTCCGGCCACCTTCTCGATGAGAACGTGGTCGAGCAGTGGGACCCTCACCTCGAGCGACACGGCCATGCTGGCCGCGTCCGTGTCGCGGAGCAGGCGTTCTCCGATGAAGCTCCCCAGCTCCAGCAGCGAGACGGCGTGCAGCGGGTCGCTCACGGCCGCACGACGACGCCAAAGCGCCGCCACGGCGGCCGGCAGGCCGTGGTCCTGATCCACCTGCTGCGACATCACCGCCTTGCCCGCGAGTGCCCTCTGCGTCGTCCGCGTGAACAGCGCGTAAAAGGCCTGATACAGGCCGACGAGGTCGGGCGCCGCCTCGGCGACTTCCGCGAGCTTCGCCCAGCGAGTCTGCGGCGATGCCACGCCGAGCACGTTCCACCACCAGCCGTGCGCCAACCGGGCGGCGAGCTCCACGCCTCTGTCAGTCAGTCGCCGCGCCGCCCCGCCCGCGGAGGGCAGCCAAGCGCCGGCCCGTGCCGCCCTGGGTACCTCGGCGAAGCTCGGGTAGCCGCCGAAGACCTCGTCGCCACCAGTGCCGGCGAGCGCCACGGTCATCCCCGCGCCCCGCGCGGCGCGGCTCACGAAGAACGTGTTGACGCCGTCGAAAGTCGGCTGGTCGATCGCCGTGAAGGCGTCCTCGAGGTGCTCGCGGAAGTCGTTCGCACGCAGCACGACGGTCGTGTGCCGCGTGCCGAGCGACTCGGCCACGCGCTGCGCGTAGCGCGTCTCGTCCCACGCCTCCTCGTCAAACCCGATCGTGAAGGTGTGCACCGCGCCCGGCGCCGCCTCGCTCGCGAGCGCGGCGACGGCACTCGAGTCGACGCCGCCCGAGAGGAAAACGCCCAGCGGCACGTCCGCCACGAGCTGCATCCGGACCGTGTCCAGCAGCTCCTCGCGCACCTCCCCGACCGAGCGGCGCTGGGCCGTCGACGAAGGCAGCTCCCAATAGACGCGCTCAGCGAGCGTGTTGCGCGCCGAGCCGGAGCGCCCCGGGTCGATCGTCAGGACCGTCGCGGCCGGCAGCAGGCGAACGCCTTCGACGATGGTCCCGGGGCCCACCACGTAACC
>CAZMRX010000462.1:0-4122 GCA_964568755.1 uncultured Acidobacteriota bacterium | reverse complement strand
TCAACGCGCTCCACGACGGCCAGAAGCAGATCGTGGTGAGCTCGGACTGCCCGCCGCGCCAGATCCCGACGATCGAGGAGCGGCTCCACAGCCGCTTCGAGTGGGGGCTGATCGCCGACATCCAGCCTCCCGACATCGAGACCAAGATCGCGATCCTGCGCAAGAAGGCGGAAGCCGAGCGGGTGTTCCTGCCCGAGAACGTCGCGCTGTTCATCGCGAGCAAGGTCAAGACCAACATCCGCGAGCTCGAGGGCAGCCTGATCCGGCTGATCGCGTACGCGAGCCTCACCGGCCGCGACATCGACCTGCCGCTCGCGCAGGAGACGCTGCGGGACCTGCTGCACACGGAGGACAAGCCCGTCTCGATCGAGATGATCCAGAAGTACGTGGCCGACCACTACAGCCTCAAGATCAGCGAGCTCAAGGCCAAGAACAACTCCAAGTCGATCGCCCAGCCGCGCCAGATCGCGATGTACCTGACCAAGAGCCTGACCACCGCCTCGCTACCCGAGATCGGCAAGGAGTTCGGCGGCAAGCATCACTCGACCGTGATCCACTCGATCCGCAAGATCGACGACATGCGCAAGCAGGATCCCGAGTTCGACAGGCTGATCCACAGCTTCGTGCAAGCGTTCCGATGAGGTTGCGGGCTTTTGCACAGAGTCGGCTGTGGATGGGCGCGGCGCCCGGCTGCGGAAATCCGCGCTCCACACGACCGAGCGTGCGCGACGCGGGATCGCACAGATCCATCCGCAGCCCAAGCGCAGCCGGTGCCGGCAGATGCGAGGCTTTCCACAGATCCACAGCGCCTTTCAACACTATAAGTAGTTGTCTCTCTTCCTTGATTGACAGATAGAAGAGGAACCCATGGAAATCCGCGTCCAGCGCAACGACCTCGCGAAGGAGCTTCAGCTCGTCCAGGGGATCGTGGAGCGCAAGAGCTCGATCCCGATCCTGCAGAACGTGCTGTGCGAGGCGCGCGCCGGAGAGATCCGGATCGCGGCGACCGACCTGGACGTTTCGCTGCGCTGCGGCTGCGCCGCCGAGGTGGCCTCCGAGGGGTCCGTAACGCTCGCGGCGAAGAAGCTGTACGAGATCGTCCGCTCGCTGCCCGAGAACGACGTGCGGCTCACGCTCGAGAGCGACGCCTGGGCGCGCATCCGCTGCGAGCGCGTGGAGTTCCGCATGGCGGGCCTGCCGCGGGAGGACTTTCCGACGCTGCCGGAGCCCAAAGCCGCGCGCGGGATCGAGCTGCCGGCGCGGCTACTGCGCGAGCTCGTCCAGCGCACCGCCTTCGCGATCACCGCCGAGGACGCGCGCTACTACCTGGCGGGGGCGCTGCTGGCGCTCGACAAGGACGGGGCCGCCATGGTCGCGACGGACGGCCATCGGCTGGCGTGGGCCGAGCGCAAGGCCTCGCTCAAGGTCCCCGAGCCGCTGCGCGTGCTGGTGCCGCGCAAGGCGATCAGCGAGCTGGCGCGCCTGATCGAGGAGGCCTCCGGCGACGAGACGGTCACGTTCCAGCAGGGCGACGGGCACCTGATCTTCGGCATCGGCGGCCGGACGCTCGCCTCGAAGCAGGTCGAGGCGCAGTTCCCCGCGTTCGAGAAGGTGATCGCGGTGACCGGCGACAAGAAGGTGAACGTCGGTCGCGAGGCGCTGCAGAGCGCCATCCGGCGCGTGAGCCTGCTGTCGTCCGATCGCGGACGCGCGGTCAAGCTCGGGCTCGACGAGGGCAAGCTCGAGCTCAGCGCGTCGTCGCCGGAGTTCGGCGAGGCGCGCGAGTCGCTGGCGGTCGAGTTCTCCGGAGGCTCGGTAGAGATCGGCTTCAACGCCCAGTACCTGCTCGATTTCCTCGCGGTCGTGGGCGGGGAGCAGGTGGCGCTCGAGCTGAAGGACGGCGAGAGCCAGGGGCTGCTGCGGCCGGTGAGCGAGGACGGCGGCGACTACCGCTACGTCGTCATGCCGATGCGTTTCTAGGGACGTCACGAGGGGGGCGGTTGGTCTGGGTGCGGCAGCTGAGGGTGCGCGACCTGCGAAACATCCGCGAGGCGACGATCGAGCTCGAGCCGGGGCTGAACGTGTTCGTGGGCAAGAACGGACAGGGCAAGACGTCGCTGCTCGAGGCGGTGGGCCTCGTCGCGCGCGGCCGCTCGTTCCGCACCGACGACGCGCGGAGCGTGATCCGTCGCGGCGCGGCCTCGCTGCTGGCGTCGGCCGCCACCCGCGACGAGCGCGAGGCGGAGCTCGAGGTCCGGCTCGAGCCGGGACGCCGGGCGTTCCGCGTCGACGGCCGCGAGGTGCGCCCGGGCGAGTACCATGGCCGCCTCGACGTGGTCGTGTACTCGAGCGAGCGGCTGCGCGTGGTGCACGGCTCGATGCGCGACCGCCGGCAGTTCCTCGACCGGCAGGCGGGAGCGCTCTGGCCGTCGTACCGGGCCGAGCAGCGGCAGTTCGAGCGCGTGCTGGTCCAGAGGAACGCGGCCATCGAGTCCGGCGCGCGCGACGCGGACGCCTGGACCGAGCGCTTCGTGGCATGCGGTGCGCGGCTGCGCCACCGCCGCGCCGCCTACGCGACGCGGCTCAGCGCCGCGCTGGCGGAGGGCTTCCGGCCGGCGCGCGAGCGCTACGAGGTGCGGGTGAGCCCGACTCCCGCCGCCGAGCCGGAGGCGCAGACGCAGCTCGCCCTGGAGCTGCACCAGCTGGCGGCGCGCGAGCGCGCGGCGGGCCGCAGCCTGGCCGGGCCGCACCGTGACGGCGTCGAGTTGCTGATCGACGGTCAGGACGCCGGCGAGAGCGCCTCCTCCGGCCAGGCGCGCAGCCTGCTGCTGGCGCTGGCGCTCGCGAGCTTGCAGGTGCTGCGCGAAGAGACGGGCCGGGCGGCGGTGGCGCTGCTCGACGATCTCGATTCGGAGCTCGACGAAGAGCGAGCGGGCGCGCTCTGCGCGGAAGTCGCGCGGCGCGGTCAGGCCTGGGTCACGACGGCGCACCCCGGCTGGGCGGAGAGCCTCCGCCCGCTGGGACGCATCTACGAGGTCAGGGCGGGCGCGGTCAGCTGCGCCTGACGCCCGGGAACCAGAAGACGGGGGACATGAGCGAGACGCAAGGCAAGAATCCCGAAGGCGTCCAGCCCGCTTACGGCGCCGAGGCGATCCGCATCCTGGAAGGGCTCGAGGCGGTCCGCGTCCGGCCCGCGATGTACATCGGGTCGACCGGCGAGGCGGGGTTGCACCACCTGGTCTACGAGGTGGTGGACAACTCCGTCGACGAGGCGCTCGCCGGCTACTGCAGCGAGATCGCCGTCGCGATCCACATCGACAACTCCGTGACGGTGATCGACAACGGCCGCGGCATCCCGGTGGGGCCGCACGAGTCGGGCCTCGACGCGGCCGAGGTCGTGATGACCAAGCTGCACGCCGGCGGCAAGTTCGACAAGGGCGCCTACAAGGTGTCGGGCGGGCTCCACGGCGTCGGGATCTCGGTCGTGAACGCGCTGTCCGAGATCGTCGAGCTCGAGATCTGGCGCGACGGGAAGGTCTACCGCCAGTCTTACTCGCGCGGGCTGCCGCAGACCCGGCTCGAGCAGACCGGGACCACGGACCGGCGCGGCACCAAGGTCACGTTCAAGCCCGACCCGCAGATCTTCGAGACGACCACGTTCAGCTTCGACACGCTGTCGCAGCGGCTGCGCGAGCTCTCGTTCCTGAACCGCGGGATCCTGATCACGCTCGAGGACGAGCGCGACAACAAGAAGCACCGCTTCCAGTACGAGGGCGGCATCAGCTCGTTCGTAGAGCACCTGAACCGCAACAAGGAGACGCTGCCGCAGAAGCCGATCGAGCTCGGCGGCGAGCGCGACGCCGTGGCGGTCGAGATCGCGCTGCAGTGGAACGACGGCTACGCCGAGAACATCCACTGCTACGCCAACAACATCAACACCCACGACGGCGGCAGCCACCTGGCGGGCTTCCGCGGCGCGCTCACGCGCAGCCTCAACGGCTACGGCTTGCAGGCAGGTCTGATCAAGGAGGGTGAGAGCTTCGAGGGCGAGGACACGCGCGAAGGCTTGACCGCCGTGATCAGCGTGAAGGTCCCGAACCAGCAGTTCGAGGGCCAGACCAA
>CAZMRX010000461.1:0-4127 GCA_964568755.1 uncultured Acidobacteriota bacterium | reverse complement strand
GCGTCACCCGCGACGAGCACCTGGCCGAGATCAACTCGCGCATGGCGCTCGGCCGGCTGGCGGACGACGCCGAGTGCGCCGATGCGGTGATCTTCATGGTCTCGGACCTCGCGCGCGGCATCACCGGCGCGATCCTCGACGTCAACGCCGGCGAGTGGATGCCTTAGGACTTCCGCGCGGCGGCCTCGACCGAGGTGCCGTCGAAGAAGTCGGGGCGCGCCGCGCGCAGCATGCGCACCACGTTGCCGAAGGCGAACTCGCGGAAGTCGGCCTCGCTCATCTGCCCGTCCTCGACCAGCTCCCAGGCCTCGGGCAGTACGCCGCGGATGTCGGGCACGTCCCAGTGGCCGATGTCGGAGGCGAACAGCGCGCTGAGGCGCGCGCCGTGCGGCAGGCGCGCGCGGTCGAACGCCAGGGCGTTGAGCGGATCGTCGGCCTCGCAGCCGAAGCTGAACTGGTCCTGGAACACGTCGACCACGTCCTGCGGGCTGCGGATGCCGGACTCCGCGAAGTCGTCGTAGCCCATCGGGTTGTCCGCGGGCAGCGCCTTGAGCAGCGCGGCGCCGTCCTCGTACTGCTTGCGGCGCGCGGCGATCGGGCCTGTGGCGTAGCGGTCGAGCAGCTCGCGGCACAGCTCGAGATCGAACTGGCGCGGGTCGTAGTTCGTCACCGCCTCGCGGCAGCGCTTCTCGTAGTGACCGAGGATGTCCGCGAAGAGCTGGCAGCCCCACGCGACGCCGCCCTCGAGGAACGCGAAGCGCAGCCCCGGGAAGCGCCGCGGCACACCGCCCATGAACAAAGAGCGGCACGTCGACTCCTGCGCGGAGGCGAAGTTGCCCAGATGGTTGTGCACGTAGTTCCGGGTCGAGACGCGCGTGCCCCAGCCGTAGCCCACCGCGTGGAACGCGGGCGCCACGCCGAGCTCGAGGCAGCGCTGCCAGACCGGGTCGTAGTCGTACAGGCTCTCGTGACCGAGCGTGTCGAGCCACGCGACCTTGCTGCCGTCGGGCCGCTCGCGGCGCGGGATCACGCCGCCCATCACCACGGCCTTGAGACCGCGCTGGCCCACCGCGTAGTCGAGCTCGGTCAGCGCCTCCTCGGGCGAGAACATCGGCACGATCGCCACGGGTTCGAGCCGGTCGCGATGGCCCGCGAACACGTCCGCGTAGTAGCGGTTGAGCGCGCGCGCCACCGCGCGGCGCAGCTCGTCGTCGGGGTGGCTCATCACCAGGAGGCCGAAGGTCGGATAGAGCAGCGCGAAGTCGATGCCGATCTCGTCGAGCCGCCGGTACAGCAGCTCGGGCAGCGTGACCGTCAGGCGGTCGAGCGTGTTCTTCTCGGGCAGCGCCCAGAACACGCGCGCGGGCACGAAGTCGGAGCGGTCCGGATCGATCGCGCCCGACAGGTAGCGCTGGAAGCGCGCGACCACGCTCGCGCCGGCCTCCTCCTTGAGCAGATCGAGCACGAGCGGGAAGAACTCCATCAGGTGGCCGTCGGCGTCGACGATCGGATGGTCGATGCGCTTGCGGATCTGCTCGACCGCACGGCTCGGCGCGAACTGCGGCGTCATCGGGCTCCTCCTCCTGCGCTCCGCTCCTGCGCCAGCGCGGAGCGGCTCAGCTTGCCCGCTTCGGAGCGCGGCAGGGCGGCGATGCACTCGAAGCTCTTGGGCACCTTGTAGGGCACGAGGCGCGCGCGGCAGTGCTCGCGCAGATCCTCGTCCGCGGGCGGGCGCTGCGGATCGCGCGCCTGCCAGAGTACGTGCAGGCGCTGGCCCCACTCGGGATCGGGCAGGCCGATCACCGCGGCGTCGGCCACGCCCGGGTGCTCGTGCAGCGCGGCCTCGACCTCGGCGGGGAACACGTTCGCGCCGCCGGTGATCACCATGTCGGCGCGCCGGTCGGCGATGTACAGGTAGCCGTCGGCGTCGAGCCAGCCCAGGTCGCCCACGCTCGCGAAGCCGTCGGACGTGCTGCGCGGCGGCGGCGCACCGACGTAGCTGAACGTGGGCCCCGCGGCGCTCGTCGAGCGCCCGAAGATCTCGCCGATCTCGCCGGGCGGCAGCTCGCGGCCCGCCTCGTCGAGGATGCGGAACTCCGAGTTGAACGGGCGGCCCACGCTGCCCGGGTGCTTCAGCCACTCGTCGCCGCGGATGCGCGACAGGCCCGCGTTCTCGGTCGAGCCGTAGGTCATGAAGAAGCGCTCGGGCCCCACGCGCTCGAGCCAGGCGTGCACGAGCCACGCGGGGCACGGCGCGCCGCCTTGCAGCACGGCGAGCAGGCTGGAGAAGTCGCGCTGCGCGAAGTCGGGCAGGCGCGCGATGCGCATCAGCATCGTGGGCACCATGGTCACGAACGAAACGCGCAGGCGCTCGATCAGCTCGACCGCTCGCTGCGCGTCGATGCGCTCAATCAGCAGCGCCCGGTCGCCGTTCTGGAGCACGCTGTGCACCAGCATGAAGCCGTTGGTGTGGTAGAGCGGCGCGGGGATCAGCTCGGTCACCGCGCCCGGCGGCGTGTCGACCACGCGGCCCAGCGTCTGGCCCGGAATGGTCTCGCCGCGGCCGGGCTTGAGGATCAGCTTGGGCCGGCCGGTCGAGCCGCTGCTCGCCAGCGCGCGCGCGGGATCGGCCACGCGATCGGGCAGCTCGGGCGCCGGGCCCGACTCGCTCGCCTGCAGCTCGGCGAGCGCGAGCAGGGGAATTCCAGGGGCGTCCCAGTCCGCGCCGGCGGCCACGACGGCGGGCTTCGCCAGCTCGAGCAGGCGCGCGCGCTCCCAGTCCGGCAGATCCCAGCGCAGCGGCAGCACGCACGCGCCGAGCTTCCACGCCGCGAGCGTGGCGATCACGTGCTCGGGCGAGTTGCGCAGGCCGAGCGCCACGAGCGAGCCCTGGCCGACGCCGCGCGCCTGGAGCAACGCGGCGACCTGGCGCGAGCGCCGCTCGAGCTCCGCCCAGCTGTAGCTGCGCTCGCCGCCGGCCTGCGCCGCGAAGATCAGCGCCGCCTCGTCCGGGCGCTCGTCCGCCAGCATGCGCAGGCGCCGGCCGTACGACACGGGCTGCGGTGCGCTCATGCCTGCCTCCCCTTGGCCGCGTGCACCAGCTCGTCGAGTGATTCGCGGATGCCGTCGGCGATGAACCACGGATCGGGCACGAGCTCGCGACAGCCGAGCACGCCGAAGTCGATCTGGTCCGCGTGGCTCATCAGGCCCACGTACAGGCCCGCACCGTCGAAGCAGATGCCGAACGAGTACACGCCGGTGATGCGCGCACCCAGGTGGTAGAGCGGCGTCGACGGACCCGGCACGTTCGAGATCACCAGGTTGTACGGCACGCGCAGCCGGCGCGAGAGCCCGGCGCGCGAGTAGAACTGGATCGCGAGCCACACGAGCGCGGGCGGCGGCGTGTCGGCGAGCTGCGTCAGCATGCGCGCGCCCATGGCCTCGTGCGCCAGCTTCGAGGCCTGCGTGCTGGCGCGGATGCGCGCCAGGCGCTCGACGGGATCGGCCACGTCGGTCGCCAGGCTGGCCGTCATCCCCGAGATCTGGTTGCCCACGCCGGCCTCGGCCGAGCTGCGCACGTTGACCGGCACCGACGCCACCAGCGGATCGAGCGGCAGCTCGCCGCGCTCGAGAAGGTAGCGGCGCAGCGCGCCCGAGCAGATCGCGAGCACCACGTCGTTCACCTTGACGTCGAATGCGCGGCGCACGCGCTTCACGTCGGAGAGCGAGACGCTGGCCCAGGCGAAGCTGCGGTGCTGCGTGATCGGCGCGTTGAACGAGGTGCGCGGCACGCGCAGCGGCATGGACTCGCGCGGACCGCGCGGTGCGGCGAGCGCGCGCACGTTCGCGACCGCGGAGCCCAGCCCGCGCGCGAAGCGCAGCGGCGTGGCCAGGAAGAATGGCAGCGAGCGCAGCAGCAGCTCGCGCGAGCCAGGCACGCGCTCGGGCTGCCAGCGCGCGCCCGCAGGCGGCTCGACCGGCGCGGGGTCGGGCTCCGCGTCGAACAGGATCTGCGTCATGCCGACGCCGCTCATGCCGTCCATGTACGCGTGGTGGAACTTGAACAGGCAGGCCACCTGGCCGTCGCGCAGGCCCTCGATCACCCACCACTCCCACATCGGGCGCGT
>CAZMRX010000460.1:0-4128 GCA_964568755.1 uncultured Acidobacteriota bacterium | reverse complement strand
ATGCTGGTGTCGGTCGACCCGGCCGCCCCGGGCGCGACCCAGCGCCCGCTGTTCCGCCTCGACGGCGTGCGGGGGTTCGACTTCGACTACGAGGTCTCGGCCGACGGCCAGCGCGTGCTCGCTCGCCTGTCTCCCGAGCCCGAGGGCTCGCTGGGCCTGCGGCTCGCGCTCGACTGGACGCGGGGATTGGCCGGCGCCACGGCGCCGGGAGGCCGGAAGTGAGGAGGGTTGCGATGCGAGGATGCGTGATCGTCGGATTGGCCGTACTCCTCGCCGCGCGAGCGCTGGCGGCGGAGGCTCCTGCGGTGGGCGACGACCCGCGCGTGAAGCAGGCGCTGCGGCTGCTCGAGGCGTGGGCCGACGGGCAGCAGGCTTACGAGCGGCTTCCCGGAGTGTCGATGGCGGTGGTGCACGACCAGGCGGTGCTGTGGAGCCGGGGCTTCGGCCAGGCGCACGTCGAGCGCGCGGCGCCGGCGACCCCGGAGACGATGTACTCGATCTGCTCGATCTCCAAGCTCTTCACGAGCGTCGCCGTGATGCAGCAGCGCGACGCCGGCCGGCTCACGCTCGACGACCCCGTCGCGAAGCACCTGCCGTGGATGACGCTCGAGCAGTCCTTCGAGGGCTCGGGACCGATCACGGTGCGCGGCATCTTGACGCACTCGTCGGGCCTGCCGCGCGAGGTGGACTTTCCGTACTGGACCGGACCCGAGTACCCGTTCCCGCCGCGCGACGCGGTGCTGGCGAAGGTCCCGCAGCAGAAGACGCTCTACCCGGCCGAGCGCTTCTACCAGTACTCGAACCTGGGGCTAACGCTCGCGGGCGAGCTGGCCGCGGCGACATCGGGGCAGCCCTTCGGGGAGTACGTGCGAAGGAGCATCCTCGACCCGTTGGGCCTCGTCGACACGCGCACGGACCACGAGGAGGCGCTGCGCGGGGGGCGGCTCGCGACCGGCTACACCGGCGTGCGCCGGGACGGGTCGCGCCAGCCGGTGCCGCGCTACGCCGTGCGCGGCATCGCTCCGGCCGCGGGTTTCACGTCCACCGTGCTCGACCTGTCGCGCTTCGCGTCGTGGCAGTTCCGCGTGCTCGGCGCGCCCGCCGCGGCCGCCACCGAGGTGCTCGCGGCCAACACGCTGCGCGAGATGCAGCGCGTGCAGTGGATGGACCCCGACTGGAAGGTCAGCCGCGGGCTGGGCTTCGGCATCTGGCGCAGCGGCGACAAGACGTTCGTCGGGCACGGCGGCTACTGCCCCGGCTACCAGAGCGAGCTGCTGCTGCAGACCGACGAGAAGCTGGCGACCGTCTTCATGACGAACACGAACGGCGTCGACACGCGCCGCTGGGCGCAGCGCGCCTACGAGGTGGTGGCGCCGGCGGTCAAGAAGGCGCTCGACGACCCGAAGGGCGCCAAGGCTGGCGACCCCTCACTCGAGCGCTACGCCGGCCGCTACCAGGCCTTCACCGCGGGCGAGCGGATCGTGCTGCCGTGGGACGACGGCCTCGCCGTGCTCTCGCTGCCGAGCGACAACCCGACCGGCGACGCCCTCATCAAGCTGAAGCCGTCCGGCGAGCACCGCTTCCGCCGCATGCGCGCGGACGACTCGCTCGGCGAGGAGGTCGTGTTCGAGCTGGGAGCGGACGGAACGCCGACGCGGATGCTCCAGCACAGCAACTACGCGGTGCGGGTCCGCTGAGGGCTCAGAACTTGAAGCGCGCCGTCAGGCCGAAGGTGCGCGGCTGGTTGGTCAGGTAGCCCACGCGCGCCCGCTTTCCGCGCTCGATGTCGAGCGCCAGGAACGCGCGCTCGTCGAACAGGTTGTTGGCGTAGAGCGACACGTCCCAGCGGCCCTTGAGGACACCGAGCCGCAGGTTGAAGATGTCGTACGCCGGCATCTCCGGGTCGAACGTGAACGTGGTCGCGGTGAGCGGGCCGCCGATCGTGTTGGGCGCGAACGACAGCAGATTGACGACCCCGTAGCCGGGGTCCTCGTTGCCCACCTGCGTGAAGCGCGAGCCGATGTGCTGGTAGGTGCCGGTCACGTAGCCCAGCGAGCTGCCCCGCATCTGCCACTGGTAGGTGGCGGCGGCGGCGGCCTGGAACTGCGGAACGCTGGGGAGGCGGTTCCCCTCCTGGATGCCCGACACGACGCTGACGGTGCCGTCGCTGGCCGTCGAGGTCACCGTGGAGCGCAGCTGCGAGTCGTTGAAGCCGAGCGAGACGGCGAAGTCGAAGTTGTCGTTCGGCGCCATCGCGAGCTCCAGCTCGGCGCCCGCGCTGCGGGACTTCGGCACGTTGAACACGACGCGCGACGAGCACGAGCCGGCGGTCACGGTCGCCTGCAGGTCGCTCACGTCCATGTAGAACGCCGAGACGTTGAACGAGCCGCGGCCGCCCGACAGCCGCGACTTGGAGCCGATCTCGTAGTTCCAGGCGGTCTCGTCGTCCCAGCTCTCGTGGCCGCCGAAGGTCTCGAGGTCCGCGGGCGTGCACAGCGGGACGTTGAGCGGGTCGTTGATCCCGCCGAGCCGGAAGCCCTTCGACACCTGGGCATTCAGGTTCGTGGTGTCGCTGAGCCTGTAGGTGGCGATCAGCCGCGGCGCCACGCCGCTCGCGTCGGTGGACGCGGGCGCTGCGCTCGGGTCCGCGAAGATGCCGTCGAACACCTGGGTGCGATCCTCGCTGAAGTCGTAGTAGCGCAGCCCGCCGGTGACGCTGAAGCGGTCGTTCACGCGCAGCGTCGCCTCGCCGAAGAGCGCGAACTGGTCGAGCTCGTAGTGGAGGTCGGAGTAGAAGAGCACGTCCTTGCCCGCACCGAAGTTGCCTGCCGTGGGGATGCCGGTGGCGTCCTCGAACCCAGCCACCAGCAGGCTCTGCCCGTAGTCGCGCCGGGTGCTTCCGTAGAAGCCGCCGGCCACCCACTGGAAGTTTCCCGCGCCGCCGGAAAAGCGGACCTCCTGGGTCCAGACCTTGGCTGTCGTGGCGTCGTCGAGCGGCGCGTCGAGCGTGTAGACGCTCTCGGGCAGGCCGACGCTGCCGCCGGTGATGCTTGAGTACAGCGCACCTGCGTCCCTCACCACGAGCACGTCGCGGTGGGTGAAGGAGGTGATCGACGTGAGCGTGATGTCGCCGAAGCGGTAGCTCAGGTTGAGGTCGCCGAGGACGAACTCGTCGTCGAAGGGCTCGTCGATCTGGGTGAACAGCTGGCGCTCACCGAGGGTCACCGGGGGGCGGGTCGTGGTGTAGGGGTTGGCCAGGATGTTGTAGTCGTCGATGCGGTTCCAGCCGTCCATCTCGACCTTCTGGTAGAAGAACCTCGGGGTGATCGTCAGCCGATCGCTCGGGGCGAAGCGCAGCGCCGCGCGCACGCCGGCGCGGTCGCCGGTGTTGACGTCCTCCTTCACGCTGCGGTCCGGTTGCACCGCGTCCATGTAGCCGGCGAGCCGGTTGTAGTAAGCGGCGACGCGCACGGCCGCGCTGTCGCCCAGCGGCGCGTTGACCCCCAGCTTGACGTCGCCGCCCTGGTTGCCGCCGTCGATGCTGCTGCCGCCGAGCTCGCCGAACCACTTCGTGACGCCGGGCTCGGGCTGGTTGCTGATGTAGCGCACGGTGCCCGAGAGCGACCCGGAGCCGAACAGCGTCCCCTGCGGGCCGCGCAGCACCTCGACGCGGGTCACGTCGAACAGGTCGACGTCCGGGGTGAAGAGCGAGAGCGAGATGACCGACTCGTCCAGGTAGGCGCCCACCGATTCCTTGACGCCGGGCATGTCGCGCGCGATCTGTCCCGACGAGACGCCGCGAATCGCGACCTGGCTCTGGCCGGGCCCGAGGTTCTGGACGCTGAAGCCGGCCACGTTGGCCGCCACGCCCTCGATGTCCTGGACGCCGCGCTGCTGCAGCTCCTCCTCGGTCGGCGCGGCCACGGAGAAGGGAACTTCCTGGATCGTCGAGTCGCGCTTCAGCGAGCTGACCGTGATCTCCTCCGACAGCTGGGCCGCGAGCGTGAAGCTCGCCGTGAGCGAGGCGCCGGCCTCGAGCCGGAGGTCGCCCCGCGTCTGCTTGCCGAAGCCCCGCAGCGCCACCGTCACGCTGTAGGTGCCGGGGGCGACGCTCACGGCATAGCTTCC
>CAZMRX010000459.1:0-4158 GCA_964568755.1 uncultured Acidobacteriota bacterium | reverse complement strand
ACCATGGCGCCGACGAAGGCGTTCACCACGACCAGCAGCGTGAACTGCGCGAGGTTCGGGCCTAGACCGAGGCGGACGGGACGGCTCATGGGGCGTCCCCGGTGCCTGTCTCCACAGGGAGGCCTGCGGCGCGCCACTCGGGAAGGCCCTCGACCAGCCGCCGAGCGCGGCGGCCCTTGGCCCGGAGCTTCTCCACGGCGTGGTAGGCCATCAGGCAGTACGGCCCCCGGCAGTACGCGACGATCTGCTTCCGCACCGGCAGCTCGCGGATCCGCCTTTCGAGTTGATCGAGGGGCAGGGAGAGCGCGCCTCGAATATGGCCGGCGCGGTACTCCTCGGGCGGCCGCACGTCGATCACCACCACGCTCCCCTCGCGAGCGCGCCGCAGCAGCTCTTCGCGCGGCACGGCCTCCAGCTCGTCGCGGGACTTGAGGAACGTGCGAACGAGGGTGTCGATCTCCGCCAGGCGCCGCTCCGCGAGGCCGCGGATAGCCCGGACGGCGTCGTAGACCTGCGGCTCCGCCAGGCGATAGTAGACGCGCAGGCCGTCCTTGCGGGCCTCGACCAGCCTCGCGCCGCGGAGCACCTGCAGGTGACGTGAGGCGTTGGCGAACGAAAGAGAGGCCTGTGCCGCCAGCTCCTCGACAGATCGCTCGCCCTGGGCCAGTACTTCGAGCATCTCGAGTCGACGCGGGCTGTCGAGCCCGCGGGCGATCCGTCCGACCTGGTCGTACAAGCGGTCCTTGAACTCGCGTCCGGTCATGATACTATTCAACTACTCAATTGAATAGGTGTCAATGGTGCGGCCGCATCAGGCCCAGCGTGGCGGGAGCGGATGCCTACGCGCCTTCGGGCTGATGGCCATGAAGAAGCGACGCGACCGACGCAAGCTTGTGACGCAGCGGAGGCCCGAGCCACGCCCTCCGCCGCGGAGCGGCCGAGTTCAACAAAGGGACGCACCCGAGCAAGTTCGAAACGGAACACGTCGGGGAAAGGCGGGAAGCCCAATGAACGAGCGGCACGAGCTGAAGGGGTCCCCGCTTCTGGCGGGTATTCCAGCAGAAGACCTCCGTCGCGACTGTCCGACCGCTCGGATCGTGGCGATTCGGCACCGCGGCACGATTTACCGGCCAGGCGAGCCCGGGCGGACTGTCTTTTGCGTGCTCGATGGTCAGGTGACCGTCGCGAGGGTCAGCCTCGACGGCGCGACTCTCACCACGGCGGCACTCGCAGCGGGGGACTTCTTCGGTCCCGCCCTCTCTGGCGCAACCGAAGCCGAAGACACGGCGAGGGCGAAGGGCGCCACCTCCATATGGCGAGCGCCGATCCACGAGTTCCGGCACCTATTGCTGCACCACCCCCCAGTGGCCTTGGAGCTGGTCTCGCATCTCGCGCTGCGCCAGCGCCAGATGGAACGCAGGCTCGAGAGCTTCGCCTTCAAGCGAACCCAGGCACGGCTGGCCGAGACCTTCCGCGAATTGTCGGGAGGGTTCGCCACTCGCTGCGAGCACGGCTTCGGACAACACCTTCGCCTCACCCAACAGGAACTGGCGGACCTCGTTGGAGCGAGCAGACCGGTCGTGAGTACGATCCTCAACACGCTTCGGGACAAGGGAGTGCTCGGGTACAACCGCGAATACGTGTGCGTTCGCCGGATCGAGGACATCGAGAAGCTGGTCGCTTCCTGAGGGAAAACGCGGCACTGTCATCTAGCGAACAGCGAGATTCTGGTCGACCAGCCAGATTGTAGGCAGGCTCCCCGTTGCGGGGAGCTTCGGCGCGGCGATCCCGCGCGATTGCAGGAGGCCAGGATGAACAAGGCCTATCTCGAGATCACGATGAAGGTGCCCGCGAAGGATCGGGCGAAGGCCGGAGCCGTCTACACGAAGTACAAGGACCCGTTCCTCACCACGATTCCCGGCGCGGAATCCAAGGAGCTGCTGCTACGTGAAGAGGACGTGCAGGTCATTCACGGATTCGATTCACGAGCCTCCGCTGAGGGCTACCTGAAGAGCGCGCTGTTCGGCAACGACGTCGTCAGGGAGCTGAAACCTTACCTGTCGGCGGATCCAGAGGTCCGGGTCTACGAACGCGCCTAGATCAACCTTTCGAGAAATTGCGGCCCTTCGCCCCGGCTGTGACCGCGGGAACGCCGGGAAGCCGAGGCGGAGGGCCGGGCGCCCTTGAAACCGCCGGGCGCACACGTATCGCGGGAAAAGTGCTTGCCAATGGAGGATGAGATGAGGAAGTCCATCGTCGTGTCGGTAGTCACGCTGCTGGGATTGGCCGCGGCGAACTGGTGCTTCCTGGGTCTCGGATGGGCCCAGGACAAGGCCGCCGCCCCGAGCCTTTACGACCGGCTTGGAGGTCTCTATCCCGTCTCGGCGGTGGTGGACGACTTCATCGAGCGCGTCTACGTGAACGCCACGCTCAACGCCAACCCGGCGATCGGCAATGCCCGCAACGCGATGCGAAAGCCGGGACTCAAGGTCCACGTGGCGACGCTCGTGTGCCAGGTCACTGGAGGACCCTGCAAGTACGTGGGCAAGGGGATGAAGGAATCCCACTCCACCTTCCACATCTCGAACAAGGAGTGGGATGCGGCCCTGGTGGACTTCCGGGCAAGCCTCGCCAAGTTCAAGGTCCCTCCGGCCGAGCAGCACGAGCTGGTCGCCATCGTCGAGAGCACCAAGGCCGACATCGTTGTGGAGAGCGCCGCGAAGACCAAGTGAGCCGTGGCCCGCGGGTGCGCGATCTGCCGATCGCTCTTCGGCTGGCCGCCTGCCCGCGGCGCCCAACAGAAAGGATGACGGCCATGTCGAAGCGCATCGCCACCACGGATTCCGTCATGCAGCTTCGAACAGACCTCGCCCGGCGCGAGGTCGTGCTCCCGGGCGACGAGGCGTGGCGGCCGTCGCCGATGGCCGGGGCCGAGCGCTACGTGCTGGACCGCATCGGCAAGGAGCTCGCGCGCGAGACTTCGATCGTCCGCTGTGCGGCCGGGGCGCGGCTCAGTGCGCATTCCCGCGGCGGCGGCGAGGAGTTCCTCGTGCTCGCCGGTAGCTTGCACGACGACGAGGGCGACTATCCGGAGCGCACCTACGTGCGCAACCCGGTCGGACCGGCGCACCCGTCGTGGGCCGGCCCCGACGGTGCGGTGCTGTTCGTCAAGCTGCGCCAGTTCAACGCGGCCGATACCGAGCGAGTCGTGATCGACACCCGCGCGGCGCGCTGGCACCAGGGCGTGATGCCTGGCCTGACCGTGCTGCCGCTCCACGATCTCGGGCCCGAGCACGTCGCGCTGGTGCGGTGGGCGCCGTCGACCAGGTTCAGGCGGCATCACCACTGGGGCGGCGAGGAGATCCTCGTGCTGGACGGCGTGTTCGAGGACGAGCACGGCATCTACCCCAAGGGCAGCTGGCTGCGCAGCCCGCATCTGTCGGAGCACGACCCGTTCACCGGGCCTGACGGCGCGCTGATCTACGTGAAGACCGGGCACCTCACCGTGTGACGCCGGGGTGAATCAGCGTGGCCATCACCTGACGTGGCTGACGCCGCCCGTCGTGTCCACGCCCGTCGGCTTCGGAAGATGCCGGACCTCGGTGTGCCAGCGCCAGAGCAGGTAGATCGCGGGGTAGACGACGAGCTCCAGGGCGAAGGACGTCGCGAGTCCACCCACCATCGGGGCCGCCACGCGTTTCATGACGTCGGAGCCGGTGCCGATCGACCACATGATCGGCAGCAGGCCGATCATGGCCGCCGTGACCGTCATCAGCTTGGGGCGTAGCCGCTTCACCGCGCCGTGGACGATCGCCTCGTGCAGCTCGGCCATCGAGCCCAGCCGGCCCTTCGCCTTGGCGTCGTCGTAGGCGAGGTCGAGGAAGAGCAGCATGAAGACGCCGGTCTCGGCGTCGAGGCCCATGAGCGCGATCATGCCGACCCAGACCGCGATCGAGACGTTGTAGTCGAGCGCCCACAGCAGCCAGACGGCCCCGATCAACGAGAAGGGAACCGCGAGCACGACGATCAGCGTCTTCGCGAGCGAGCGGGTGTTGGCGTAGAGCAGGAACAGGATCAGGAACAGCGTGAAGGGCACCACCAGCTTCAGCCGCTCGGTGACGCGCTGCATGTTCTCGTATTGGCCGCTCCACTCGAGCG
>CAZMRX010000458.1:0-4158 GCA_964568755.1 uncultured Acidobacteriota bacterium | reverse complement strand
CGCGCCAGCCGCAGCGCGGCGCGGCTCCCCGCCAGCACGTGCAGGTGCCCGCCCGCCTCGGGCCGGAACACCATCACGCGCCCCGAGTTCGACCCGATGTCGACGACCGCCACGGGATCGCGCAGCGTCGGGGGCGCAGTAGCTCGCCGGAGCCGCTTCGGCATGGCGGCCCTCACCATACCCGAATCGGCCCGAACCGCGAAGGGGTCAGGTCTTGAATGTTGGCATCGCGTCGGGCAATGCCAAGATTCAAGACCTGACCCCACGAAAAAGCCCCTGGGCCACGGGGGCCCAGGGGCTGGAGTACGCCTGCCGCCGCTACTTCGTCAGGAGGCGCAGCTCGGCGACGACGCTTCGCTTCAGGATGTCGCCGAAGACATGCTGCTGGATCTGCTCGTTGGTCAGGTTGATGCCCTTGAGGCTCACCGTCACCTTTCCATCGGCGAACTTCATGCCGAGAGTCGCGTTCAGCATCGTGTAGGCGTCCGTGAAGCCGTGGTAGGTGGAGCCGAGCACGTCCACCCACAGCGCCTCGCTCGCGTAGTTGACGTTGGCGTTCCCGAAGAAAGTCTTTCCGCTGTAGCCCAGGCCGACGTTGAAGCGGTGCTCGGACGGGATCCCCACTTCGTTGATCGGGTACGGGATCTGGTCCTCGTCGGCCTCCTGGACCTCTGGCGTGTCCTGCCAGGAGTAGTTAGCGAAAGCCGACCACTCGTTGTTGAAGCGGTGGTCGATCGACGTCTCGATCCCGCGGTTCTGGATCGGGCCCAGGTTCAAGTAGGTCGCGGCCTTCAGCGGCAGCGGCTGCCCGATCGCCCCAAGGACGGCCATGACGGCCGGATGGACCGTGACCGCCGTGGGCGGCTGGCTCGCCGTGATACCCCGGGCCGGGTTGGTGGGGCTGTAGAAGGTGGGCGACGGAAAGCCGGGCGTGCCCACCGGAACCAGCTGCACGAAGTTGACGTTGTCCGTCGTCTCGGTGAGATACGCCGCCAGCCCGACCGTGGTCGCCCCTCCGAAGGTCCCGGTGTAGGCGACCTCGAAGCCGTCGGTGACCTGCTCCTTGAGGTCCGGGTTGCCGTAAGCGTTGATCGTCAGCAGGAACGGCGGCGGGATCAGGGGTGCGATCGGCGGTACGGCGGCGCCAATGGGCCGCAGGTCGATGACGCCGGGGTTGGAGATGTTCTGGTCCAGGTAGTTGTTGATGAACGAAGGCGAGACGAAGGCGCGGTTGTAGGAGGCGCGGATCGAGTGGTCGGGCGTGGGCTTGAACATGATGCTCACGCGCGGCGAGATGACCGGGTCCTCGATGTTGCCGAACTTGTCCACGCGCGCGCCGGCCGCCAGGCGGAACTTGTCCACGAAGTACTCCCAGTGCCCGTAGGCGCCGAACTCGGTGCGGTTGTCGCCCTGGGCGAGCGAGATGTCGAAGTTGTTCTGCCTCACGTTGCCGCCGTAGGTCAGGATGTGGTGGCCGCCCAGCACGTTCGTGTTGCCGATCTCGAAGTCGTAGGTCTGCGTCTTGAAGGCCAGGATCACCGGCCCGAGCGTGTCCGGGTCGAAGGCGAGCAGGTTGGGCGCCTCGGCGTCGAGGAAATTGCCGAAGGCGCTGATGCGCAAGGCACCCTTGGTGTAGGCCACGCGGCCGTAGGCCATGTACGAGCCGTTCTCGAGGTTGAACGGCCCGATCCCGGTATGGACGATCCCCTCGGTTCCGTAGTAGCCGCCCTCGTAGGTGATCCGCCCCCCGCTCTCGAAGTCCTGGTCGAAGCGCAGGTTGAACTTCGGCTGGCTGGTCCCGTCGTTCTCGAAAGCGCCCGGCTGGTTGGCGTCCGCCGGATAGGCCGCCCCGCCCATCGGGTAGCCGCCCGCGACCGCAGCGCCGCTCGCCGTGCGGCACGGGTTCACGCCGAGCGGGTGGCAGGTGAGCGGAATCGTCCCCGTCGGGCGCGAGTAGGGGTCGGAGTTGAAGTAGCCGGCGTTCAGCCGGTAGGACCAGCTGTCGTTGATCACGTTGGCGTAGGAGAAGCTGCCGTTGAGCTGGTAGCCGCTGCCCTCCGACTCGCGCGAGCCGCCGTCGCGATCGAAGAGGCCCGCGCCCAGCACCAGCCCGAAGCCCTCGTTCTCGCGCGGGGTCTTGGTGATGATGTTGACGACGCCGTTCACGGCGTTGGCGCCCCAGACCACCGAGGCCGGGCCGCGCACGACCTCGATCTGCTTGATCTCGCCCGACGTCGGCGACGGCACCAGGTCCCACAGCACGAGACCGAAGAAGTCGAGGTAGACCGAGCGGCCGTCGACGGTGACGAGCTGCGAGGTCGCGAGCGTGGAGGTGGCCTGGCGCGCCGTCAGGTTGATGTCGCGAGCCGAAGTCTGGATCACGTTCATGCCCGGCACGGACCGCAGCGTGTCCGCCATGTTCTGGGCGGGCTGCGAGGCGAGCTGCTCGCTCGTCACGACGCTCATCGTGGCCGGAGCGTCGATCAGCTTCGAGGCGACCTTGGAGGCGCTTTCGACGGTGACCTCCTCGGTTCGGCGCACCTCCTCTTCCTCCGCGGGCGGCGTTGCCGGTGGAGTTTGTGCGGCGGCTGCCTGCGCGGCAGCCTGTGCCGGCGGTGCGGCGGGATCCGATTCGAACGCCAGAAGCCTCGGGGCGGCCAGCAGCAGGCCAAGGCCCGCCAGAGCCAGCAGTTCGCGCCTCATTTTCTCCTCCTCACGGTGATGGATTCGTGCCCCCCGACGTACGGCAGGCAACATAAGCTGGGTGAATGCAGGCGATTTGTAGCACACATCCGAGCGGGCTTTCCACAGGGAAACGGCCCCGTTTGCGCCGTCTTCAGGTTCTGCAGCCGTCTTGGCCCGCCCGGGGCCCGCGGTCCCCGAACTGGCTGCGGGGACCGCTCCGGAGGCCCGAAATTACCCTCCGTGGGGCTCGGCGAGGGCCCGCAGCAGCTTCTCGTGGATCCCGCCAAAGCCCCCGTTCGAGAGGATGGCGACGCGGTCCCCGGGCCGAAGCTCGGCCGAAAGCGCGCTCACGATGGCGTCCACGCCCGGCAGGAACACGGCCGTCCCACCCTGCCGGCCGATCGCCGCCACGAGCTCGGCCTCCGACAGTCGCTGCGCCTCGGGCACCTTGCCGGGCAGGTGAGCCGCCGCCACGTACACGCGGTCCGCCGCGGTGAATGCGCGGGCGAAGTCGTCCTGGAACACGCGGGTGCGCGAGGTGTACGAGCGCGGCTCGAACACCGCCACGAGCCGCCCGGCGCCGGGGGCTCCCCGCAGCGCCGCGAGCGTCGCCGCCACGGCAGTCGGGTGGTGGGCGAAATCGTCGTAGACCGTGACACCCCCGACTTCGCCACGAACCTCGAGCCGCCGCTTGACGCCTTGAAAGGCCGCGAGCGCCTCGCGGAGGCGCCCCGGCTCGACACCGGCCTCGGCGGCCACGGCGAGCGCGGCCAGCGCGTTCCTGACGTTGTGCTCGCCCGCCATCGGAGCCACGAACTCGCCTTCGTCCCGGCCCTGTCGCAGCAGCCGGAAGCGCGACCCGCCCGGCACGGGCTGCACGTCCACCGCCCGCCAGTCGGCCCCGGCCTGGAGCCCGAACGTCTCCACCCGACAGCGGGCCTGCGACAGGATCTCGACGAGCGCCGGGCTCTCCGTGCCCGCGACCAGCAGGCCGCTGCGCGGGATCACCTGCAGCAGCCGCACGAAGGCCGTCTTCACCGCCGCGAGGTCGGCATAGATATCGGCGTGGTCGAACTCGACGTTGCCGATCACGGCGGTGGTCGGCAGGTAGTGGACGAACTTCGGCCGCTTGTCGAAGAAGGCGGAGTCGTACTCGTCGCCCTCGATGACGAAGGCCCGGCCCTGGCCCAGCCGATAGCTGGCGCCGAAGTCGAGGGGCACGCCGCCCACCAGGAACGAGGGATCCTGGCCCGCTCGCTCGAGCAGGAACGCGAGCAGGCTCGTGGTGGTGGTCTTGCCGTGGGTCCCGGCCACGACCGCCGAGGTCCGGCCGCGCAGGAACTCCTCGGCCATGAGCGCCGGCAGGCTGGTCATCCGCTGTTTGCGGTCGAGCACGGCCTCGACCTCGGGGTTGCCCCGGGAGAGCGCGTTCCCGATCACCTCATGGTCGGCGTCCTCCGGCTCGTTCTCCGC
>CAZMRX010000457.1:0-4215 GCA_964568755.1 uncultured Acidobacteriota bacterium | reverse complement strand
GCGAGAACCTCGAGGTCTTCGCCCGCCTCTACGGCCTCACCGGCAAGACGCTCGCCGAGCGCGTCGACCGGGCGCTCGCGTGGACCGGCCTCGAAGCTCGCGCCCACGAGCCGGTCGGAGCGTTCTCCGGCGGCATGCGGCGCCGACTCAACATCGCGTGCGGGGTGCTGCACGAGCCGCGCGTGCTGCTGCTCGACGAGCCCACGGTCGGCGTCGACCCCCAGAGCCGCGAGCGGATCTACGAGATGCTGCAGGCCCTGCGCGAGGGCGGCACGTCGCTGCTGCTCACGACACACCAGCTCGACGAGGCCGAGGCGCTGTGCGACCGCATCGTGGTGATCGACCACGGCCGCGTGGTGGCCTCCGGACGGCTCGCGGAGCTGATCGCGAGCACCGTGGGCGACGGACGGCGCGTGACGCTGTCGGTCGACCGCGCGCCGGCCCAGGCAGTCGCCGGGCTCGAGCCGGACGCCACGGGCACGCGGCTCAGCGCCCAGGTCGGCGACGTCGCCACGGAGCTGCCGGCACTGCTCCAGGCTGCTGCGGCGGCAGGGCTCGAGGTGCGCGACGTCTCGGTGCGCGGCCCCAGCCTGCACGCCGTGTTCATCCACCTCACGGGACGGGAGCTGCGCGAGTGATCTCGACCGTGCTGCGGATCGGCTGGCTCAACCTGCGTCGCGACCGCGTCGCGCAGGCGCTGACTTTCGTGCTGCCGATCGCCTTCTTCTCGATCTTCGCGCTGGTGTTCGGCAACCGCGGGCGGACCGACGCGAGCGCCCTGCGCGTGGCGGTCGTGGACCTCGACGCGAGCGAGGCGAGCCGCGCCTTCGTGAGCGCGCTCGGCCGCGAGGCCGCGCTGCGGCTCCAGACCGCGGCGCGGCCGCGCCCGGCGCCGCGCAGCGCGGCCGCCGTGCCGCTCGACCGCGCTCGGGCGGAGGCGCTCGTCCGAGACGGCGACGTGCCCGTGGCGCTCGTGCTGCCCGCGGGCTTCGGCGCCAGGCTGGGGAGCCTCGAAGCTCCGGCGCGCGCGGAGCTGCTGGCCGACCCGTCGAACCCGGTCGCGGCTCCGCTGCTGCAGGGGCTGCTGCAGAAGACGGCCGCGACGGCGCAGCCCAAGGCCCTGGCGCGCCACGGGCTCGAGGCCTTCGAGAAGCACGCGGGTGCGATGACGCCCCAGCAGCGCGACGCGATGGACCGCTGGCTTGCCGGACCGAGCGCGGGCGACTCTTCGAATCAGACCGTGACGGCGGGCGAGCTGATCGCCCTGGAGACCACCGCCGTCGCTGGCGGGGGCGGGGCGAACCCCTCGCTCGTCGCGTTCTACGCCGCCGGCATTGGGGTGATGTTCCTGCTGTTCTCCGCCTCGGCGGCGGGCGGGTCGCTCCTCGACGAAGTCGAGTCGGGCACGCTCGACCGCCTGCTCACCTCGCCGCTCGGGATGGGGCGGCTGCTCGTCGGCAAGTGGCTGTTCGAGGCGCTCGTGGGGTCGCTGCAGGTCGGCGTGATGTTCGCCTGGGGCGCCCTGGCGTTCGGCCTCGAGCTCGTCCCGCACCTCGCCGGCTTCGTGGCCATGACGCTGGTGACGGCCGGCGCCGCCTCCGCTTTCGGCCTGGTGCTCGCGACGGCCTGCCGCTCGCGCGCTCAGCTCTCGGCCGTCTCGAGGATCGTGGTCCTGATGATGTCGGCCCTGGGCGGGAGCATGTTCCCGCGCTTCCTGATGAGCGAGAGGATGCAGGCGCTGGGGCTGCTGACCTTCAACGGCTGGGCGCTCGACGGCTACATCAAGGTCTTCTGGCGCCACGCGCCGCTCGTCGAGCTGTGGCCGCAGCTGCTGGTGCTGGCGCTCGCCGGCGCCGCGTTCCTGGCCCTGGCGCGGCGGCTCGCCCGCCGCTGGGAGACCGCCTAGGCGTCCGTGGTCGCGGCCGGCTCGGCGTCGGGCAGCGTGAAGCAGACCGTGGTGCCTCGCCCCTCGCCCTCGGACTCGACCCAGACCCGGCCGTGGTGCAGGTCCACGATGCGCTTGACGAGCGCGAGCCCGACCCCGCTGCCCTCGCTGTCCGGTTCGAGCTTCTCGAACAAGCCGAACACGCGCTCGCGAAAGCGCGCCTCGATGCCCTTGCCGTTGTCGCGCACGTAGAAGACCGTCTCGCCCGCGTCGCGGCGCGCGCCGATCTCGAGCTTCGGCCGCGGCTGGCCCCCCATGAACTTGGCGGCGTTGTCGACCAGGTTCTGCAGCACCTCGAGCAGCCGCGCGCGGTCGCCCCACACCGCCGGCAGGTCGTCCGCGATCTCGACCTCGACGCGGCGCTCGCGCAGGCGGCCGCCCACCAGGCTCACCGCCTCGCGCGCCAGCGGCCCGAGCGCCACCGCCTGCGGCGGGTGGATCACGCGCCCGACGCGCGACAGCTCGAGCAGCTCGTTCAGCAGCCGCTGCATCTTCTCCACGGCGTCGCCGATGCGGCCGAGGTCGGAGCGGACGCGCTCGAGGTTGCCCGCGGCCGCGTCCTGCTCCACGAAGCCGAGGAAGCCCCGGATCGTGATCAGCGGGCTCTTCAGGTCGTGCGAGACGGTGTAGGCGAAGCGCTCGAGCTCGGCGTTCTTCGCCTCGAGCTCGCGGATCAGCGCCTCGCGCTCGGCTTCCGCCTGCTTGCGCTCGGTGATGTCCTGGACCGCGCCGTAGATGCCGACCAGCTGCTGCCGGGCCGGGTCCCACACCGGGTGGCCGTAGACGCGCACCCAGCGCAGCTCGCCGCTCTTGGTGAACGTGCGCAGCTCGGTCACCACGGCGCGGTTCTGGTGCAGCGCCTCCATGTCGCGCGCGTCCTGCTCGACGTCGTCGGGGTGCAGCGCCGCGAGCCAGCCGCCGCGCGCGACGTACTCCTCGTAGGTGTAGCCGGTGATCGTCTCGAAGGCCCCCGCCACCCAGTTCAGGAACAGCCGCCCCTCGGCGTTGAGCTTGGTGGAGAAGGTGTAGTCGGAGATCACCTCCGAGATCAGGCGGTACTTCTCTTCGCTCTCCGCCAGTCCCTGCCCGGATTCGAGCCGGCCGTCCCTATCCTGCATGGAAGACCAGGGGTCGAGGATCGCGCGATTCTACGTCAGGCGCGCGCCGGCAGGGCGCGCAGCAGGAACTCCCGCAGGTCCTCGACTTCCTGCGCGCACAGGCTGTGCGGCATCGGGTAGCTGCGCCAGTCCACGTCGTAGCCGAGCGAGCGCAGCCGCTCGCGCGAGGCTTCCCCCGCCTGAAGCGGCACGACCGGGTCGAAGCTGCCGTGCGCCATGAAGACGGGCACGGCGGCGTTGGCCGGGTGGGCCTCGCCCGCGAGCGAGCCGCCGAGCGGCAGGTAGGTCGAGAGCGCCACGACGCCGCCGAGCCGCTCGGGCCAGCGCGGCCCGAGGAAGAGCGCCATGGCTCCCCCCTGCGAGAAGCCGGCCAGGACGATCCGCTCCGCGGGGATCCCTCGCTCGCGCTCACGCCGCAGCAGAGCGCCGAGCGCCTCCGCCGAGCGCCGGATGCCGGCCTCGTCCTGGGGGGCGCCGCGGTCGAACCCGGCGATGTCGTACCACGCGCGCATCCGGTGGCCGCCGTTGATCGTGACGGGGCGGATCGGCGCGTGCGGGAAAACGAAGCGCACAGCGGGAGACGCCTCGAGCCGAAGCTCAGGCACCAGCGACTCGAAGTCGTGCCCGTCGGCTCCCAGCCCGTGCATCCAGACGACCGCCGCGTCGGCGGGTGCGCGCGGCTCGACCTCGACCGTCTCGAGCGGCGGCTCGCTCACGCGCCGGGCGCGCCGGACGCGACGACCGGCTCGAGGTGCGGCTCGAGCAGGCGCGCCATCGCCGGCTGCGGCACGGCGCCGACCTGCTGGTCGACCACCTGCCCGCCCTTGAATACGAGCAGCGTCGGGATCGAGCGCACCCCGAAGGCGTGGGCCACGTCCGGATTCTCGTCGATGTTGAGCTTGGCGACCTTGGCTCGGCCGGCGTACGCCGTGGCGAGCGCGTCGACGGCGGGGGCGATCATGCGGCACGGCGCGCACCACTCCGCCCAGAAGTCTACGAGCACCGGCACGTCGGCCTCGGTCACTTCCCGCTTCCAGTTGTCGCTCGAGAGAACCACCACGTCCTTGTTCACGGCTTCTGCCTCCTTGGGTGAGGCTTCTAGTCTAGACGGGCTCGAGGTAAAAGACTGAAAACGCCCCGGAGTGAGCCCTA
>CAZMRX010000456.1:0-4220 GCA_964568755.1 uncultured Acidobacteriota bacterium | reverse complement strand
CGCCGCCTGACGTCGAGCCCCGAGGACGACTGGACGCCGAGCTGGTCGCCGGACGGCAGCCGGATCGCCTTCGTGCGTTTGCCCGTTGGCGCGACGACCACGACAGCCGGCGGGATCTACACGGTCTCGGCGCTCGGTGGCGTCGAGCGCCGGGTCGGCGACTTCCCGGCGGCTTTCTCGCAGCTCGCGTGGTCGGCAGACAGCCGCTTCATCGCCGCCCGCCGTGCCCGGCTTCCCGGCGAGACCACTCCGGGAGCGAGCGGGATCTACCTCCTTCCCGTCGATGGGAGCGAGGCGCGTTGGTTGACCGTGCCGCCGCAACCGGGCTGGGACAAGCATCCCGCCTTCTCGCCCGACGGTCGGACGCTGGCCTTCGCCGCATGCGCGGGCCTCGTCACGCCGCCGTGCCACATCGACCTGCTCGAGCTCGACGCGGCGCTGCGTCCCGCGCAACCTCCGCGGCGGCTAACGAGAACCGCGCGTGCCATCCACGGGCTGGCGTGGACGCGCGACGGGCGCTCGATCGTGTACGCGGCGGCCGGGATGTCCTTCGAGGGCCGTGGCATGACCGCCAGCCTGTGGCGCGTCCGCGCCGACGGTCGAGCGCCCGAGCAGCGCATCGAGTCGATCCCTCCTGGTGCCTACGCTCCGGCGACGACCACGGTGCGCGACCGGCTGCTCTTCGTCCACGATCGCTCGGACGTGGACTTCTACCGTTTCTCCGCGTCCGGGCCGCCGCAGCCGGTGATCACGTCCTCGTCCGTCGACTACGGCCCGCGCATCTCTCCCGACGGGAAGCGGATCGCCTTCGAGTCCTGGCGCGCGGGAACCACGCACAAGGAGATCTGGCTGGCCGACATCGACGGCTCGAACCCGATGCAGCTGACGCACGTGACCGAGGATCGCGAAAGCCCCGCTGCCGGAACCGGTGCACCCTACTGGTCGCCGGACGGGAGGTATGTCCTTCACAGCCGCGAGGAGCCATCGCACGGCCCGGGTGCCACGAACCTATGGGTGGTCAGCGTCGAGGGTGGTTCGGACCGGCGCCTGACGAATGGCTCCGAGCGACAGGGCCCCGCAGTCTGGTCCCGCGACGGGCGATTCATCTACCACCGCCTCCCCCGTCCGGGCGGCACGGACTACTTCCGGATCCCAGCGACCGGAGGTGCGCCCGAACGCGTCACGCAGCACGGGGCGGTCGCGGCCGAGCTCTCCTGGGACGGGAAGGAGCTGCTGTACTCGCGGTTGGAAGGGAGGAGCCCGCTCTTCCTGCTGAACCTCGAGAGCGGCCAGGAGCGGTTGCTCACGGAATGCGGCCATGCCCGGAGCCTCGCTGCCAGCCCGGGTGCGCTCTACTACTTCGGTTGCCCCGAGGGCGACGAGTCGCCCCTCATTCGATTCGATACCGCGTCCGGGAAGCACGAACGCCTGGGCTTGCTCACGAACGTCAACATGGGCCTGACGGTCACGCCCGATGGCAAGACGATCGTCTACAGCCGCGAGAACCTGGCGGGCGCGGACCTGATGATGGTCGAGAACTTCCGGTAGCGCCGAACCGGACCACAATACTGGGCCATGGCCGGCCCGCTCTACGACCTGCTGCCGCCCGACGAAGCCACGAGCGACGAGCTGCTCGGGCGCTTTCTCGACTACGTCGCGAGAAAGGGGCTCACGCTCTATCCGGCGCAAGAGGAGGCCGTACTCGAGCTGTTCGAAGGCAAGAACGTCATCCTGAACACGCCGACCGGCTCGGGGAAGTCGCTGGTGGCCTCGGCGATGCACTTTGCTTCGCTCGCGCACGGGCGGCGCTCGGTCTACACCTGTCCGATCAAGGCGCTGGTCAACGAGAAGTGGATGGCGCTGTGCCGCGAGTTCGGGCCGGACAACGTCGGCCTCTCCACGGGAGACGCGACCGTCAACCGCGACGCGCCGGTGCTTTGCTGCACCGCCGAGATCCTCGCGAACATCGCGCTTCGGCTGGGCGAGGACGCCTGGGTGGACGACGTCGTGATGGACGAGTTCCACTGGTACGCCGACCGGGACCGGGGCGGCGCGTGGCAGGTGCCGCTCGTGACCCTGCCGAAGACCCGCTTCCTGCTCATGTCGGCGACGCTCGGCGACGTGGAGTTCTTCGCCGAGGACCTGACCCGGCGCAACGGCCTGCCCACGGCCGTCGTGAAGTCGGGCGAGCGGCCGGTGCCGCTCGAGTACGCCTACTCCGAGATCCCGCTCGCGCAGACGCTCGACAAGCTCGTCTCCGAGGGCAAGGCGCCCGTCTACGTCGTCCACTTCACGCAGAAGGACGCCGCGGACAGCGCGCAGGACTTCACGAGCCTCAACCTGTGCACGCGGGAGGAGAAGAACGCCGTCGGGGCCGCCATCGCCGATTTCCGCTTCACGAGCCCCTATGGCCCCACCGTCCGCAAGTGGCTCAAGCAGGGGATTGGCGTCCACCACGCGGGCCTGCTGCCGAAGTACCGCGTGCTCCTCGAGCAGCTCGCACAGGCGGGCCTCGTCAAGGTCATCTGCGGCACGGACACGCTCGGGGTGGGGATCAACGTGCCGATCCGGACCGTGCTCTTCTCGCGCCTGTGCAAGTTCGACGGCCAGAAGACGGCTGTCGTCTCCGCGCGCGACTTCCACCAGATCGCCGGGCGCGCCGGGAGGAAGGGCTTCGACGACATCGGGTTCGTGGTGGCGCAGGCCCCGGAGCACGTGATCGAGAACCGGCGACTCGGGGAGAAGGCGAAGGACGGCAGGAAGGTCGTCATGCGCAAGCCGCCCGAGCACAACTTCGCGAACTGGGACCTCCAGACGTTCAAGCGCCTGATGGGCGCGCCTCCCGAGCGGCTCGTGTCGCGCTTCGAGGTCTCGCACGGGATGCTGCTGAACGTCCTCTCGCGCCGGGGCGACGGCTGCCGGGCGATGCAGCGGCTGATCCGCGACAGCCACGAGCCGGACCGGGCGAAGCGGACGCACTTCAAGCGGGCCTGGCAGCTTTTCCGGGCGCTTCTCGGCCGGGGCATCGTCGAGATCATCCCTAGAACCGAAGAGGGCGCGAAGCTCCGCGTCAACGTCGAGCTGCAGGACGACTTCTCGATGGACCAGGCGCTTTCGCTGTACCTGCTCGAGACGCTTCCACTCCTCGACCCGGAGTCCGAGACGCACGCGCTCGACCTGCTGACGCTCGTCGAGAGCATCCTCGAGAACCCGGAGCTGATCCTGCGGCGGCAGCTCGACAAGCTGAAGGGCGAGGCGGTCGCGAAGATGAAGGCCGAGGGGCTCGACTACGACCAGCGCATGGAGGAGCTGGAGAAGCTCGAGTACCCGAAGCCGCTGCGCGACTTCGTCTACGACACCTTCAACCTGTTCGCCGACCGGCACCCCTGGGTCGGCGAGGAGAACATCCGGCCGAAGTCGATCGCGCGCGAGATGTTCGAGGGCTTCCGCTCCTTCTCCGACTACGTGCAGGAGTACGACCTCGAGCGCGCGGAGGGACTGCTGCTGCGGCACCTGAACTCCGTCTACAAGGTCCTGAGCCAGACCGTGCCCGACGGCGTCAAGACCGACACCGTGCGCGAGATGGAGCTGTACCTGCGCGAGATGCTGCGCGGGGTGGACTCGAGCCTGCTCGACGAGTGGGAGAAGATGCGCGACCCGGACTACCGGCCCCGCGGGACGGGCGGGCTGGACTTGCGGCCGCCGCGGCCGGAGGAGCCGACAGACGTCACGCGCGACACGAAGGCGTTCACCGCCGCGATCCGCACGCGATTGTTCGCGTTCCTGCGCGCGTGGTCGATCGGGAACGACGAGGCCGCCCTGGTTTCGCTGGGAGGCGACGCGGTCGCGCCCGGGGCACTCGACCCGTTGGATGGCGCCGCTCCGCAGGCGTGGAGCCCGGCGCGGCTCAAGGCGGCGCGCGAGGCCTACCGGGTCGAGCACGCAGGTCCCCGCCTCGACCCTGAGGCCCGCAACCTCCGTCACACGCACGTCGAGCCTACGCAGGATGGCGCCAGCTTGAGGGTTCAGCAGATGCTCGTCGATCCCGAGGACCTGAACGACTGGGTGCTCGAGATCGACGTGGACCTCGCAGCGTCGCGCGAGCGGGGCGAGCCCGTGCTGACGCTCGTTCGTCTGGCTAGCCTGGTCTGAAGGATCGTCGGCGCTCGACTGGGCCGGAGGATCAGGGCACCGGGGGCAGACCGGCGGCGCGGCGCAGG
>CAZMRX010000455.1:0-4258 GCA_964568755.1 uncultured Acidobacteriota bacterium | reverse complement strand
GCTCGAGGCGCAGCGCCTCCACCGGACAGGCCTTCACGCACTTGCCGCAGCCGTCGCAGCCGGGCCGCTCGAGCGCCACCACGAAGTTCGTCGTGTGAACCGGGTGCAGGAAGCCGAAGCGCTTGGCGGCCAGCATGGCCTCGCAGCAGCAGCCGCAGCAGTTGCAGATGAAGGCCGGCCGCTCGCGCACGTTCTCGCCGAACTGGGCGAGGCCCCGCTCCTGGGCTTCGTGCAGCAGGTCGAGGCCCTCGGCGGACGAGATCGCGCGCGCGTAGCCGTGCGTCGCGAGCGACCGCGCGGTGGCGCCCAGGGTGAGGCAGATCTCCCGGGGGGCATTGCAGGCCCGCCCGAGGTGCTCCATCTTGTGCCGGCAGTAGCACAGGCCGACCGCGACCGTGGAGGCCGCACGGATCGCGTGGCTGGCCCGCTCGTGGTCGAGCACGGCGAGCGACAGCTCGTGCGGGACCGACCGCTCCCGCACGAAAGTGCGTCCGAGCTGCGTGTCCCCGCGGACGAAGAGCTGCTTGATGAAGTCCTCCTCGACGTTGAGGTACGCGTAGTAGAGCTCCGCCAGCCGCTTCTGGTCGACGTCGCCACGGACTCGCATCATCGAGAACTCGAAGAAGCCGGCCATCGGCGGGGGTAGAACGTAGAGCGGCTCGCCGTCGCGCTCGAGGTCCAGCAGGATCGCGCGGGACGCGAGCCCCTCGAGCACGCGCGAGGCCTCGGCGAGCGGCACTCCCCACGCCTTCGCGGCGGTTGCGGTGCGGAAGGGTCTGATCGGGAGCAGGGCGACGAGCTCCGCCTCCTTCGCGCTGAACAGGATCTCGAGAATGCGATACAGCAGCTCCGAGGGCGGCGCCCCCTGGGGGAAGCGGTTCAGCCGGTCGACGAGGCGACGGTATCCGTCGCGCGCGGCGAGATGGCCCACGGGCAGAGGCTAGAGCGCGGCTCTCGACTCCGGCATGAGCCCTTCGCACCAGCAGGCCCTGCGCCTCGACGCCCGGGGCCGCTCGCGCCGGTGACCGGCGTCGGCGGCGCCTGAAGCCCGACTCTGTGGAGCGGGTGCGGCGGGCAGTGCGGGCCGCGGGGCTACCGGATCCGCCTCGACGTCTCGAGCAGCAACTTCGCGAGTGGCTCTTCACCTCTCAGGCCAGTTGAAGCTCGATCTCCACACCAGCCGACCAGCCGGTGGGAGAGCCTCCGGCGAGAACAGGAGGGCATCCGTCCCCTCGGGACCCGGCCCGAGCGGGCAAGAGCCAGTCTCCACCGCAGGCGGGTCAGGACGGGTCCGCAGCTCCCCGCTTCTTGAGGCAGGTGTGCCTCGGCACCGGGCCCCGGGGGGGCGACAATCCGATCGGGCGGCGTCAGCCGTTCTTCAGGGTATGGAGCACCTGCCCGACCCGGCCGCAAGCCCCAGCCACCGTTCGACAGGTTCCAGGGTCTCCGCCGCGGACCCCGAGCCCGTCGTCATCCGAGTCGACGACCACCTCCTGGTGACCGACTTGTTCGGCGATCCGAGCTCACCGCCGGTGGTGCTGCTTCACGGCATCCCCGGGTGGCGAGGCACGTGGCGGCCCGTGGCCCGTCTGCTCGCGGCCCGGCACCGCGTGGTGGTGCCGGACCTCCTGGGATTCGGGGAGTCGGGCCCCGCACCCGCGCGCTTTCACGCCGCCGACCAGGCGGCGCTCGTGATCGCGCTGGTCCAGAAGCTCGGCCTTCGGCGCGTCCACCTCGCCGGGTTCGACTTCGGCGGCCCGACTGCCGTCATGGTCTGCCGGCAGGCTCCCGACCTCGTCGCCACCCTCACGCTCGCGGCCACGAACCTGCTCCCGGACACCGCCATTCCGCCGCCGCTCCAGCTGGTCAGGCCCCCGCTCGTGGGCGATGTGTTCGCCCGCCTCCTGTTCGGCCGCCCCGGCCTGATGCTGCTGTGGTTCGCCGCCGCCAGCCCGCGCGGGCGTGTCGCGGTCGGCTCGGGCCGGATCACCGGCCCCGGAGTCGCAGCGGCCTTCAGTAATTCGCTACGTGAACGCGGCAAGGTAGTTCTGTCTAAATTGTGAATAGATATGTTTGAGAATGTGCCAGTCCGCGCGGGCGGCCGGAGCTTCAGTCGATCCGCTCGATCGCGAGCAGGGACACGTCGTCCCGCAGGTGGCCCTCCGACCAGTCCTGGACCAGGGCCGCTACGTGGTCGAGCCCCTCTCGCAGCGGGCGGTCCCGCAGCCGGTCGATCTCGGCCATCAGCCGCAGGGAGCCAAACTCCTGGTCGGACGCGTCGACCGCCTCGACGACTCCGTCCGTGTAGAAGTACAGCCGATCGCCCGGCTGGAGGATCACGGTCTCGCCGTCGAAGGTCGCGTTCTCGATCATGCCGATCGGCAGCCCGCGGCCCGGAAGCGGCGCGGGTGGTCCGGCCCTGGGCAGGAGGATGGGCGCCGGGTGACCGGCGAGCACATAGTCGAACCGCCCCTGCGAAGCGTCGAACACCCCGTACGCGAACGTGAAGTACTGTCGCGTCCGGTCCATCGGGAACTGCCGGTTAAGGCGTTCGGCCACGCGCGCCGGGGGAACGACAGCGACGCCGTGCCCGGCGTCCTCGATCAGGAGCGACCCCTCCGCCGATGGCGACAGCGTGTGATTCAAGGTGAACGACAGCAGGGCCGCTCCTACCCCGTGCCCGCTCACGTCCAGCAGATACAACCCAACCGGACCGTGAGCGAAGGTGACGACACCCACGGCATCCCCGGCCAGGTCCGCACAGGGATGGAACGTGCGCGCGACGCGCACGCCCGGCAGGCGCAGCTCCGCCGGCGGGAGCAGGGCCTGCTGGACCCGCACGGCCAGCCGCAGGTCGTGTTCGAGCGCCTCCTTGGCGCGCCGCAGCCCGTTCTCGGCCTCGCGACGCGCGCTGACGTCCGACTGGACCCCGATGTAGTGGGTGACTTCGCCGAGCTCGTTGCGCACAGGCGTGATCGAGAGCCGGTTCCAGAAGGGGGTGCCGTCCCGCCGGTAGTTCAGGATCTCGACGACGCACGCGCGCTTCTCGTCGACGGCGGCGCGGATCTCGGCAACCGCTGCCGGATCGGTGCCGGGGCCCTGCAGGAACCGGCAGTTCCTGCCCAGCGTCTCGGCCACGGAGTACCCCGTGAGGCGCTCGAACCCCTGGTTGACGTAGATGAGGGGCCGATCGGCCAGCCGGGCATCGGCGATGGTGACGCCCTCGGCCGCCACGTCGAGGGCCCGATCCTTCAGCGCGAGCTGATCCGCCAGCGCCCGTTCCTGAAGGCGTGCGGCGTCACCGACCGGGCTGGCAGCCACCCGCTTCGGCGTGGTGCGCTGGCGGCCGGCCCGCTTCAGAAGCGCACCCGCACGTTTGGCCATCCCGTCACCTCCTCACCGCCGGCGATCGTAGCCCACCCGGCGAGCGGCCGGAGCGGGCCTCGGCGATGGTCGGCAGCCGCTCGACGCAGAAGGCGCTGCCGGCTCTCGGCATGCTCATGGTGTGCCTGATCGTCGCGGTCGCTTGAAGGGCCGCACCTCTGGCCGCGCCCGGCTATTGTCAACACATACGCAATACCTTGACGCCGAAGCGGGGCGGGTCTAGCGTGCTGGGTATGCGTCGCTCGACACCGACCGGACGAGCCTGAAGTGGCCGTTCTCGTGCTGGGCGCGGCCGGCGGCATCGGAGGCGCTCTCTCGCGTCGCCTCGCGGCCGAGCGTGTCAAGCTCGTGGTCGCCGGCCGCGCCGCGGCGCGCCTGGAGGCGATCGCCGCGGAGACCGGCGGCACGCCGTTCGTCGTGGACGCGACACGGCCGGCCGAGGTGGAGGCGGCGGCCGCGAGAGCGGTCGAGCTCGACGGCCGCCTCGACGGCCTCGCCAACTGCGTGGGCTCGATCCTGCTGAAGCCCGCCCATCTCACGAGCGAGGAGGAGTGGGACGCCGTCGTCGCGACGAACCTCAAGTCCGCCTACGCCGCCGTGCGCGCCGCAGCGCGCGTGATGACGACCGGCGGCTCGGTGGTGCTCGTCTCCTCCGCGGCGCGGCTGGGCCTCGCGAACCACGAGGCGATCGCCGCGGCCAAGGCGGGCGTCATCGGCCTCACGCTGTCGGCCGCGGCCACGTACGCGCCGAAGGGCATCCGCGTCAACGCCGTGGCTCCCGGCCTGGTCCGGACCCCGCTCACCGCCCGCATCACGGGCAACGAGGCGGCGCTCAAGGCTTATCTGACGCTCCTCGAGGAAGACGTAAAGCGCG
>CAZMRX010000454.1:0-4272 GCA_964568755.1 uncultured Acidobacteriota bacterium | reverse complement strand
GAAGAGCCTCGAGGGCCGGATCGCGCTCGTGACCGGCGGGGCGGGCGGGATCGGCGCGGCCGTGGCGCGGCGCCTGCTCGCCGAGGGCGCCTGCGTCCTGATCACCGACATCGACCCCGAGGCGCTCGAGGAGGCCAGGAAGGCGCTCTCGGGCGAGCACGGCAAGGACCGTGTGCGCGCGTTGCGCTGCGACGTGACCGACGAGGCCTCGGTCCGCGAGTCCTACGCCTGCGCGCTGCGCGAGCTCGGCGGGCTCGACATCCTGGTCTCGAACGCCGGGATCGCCTCGGCCGCGCCGATCGAGGACACGCCGCTCGAGCTGTGGAGCCGCAACCTGGGCATCCTCGCGACCGGCTACTTCCTGGTGGGGCGCGAGGCCTTCGCGCTCATGAAGCGGCAGGGGATCGGCGGCTCGATCGTGTTCATCGGCAGCAAGAACGCGCTCGCCGCCTCGGCCGGGGCCTCGGCCTACAGCGCGGCCAAGGCGGCCTCGCTCCACCTCGCGCGCTGCCTGGCGCTCGAGGGGGCCGAAGTCGGCATCCGCGCGAACGTGGTGAACCCGGACGCGGTGATCCGCGGCTCGCGCATCTGGGGCGGCAGCTGGCGCCAGGAGCGGGCCGCCGCCAACCGCATCGCCGACGAGGAGATCGAGGATTTCTACAGGAAGCGCAGCCTGATGAAGCGCAGCGTGCTGCCGGAGGACGTGGCGGAGGCGGTCTACTTCTTCGCGTCCGAGCTGTCGGCCAAGTCGACCGGGAACATCCTGAACGTGGACGCGGGCAACGTCACGGCATTCACGCGCTAGCGAGGGAGCGATGGGCTTTCGGATCGACGAGGAGCTCGTGCTGCGGGAGAACCGGAAAGCGCTCCCCTGGCTCGAGGAGGACTACGCCCACCTGGGCCGGCAGCTCGCGAGGCGCGGCGTCGAGATCGAGCGGCTGGTCGAGCGGGCGATGGCGTTCCGGGTGGCCGTGCCCTCGTGGGGCGTCGGGACCGGCGGGACGCGCTTCGCGCGCTTCGCCGGCCCGGGCGAGCCGCGCAGCGTCTTCGAGAAGCTCGACGACTGCGAGGCGATCGAGCGCCTGGTGCGGGTGACGCCCGCCATCTCGCTCCACATCCCGTGGGACGAGCCCGAGAGCCCGGCCGAGCTCAAGGCGTACGCGGCGGCGCGCGGGCTCTCGTTCGACTCGATGAACTCGAACACGTTCCAGGACCAGCCCGGCCAGAAGCTCTCGTACAAGTTCGGCAGCCTGACCCACGCCGACCCGGCCGTCAGGCGGCAGGCGATCGAGCACAACGTCCACTGCCTCGAGCTGGGCGTGAAGCTCGGCGCGCGCTCGCACACCGTCTGGATCGGCGACGGCTCGAACTTCCCGGGCCAGGTCCACTTCCGCCGCGCGCTCGAGCGCTACCTGGAGAGCCTGCGCGCCATCTACGCGGCGCTGCCCGACGGCTTCCGCATGTTCATCGAGCACAAGCTCTACGAGCCGGCTTTCTACTCGACCGTGCTCAACGACTGGGGCACCAGCTACTACTGCACGCGCGAGCTCGGGCCCAGGGCCTTCTCGCTCGTCGACCTCGGCCACCACGCGCCGAACGTCAACATCGAGATGATCGTCGCCCGCCTGATCCAGCTCGGGAAGCTGGCCGGCTTCCACTTCAACGACAGCAAGTACGGCGACGACGACCTCGACGCCGGCTCGATCAAGCCGTTCCAGCTGTTCCTGATCTTCCACGAGCTGGTCGACGCCGAGCTGGAGGGCACGCCCGGCTTCGACCCCGCCTACATGCTCGACCAGTCGCACAACGTCACCGATCCCGTCGAGTCGCTGATGACGAGCGCCGTCGAGCTCGTGCGCGCCTACGTCCAGGCTCACCTCGTGGACCGCGCGGGGTTGCGCGACGCGCAGGAGGGAAACGACGCGATCACGGCGCTGCAGCTGCTGAAGCAGGCATTCACCACGGACGTCGGGCCGATCCTGGCGATGGCCCGGCACCGCGCCAAGGGCGCCATCGACCCGGTGGCCGCGTATCGCGCGAGCGGCTACCGCGGGCACAAGGCGCGCGAGCGCCCCGCGGCGGCTCGCCAGGGCGCTGGAATCGTCTGAAGCTCCGAAGGGGTCAGGTCCCGAATTGAGGCGTCCGCGGCCCTGCTACCTGGCCTTCGACCTCGGCGCCGGCTCCGGCCGCGCGATGCTCGGGAGCCTCTCCGAGTCCGGGCTCGAGCTGAAGGAGGTGCACCGCTTCCACTACGCGCCCGTCGAGAAGGGCGGCCACCTGCGCTGGCCGTTCACCCGGATCCTCGACGGCGTCCGCGCGGGCCTCGTCGCGGCGCAGGGCGCGTCCCCGGGCCCGATCGAGAGCCTCGGGGTCTGCTCCTGGGCCGTCGACTACGGCCTGCTCGACGAGGCGGGGCGGCTGGTGGAAGACCCGGTCGCGTACCGCGATCACCGCACCGACGACGCCATGGAGCGCGTGCTGGGTATCGTGCCGAGAAGCGAGGTCTTCGAGCGGACCGGGATCCAGTTCCTGCAGTTCAACACGCTGTTCCAGCTTCACGCGCACGTCCGCGAGGGGCTGCCGTCCCGGGCGCGCCGGCTGCTGATGATCCCCGACCTGGTCCACCACGCCCTCGCCGGCTCGACCACCGGCGAGTACACGAACGCCTCGACCACGCAGCTCGTCGACGTGCGCACGCGCGCGTGGGCCGACGAGCTGTTCGCGCGCCTCGGCCTGCCGCGCGAGCTGATGCCGGAGATCGCGGCGCCCGGCACCCGCCTCGGCGTGATCGACGCCGGCCTGCAGCGCGAGCTGGGCACGGGCCCGATCCGGGTGACGGCCCCTGCGACGCACGACACGGCGAGCGCCGTCGCAGGCACGCCGCTGCTCCCGGGCTGGGCTTACATCTCCTCGGGGACCTGGTCGCTCGTGGGAACGGAGCGCGAGACGCCGCTCGTGGACGAGCGCGTGGCGCGCGCCAACTTCACGAACGAGGGCGGCGCCGCTTCCACGATCCGCTTCCTCAAGAACGTGATGGGGCTGTGGATCCTCGAGTCGTGCCGGCGCGAGTGGGCGGGCGCGGGCGCGGATGTCGCGCTCGAGGAGCTGCTGCGGGCGGCCGGCGCGATCGCGCGCTCGCCGGGAGTCGTGTTCCCGGACCACGCGCGCTTCTTCAACCCTGCGAGCATGACGGCCGAGCTCGTGGCCGCGCTCGCGGAGACGGGGCAGGAGGTCGCGGGCGAGCCCGCCGTGCTGACGCGCGTGATCCTCGACTCGCTGGCGCTGCGCTATGCCACGGTGGTCGAGGCGATCGAGTCGCTGACCGGCGAGCGCGTGCCCGGGGTCCACGTCGTGGGCGGCGGCTCGCGCAACCACTACCTGAGCCAGGCGACGGCCGATGCGGCGCGCCGGCCCGTGCTGGCCGGCCCGGTCGAGGCCACCGCGACCGGGAACCTGCTGCTGCAGGCGATCGCCGCCTCGGAGCTGCGCTCGCTCGCCGAGGCGCGCCGGCTGGTGTCGGCGCCCCTGCGCTACGAGCCGCGCGAGGGCACGGGGCTCGAGGCCGTGCGCGCCCGCTACCGCGAGATCGAGGCCCGGGCGCTCGCGTCCGGCTGAGCACGAACGAGAGGAGTCCAGGAACATGGCCAAGCGCAGGCGCGCCGGATCGGGAGCGGGACGTCGCGGCTTCCTGCGTCGCCTCGGGGCGTCCGTCGCGGCGACGCTGGCCGCTCCGGCGGCGGCAAGGGCGCAAGCGAAGAAGCCGGGCCCCCGCCGCAGGCCGCCGGCGCGGACGAAGCCCGCGCCCGCGGCGGCGCCGGCGCGCCCCGTGGTCCCGCCCGAGCCCGCGCCCGTCCCCGTCGTGCGCGGCGGCTGGCCGCAGCCCGCTCCCGGCGCGCGCATCGACCTCGCTCCCGCGCGCTGGATCTGGCTGCCTTCGGAGCGCACGCTCGCCAACACGTTCGTGCTCTTCCGCCGTGAGCTCGAGCTCGCGCAGGAACCGGTTTCGGCACGGGGCTTCGTGAGCGCCGACAGCCGCTATCGGCTCTTCGTCAACGGCCGGCGCGTGCAGTGGGGGCCGGCGCCTTGCGACCCGCGCTCCTACGAAGCCGACCCGGTCGACCTCACTCGCTGGCTGGTGGCGGGCCCGAACGTGATCGGGGTGGAGGTCCTGTTCTATGGTCACGGCGAGGGCACCTGGCCGTTCGGCAAGCCCGGCTTCCTGATGGCGCTGCGCGTGGAAGAGCCGGGCGGGCGGGTGCGCGAGATCCTGAG
>CAZMRX010000453.1:0-4277 GCA_964568755.1 uncultured Acidobacteriota bacterium | reverse complement strand
AAGGTGTAGATGCGCGTCTTCTGGTAATCCTTGAGCATCGGCCAGGCGAGCCCGGCCGACAGCACGAGCGCCGCGGCGAGGAGCAGCACCGCCCGCATCCGCAGGCCCGCGAGGAACGCCACGGCCAGGAACAGCGGCACCAGGCAGGCCGCCGTGCCGAGGTCGGGCTGGCGCGCGATCAACAGCACCAGCAGGCCCACGGCCGCACCCGGCAGCGCCACGTCGCGCAGCCCGAGCGACTCCTGGCGAAACTCCGAGAAGACCTTGGCCGCGAACACGGCGGCCGTGAGCTTGACGAGCTCGGAGGGCTGGAGCTGGAAGCCGCCGACCAGGATCCAGCGACGCGTCCCGGCGATCATCGGGCCGAACAGCAGCACGTACACGAGCGCCCCGAGCGACAGCACGTAGAGCAGCACCGCGCGGTCGGCGAGGCGCCGGTAGTCGATCGCGGCGGCGAGCGCCATGGCACAGAGCCCGACGCCCACCAGCGCCAGCTGCTTCAGGTAGAGCTCGCCCTGGCGGCCGGTGTGCGTCGCCGAGTACACCATGGCGACGCCCACCAGCGAGAGCAGCAGCGTCGACGCGAGCAGGACCCAGTCGACGTTGTAGACCAGCCGGCGGTCGATCCCGACGCCTCCCAGCATGCGCTAGTCCTCCGTGTCGGTCGCGTCACCCGGCGTGGCGACCGCCGTCGGCTCGACGCGATCGAGCCCGAAGAAGTGACCGAGGATCCGGCGCGCCACCGGCGCCGCCGCCGCGGCGCCGCTGCCCCCGTGCTCGACGAGCACGGCGAGCGCGATCCTGGGCCGCTCCGCCGGCGCGAACGCGATGAACCAGCCGTGCGGCAGCAGCGCGTGCGCGGTGGGCGTCTTCTCGAGCCGCGAGCGGGCGACCACCTGGGCCGAGCCGGTCTTGCCGCAGACCTCGACGCTCGACAGGCGCGCGCGCAAGCCCGTCCCGGCGGCGACCACCAGGCGCATCCCCTCCTTGACCGCGGCGATCGTCTCGGGGCGCACCACGGGAGGCGGCAGCGGCGAGCCCTGCTGCCGCACGAAGTGGGGCTTCAGCAGCCGTCCGCCGTTCGCGATGAAGGCGGCGACGCGGGCCATCTGCAGCGGCGTCGCGCTCACCTGCCCCTGCCCGATCGCCACGGACACCGTCTCGCCCGCGTACCACGGGGTCTTCAGCACACGCAGCTTCCACTCGGGGCTCGGCATCAAGCCGCTCGCCTCGGACGGCAGGTCGACCCCGGTCGGGGCGCCGAGGCCCATCAGCTTCCCCCACTTCGCGAGGCGCGTGATCTCGAGCCTGATTCCGACCTGGTAGAAGTACACGTTGCAGGAGAGCTGGATCGCGCGCTGCAGGTCGATCAGGCCGTGAATTCCCAGGCAGCGGAAGACGGTGTTGTAGACGGAGAGCTGCCCCGGGCAGTAGAAGGCCGTCTGCGGCGTGATCACGCCCTCCTCGAGCGCGGCCGTCGCCGCGATCACCTTGAAGGTGCTGCCGGGCGCGTAGGAGCCCTGGATCACGCGGTTCATCAGCGGCGTCTCGGGGTCGTTCGCGAGGCTCGCCCACTCGTGAGGCTCGATCCCGGTCGTGAAGCGGTTCGGGTCGTAGGCCGGCGTCGATGTCATGGCCAGGATCTCGCCCGTCTCGGGGTCGAGCGCCACCGCGGAGCCCGAGCGTCCCTCGAACGCCGCCTCCATCGCTGCCTGCAGCGAGGCGTCGATGCTGAGCGTCAGGTTGGGGCCGTCGCTCGGCGGCTGGCGCGCCGCCTCGGCCACCTCGAGCCCGCGGCTGTTCACCACCACGCGCCGGAAGCCGTCCCGGCCCATCAGCTCGCGGTTGTAGCGCGACTCGATGCCCGCCTGGCCCACGAGCGCGCCCGGCGGCAGCCCCTTGAACTCCGGCAGCTGCAGCTGGCGCTCCGAGATCTCCCCGACGCGGCCGAGCGCGTGCGCGGCGGCCGAGGCGAGCGGGTACGAGCGCAGCGGCACCACCTCGACGCTCACCTCGGGCAGCTCGAGCCGCCGCGCCTCCAGCACGGCGATGTCGGCCAGCGTCGCGTCGGTCTTGACCAGCACCGGGCGGTACGGCTGGCGCCGCGCGAGCCGCTCGCGGATCGCCGCCTCGCCCATGCCGAGCGCGGACGAGAGCCGCGCCACGACCTGGTCCAGGTTCTCCGCGTGCTCGGGCACCAGCACCACGTTGAAGGACGGCCGGTTGCCCACCAGCAGCTGGCCCTTGCGGTCGACGAGCGCCCCGCGCGGGGCGGCCAGCGTCACGACCCGCGAGCGGTTGTTCTCCGCCTGCTCGCGGAAGTGCCGCGCGCGCACCACCTGCAGGTTCCAGAACTGGACCACGAGCCCCGCCACCAGCAGCACCACCAGGCCCTGCAGCAGCGCCAGGCGCGACTGCACGAGCCGCAGGTCCTCGTAGATCCTCACCTCTGCCTCCCGGTCATGCCCGGGACCGGGCCACGCGCCGGTCGACGAGCGCGTAGAGCAGCCCGCCCACGAGCGCGCTGAGCGTCGCCCGCGCCGCGAGCGCGAGCACCGGCAGCCCGCGGGCGTCGACCGAGAACACCGAGGCCAGCCACTCGACGAGCAGCGCGTCGGCCGCGGCGGCGAGCAGCACCACCAGCGCGCGCGCCGCGGTGGTCCCGATCAGGAAGCGGCCCGCCGCGAGGCCGACCGAGAAGCCCACCACCAGCTTGGAGAGCGCCGACAGCCCGAGCACGGGGCCGCCGAACATCACGTCCTGGACCCAGCCGGCCGCGGCGCCGGCCAGCATGCCGTGGGTCTCGCCGAAGCGCAGCGCGCAGTACACCACCACCAGCAGGAACGGGTCGAGGTAGCGGCCCGGCGAGGAGACGAGGTATGCGAGCGCCGTCTCGACCAGCACCGCCCCGGCCAGCGCCAGCGCCGTCCACAGCGCGCGGCTCACTCGACCGACCTCGGCGTCTCGAGCGGCGGTGGCGCGTGCTTCAGCACCAGCACTTCCTCGAGGCTCGCGAAGCGCGCCGAGGGCTCGACGCGCACGTCGCGGAACAGCCCCGTCACCTCGCCCACGAAGCGCACCCGGCCGATCACCAGCCCCTTCGGGTAGATGCGGTCGAGGCCCGACGTCACCACCACGTCCCCCACGACCACGTCCGCGCGCTCCGGCACGTACTTGAGCGCCAGGTCCTCGGCGCCCGCCTCCGCGCCCGAGACCTGCCCGGAGACGACGCCGCTCACGCGGCTGCGCTCGACGATCGCGGCGGCGCCGCTGTCGCGGTCGAGCAGCACCTGGACGCGCGCTGCGGCGGGCCCGACCGCGAACACGCGCCCCACGACGCCGGTGGCGCTGATCACCGCGGCGTCGAGCCTCACCCCGTCGCGCTCGCCCTTGTCGAGCGTCAGCGTGCGGAACCAGGGCACGCCGTCGCGGCTCACCACCTGCGCCGCCAGCGTCTCGAGCGGGACCGCCTGCTGGAGCGCCAGCAGGTCGCGCAGCCGCACCGACTCCTGGGCGCGGAAGGAGCGCAGCTGCAGCTCGGTCTCGAGCTCGCGCAGGCGCTCGCGCAGCCGGCGGTTCTCGGTGTACGTCTCGCGGTGGAACGCCCAGCCGCGCCACAGCTCGGACGCGGAGCCGGCGAAGGCGCCCACCCCGCGCTGCAGCGGCGAGAGCACCCCCAGCACCCCGCGCTGCAGCAGCGAGACGCCGGTGCCGCCGTCCACCTGGTGGCTGATCGCGGTCAAGTGCGCGAGGATCAGGCCCACCAGCAGGAAGCGGCTCCGCCGTGCGGGTGCGGCTTGGGCCATGGGGCCTAGTCGAGGCTGATCTTGCGCAGCAGGTCGAAGTCCGAGAGCATCTTGCCGGTGCCGAGCACCACCGAGGACAGCGGGTCCTCGGCGACCGAGACCGGGAGCCCGGTCTCCTCGCGCAGCAGCCGGTCGAGGTTTCGGAGCAGCGACCCGCCGCCGGTCAGCACGATGCCGCGGTCGACGATGTCGGCGGCGAGCTCGGGCGGCGTGCGCTCGAGCGCCACGCGCACCGCGTTGACGATGATCGCCACCGGCTCCTGCAGCGCCTCGCGGATCTCGGCGTCGGTGACGGTCAGCGTCTTGGGGATGCCCTCGATCAGGTCGCGGCCCTTGATCTCCATCGTCATCGGCTCGTCGAGCGGGAAGGCGCTGCCGATCTCGAACTTGATCTGCTCGGCGGTGCGCTCGCCCACCAGCAGGTTGTACTTCTTCTTGATGTACTGGATGATCGCCTCGTCCATCTCGTTG
>CAZMRX010000452.1:0-4299 GCA_964568755.1 uncultured Acidobacteriota bacterium | reverse complement strand
GTCCGCTTCGGTGACGGGGCCGACCTGCTGGCCCCCGATCGCCATGAACCACTCGGTCATCGTCTCGTCTCTCCTTCGAGGCTAGGCTCTGGGCTCGTCGCCGGGGGCCGCCGCCTCGATGCTCGACACCGCCGCGCTCTCGAGGCGTGACACGGTGGCGGCGTCGAAGCCGAGACGGCTCGCGAGCTGGGCCAGGTAGATGCGCTCGCCGCCGGTCACCGACTCGTCGGCGCGCACGATCACGAACGCGAGCGTGTACAGCTGCTCCTTGAGCTCGGGGTCGGTGACTCCGGCCACCAGCTCGCCGAGCGGGCGGGGCGCGTCGAGCTCCTTCTGCACGAGCTGCTCCGCGCCGACCTCGCGCGCCTCGGCGAGGATGCGCTCGCGCTCGGCGGGGCCGAGCTCGCCGTCCGCGCGAGCCGCCGAGATCATGAGCCGCAGCAGCCGCGCGAGCGGGGCCGGCACGCCGCCTTCCTCGGGAGCGGGCGCGAACGCGCCGGGTGTGCGGGCGGCGCCCGCCGGCAGCGGCGGGACGCTCGTCGGCTGCGGGGCGGCCGAAGCCGGACTCCCGGCGGGCGCGCCAGAGCCGCCCGCGCCTGCGGCCTGCTGGCTCTGCCAGGTCTCGAACAGCCCCCAGGCCACGCCGGCCGCCGCGAGCAGGGTGTTGGCGTTGATCAAGCTCCCGCTGCGGACCGCCCGGCCGGTGCGAGTCCAGGACTTGCGGCGCCCGCCGAGCGCGCCGCGCACGATCCCGTTCAGGATGTCTTCCGCGTCCAGCACTCTGCCCTCCGCCCCGGCGCGTCTCCCAGAAGAGCAACGTAGCACACGCCAGGGACGTTCCGCGCGCCGCGCGGCCAGCGGCGGAGCGAGCCGCTTCCGCTCGCCGGCTGCGGTGGGTGCTGCCGGATCAGCGCGTGTATCTCTCGGTCCAGCGCAGGAACCACTCGTGGCAGGTGCGCAGCAGCTTCGGCTCGCGGATGCCGTGCGGCTGGCGCGGCAGGATCAGCAGCTCGGTGGGCACGCCCCGCAGCCGCAGGGCGTTGTAGAACTCCCAGCCCTGGCTGACCGGCACGCGGTCGTCCCGGTCGCCGTGGACGACGAGGCTCGGCGTCTTCACGTTGCCGGCGTGGAACAGCGCCGAGTGCTCGACGTAGACCGCCGGGTCCTCCCACGGCCAGGAGCGGAAGTAGGAGCGCGCGAACTCGGGGATGTCGGCGGTTCCCGTGAAGGAGGCGAGGTTGGTGACGGCGGCGCCCACGATCGCCGATTTGAAGCGATCCGTCTTCGTGACGACCGTCGAGGTCATGAAGCCGCCGTACGACCAGCCGTTGACCGTCATCCGCTCGGGGTCGGCGACGCCGCGCTCCACGAGCGCGTCTACGCCCTTCATGATGTCCTCGTAGTCCTTCTTGCCCCAGTCGCGCACGTTGGCGGCGCGGAACTTCTCGCCGTAGCCGCCGCTGCCGCGCGGGTTGGGGAAGAAGATCGCGTATCCCGCCTGGGCGAACAGCGGCCAGCCCCAGACGCGCGGCCCGGGCGTGAAGGAGTTGGTGTGCGTGCCAGCGGGGCCGCCGTGGACGTTCAGGGCGAGCGGAACGCGCGTGCCCTTCACGTAGCCGGGCGGGTAGACCACGAGGCCCTCCACGTCCCAGCCGTCGGCGCCCTTCCAGGTCACGAGCTCCTTCTCGAACGAGAGCAGCTCCCGCACCTGCGGGTTCGTGTCGGTCAGCGCGCGCGGCGCGGGCGGCGCCGCCGCGCGGCGCGCCTTCGCCGGTGCCGTCGCCGGCAGCTGGAGCGCCCACACCTCGCGCGGCGTCACCGAATCCTGGCGCAGGAAGGCGAGCAGCTGGCCCGCCCGGTCGAGCGAGGCGCCGGCGTTCACTTCAGGCCCGCTGGTGAGCGCCTGCACGCGGCCGTCGAGGCTCACCTTGTAGACGTGGCCGGCGGTCTTCTGCAGCGCCGAGAAGACGAGGGCCGAGCTGTCGGGCGTCCACTGGAGCGTCCCGCCGATCTCCTCGTCGAACGCGGCGGTCAGGTTGCGCGGGGCGCCCCCGCCGGCGGCGACGACGCAGGCATAGCTGTTGGTGTACCAGTCCTCGTCGCGGCCGTCCTGCGAGACGAAGGCGATCCACTCCCCGTCGGGCGACCACGCCGGGCTCGCGTCGGGGCCCTTGCGGGCGACGAGCGGGGCGGGCGCGCCGCCTGCGGTGTCCACGAGGTAGAGGTCCGAACGGAAGTTGTCCGGGACGGACGGCGTCGCCTGCCCCGAGAACGCGATCCGCTTCCCGTCCGGTGAGAACGAGAAGTCGGTCACGTGCAGCGCCCCGCTCGTGAGCTGGCGTGCGGCGCGGCTCGCGACGTCGATCACCCAGAGTCGGCTCCAGGGGTAGAGCTCGGACGGAGTCCAGGCGTCGTCCTTCTCCTTCTCGCGCTTGCGTCGCTCCGCGCTCTTCGGCTCGCGGGCCAGGAAGCCGATGCTCCGCCCGTCCGCCGACCATTCGAGGGCGGACACCGAGCCGGGCGCCGAGGTGAGCGCAGTCGCCTCGCCCCCGTCGGGACGTATCAGCCACACCTGGCGCTTCGCCTCCGCCGCGTCTTCGGGCGCAACGCCCGGTCGCGGCCGCTCGGACAGGAAGGCCAGCAAGCGCCCGTCGGGCGACCAGCGCGGCGCGTCGTCGCCGACGGGCGAGGAGGCGAGCACCCGCGCCTCGCCCCCCGCCGCGCCCACCAGCCACACGTCGGTCTGGTAGGCGTCGCGCTCGGCGTTCAGCGACTCGACGACGTACGCCACCGTGCGGCCGTCCGGGGAGACCTGCGGGTCGCTGACGGTCTTGAGCGCGATCACGTCGTCGCTGGTCCAGGGCTTGTCGCCGCAGCTCGCCGGGGCTGTCGCGACGAGCGCTTCGACCACGGCGAGCACGGCAAGGCAGGTGGCGAGATGGCGCGGCATGGGGCCTCCAGTCCGGGTGGAGCATACTCTGGTCGTTCGCCATGCGGATCCTGCACCTGGCCGACCGGCTGACCGACCGCGGGGGCGCCTACACCTGGATGCTCGGCATCGTCGAAGGGCTGAGCGCGGACCACGAGCAGCGGCTCGCGGTCGGGGAGGACTCCGGGGAGGCGCGCGCCCGCTGCCGCGTGGTCGTCCGGCCGGGGCTCGAGTCGCGCGTCGCCCAGCCGGTGCCTCTGGACGACCTGGTCGCCGACTTCCGCCCGGACGTGATCCACCTCCACAACCTCACGAACCCGTCGGTCCTGGAGTGGGCGACGAGTCGCCGCGGCGCGCTCGTCACGCTGCAGGATCACCGCTTCTTCTGTCCGACGCGAGGCAAGTGGACGCTGGCGGGCGAGGTGTGCCGGCGGCCGATGTCGCGCGAGGTCTGCGCGTCCTGCTTCGAGGACCCGGCCTACTTCGAGGAGGTGCTCGCGCTCACCGAGCGCCGTCTCGCGGCGGTGCGGAAGCTGAAGGTGAGCGTCCTGTCGCGCTACATGCGCGAGGAGCTGGTGGCGGCGGGCGTGCCGGCCGCGTCCGTGCAGGTGGTGCCGCCGTTCGTTCACGGCCTGGATCCCGGGGCCGCGGCGGACGGCCCGCCCTGCGTCCTCTTCGTGGGCCGGCTCGCCGAAGGGAAGGGTGCTCGCGAGGCGGTGAAGGCCTGGCGGCGGTCAGGGGTCGACCTGCCGCTCGTGCTCGCGGGAACGGGCCCGCTCCGCGCGGAGCTCGAAGCGCTGGCGGCGGCGGAGAAGGACGGCCCGCGGCTCGAGGTGCTCGGCTGGGTCGAGCGCCGCCGGCTCTCCGCGCTCTACCAGCGCGCGCGTGCCGTTCTCTTTCCCTCGCGCTGGCAGGAGCCCTTCGGGATCGTCGGGATCGAGGCCCTGAGCTTCGGAGTGCCCGTCGTGGCCTGGGAGTCGGGCGGCGTGGGGGAGTGGCACCCCGGCCCGGGGCTGGTTCGCTGGGGCGACACGAGCGCGCTCGCGCGTGCGCTCACCAAGGCGGTGGGCCGGCGGCTGCTGCTGTTGCCGCGCTTCGATCGCGACGAGGCGATCGGGAGGTTGACGGCGCTCTACGCGCGGGTGCGGTGAAGGGGCTAGGGGCTAGGGGACTGCGGGACTACGGGACTACGGAAAGCGGGAACGGGAACGGGAACGGGAACGGGACGGAAGCGGAAACGGTAACAGACAACGAAACAACGGGACAACGGACAACGAAACAACGGACAACGGAACAACGGATGGACGGAAGGGCGAGGATGGGTGGCGGGGGGGCATCCCGCCCCCCCGAACCCCCCGGAGCGAGCCCCC
>CAZMRX010000451.1:0-4303 GCA_964568755.1 uncultured Acidobacteriota bacterium | reverse complement strand
ATGCTCACGGGCCGGCCGCCTTACCGCTCCGACGACGCGCTCGAGCTGGTGCACGGTCACATCGCCAAGGCCGCGCCCGCTCCGCTGGAGCTGGTCCCCGGCGTCCCGGAGGTCCTCTCTGCGATCGTGATGAAGCTGCTCGCGAAGACCCCGGAAGAGCGGTACCAAAGCGCCTGGGGACTGCGCGCGGACCTCGAGCGATGCGCGGGAGACTGGACGGAGCACGGCGCAGCGGCGAGCTTCCCGCTCGGCGAGCTGGACGTCCCCGACGCCTTCACGATCCCGCAGCATCTCTACGGCCGCGAGTCCGAGATCCGCGTCCTGCTCCAGGCCTTCGAGCGCTCGTGCGCCGGCCGGGCCGCGCTGCTGCTCGTCGCCGGCTACTCGGGCATCGGCAAGACCTCGCTGGTGAACGAGGTCCACAAGCCGATCGCCCGCCTGAACGGACGCTTCGTCTCGGGGAAGTTCGACGAGCTCGATCGCAGCACGCCTTACGGCGCCCTGCTGCAGGCGCTGCGTGGACTCGTGCGCCAGGTGCTGGCGGAGAGCGAGCCGCGGATCGCGGCGCTGCGCGAGCGACTCGCGCTCGCCCTCGGCCCAAACGCCGGCGTGGTGGCGGCCGTGATCCCGGAGCTGGAGCGGCTGCTGGGTCCGCAGCCGCCGGCGCCGCCGCTGTCCCCGGCCGAAGCCCAGAACCGCTTCAACTACGTGTTCGAGAGCTTCCTCTCCGTCTTCGCGCGGCCGGAGCACCCGCTCGTGGTCTTCCTCGACGACCTGCAGTGGGCGGATTCCGCCACCACCCAGCTGCTCGCGCGGCTGCTGACGAACCCGGCGGTGCGGGACCTGTTCGTGATCGGGGCGTTCCGCGACAACGACGTGACCCCCGATCACCCGCTGATGAAGGCGGTGGCCGAGATGCGGGAGGCGGGCGCTGCCGTCGAGCAGATCGTGCTGCCGCCGCTCGGGCCCGCCGACCTGCGCCAGCTGGTCGCCGACGCGATCCGCGCGCCTTCGTCCGCGGCGGAGCCGCTCGCCGGCCTGGTGCTGCGCAAGACCGGCGGGAATCCCTTCTTCGTCGCGCAGTTCCTGAAGTCGCTTCACGCGGACGGCCTGCTGGCCTTCGACGCCAGCGCGCGCTCGTGGAGCTTCGACCTCGCCCGCATCGACGAGGCCCAGATCACCGACAACGTGGTCGACCTGATGACGGGCAAGCTGCGCGGGCTCGCGCTCGCCACGCAGGAGGTCGTGACGCTCGCGGCGTGCATCGGCAACCGCTTCTCGCTGCCGGTGCTCGGCGTCGTCCGGCAGAAGAGCCTGCGCGATGTCGCGGCGGAGCTGTGGCCGGCGATCGCGGAGGGCCTGGTGCTGCCCACCACCGAGCGCTACGAGACGCTGATGGCCGCGCCCGAGGCAGTGCTCGAGGGCGCGCCGCCCGGCTTCAAGTTCCTCCACGACCGCGTCCAGCAGGCGGCGTACGCGCTGATCCCGCCGGACGAGCGCCCGCCGGTGCACCTGCGGATCGGGCGGCTGCTGCTGGGCGGCGCCGAAGACCCCCCGGACGACCGGCTCTTCGAGGCCGTCCGTCACCTGAACGTCGGCCACGAGCGCATCGACGACGAGGCCGAGCGAACGCGGCTCGCGCGCCTCAACCTGCGGGCGGGTCACAAGGCCAAGGAGTCGGCCGCGTTCCAGGCCGCGCTCGACTACTTCCAATCGGGCCTGCGAGCCCTGCCGCGGGACCGCTGGGCCTCGCAGTATGAGCTGACGCTCGCGCTCGTGATGCAGGTCACCGAGTGCGAGTACCTGTGCGGGCGCTTCGAGGACGCGGACCGTTCGTTCGAGCTGCTGCTGCGCGAGTGCCGCTCGCCGCTCGAGAAGGCCGAGGCCTACCGCATCCGCATCATGCAGTGCGACAGCCTGGCGCGCTTCGCCGAGGCCGTCGAAGCGGGGCGCCGGGGTCTGGCCCTGCTCGGGATCGAGCTTCCGCAGGGGGAAGCCTCGACTCAGGCGGATCTCGACCTCGAGCTCGATCGGATCCAGCAGGCCCTGGGGACGCGCGGGATCGCGTCGCTCGAAGAGCTGCCCGAGATGCAGGACCCCGCCTCGAAGCTGGTGGTGAGGCTGATGGCGGCGACATGGGCCTCCGCCTACATCCTCGGCGACCGGGTGCTCGCGTCGCTGCTCTCCGCCCGGGTGGTGAACCTCTCGCTCGAGCACGGGAACACCGAGGACTCGGCGTACGGCTACGCGACTCACGCGATCGCCGTCGGCCCGGTGCGGGGCGACTACCGGTCCGCCTACGAGTGGGGTGCTCTGGCGCTGCGCGTCAACGAACGGCTCGGCGACCGCAAGGGCCGCGCCCGCGTGGAGCAGCAGTTCAACGCCCACGTCAACCTCTGGCGCCAGCCTCTGCAGACGTGCATTCCGCACGCCCGCGAAGCCTGCCGCAGCGGCCTCGAGACGGGCGACTTCACCTACGCCGGCTACGGCGCCTTCACCGAGACCTGGGCGGCGTTCTTCACGTCGAACGACCTCGGGCGCTTCGTGCGCGACTACACCCCGACCGTGGCGCTGCTCGAGCGGATCCGCCGCACGAGCCTCGCCTCCGCCCAGCAGCTGTTCCTCGGCTGGGGTCGCGCGCTCCAGGGTCAGACCGAGAGCCCGTTGTCGCTCTCGCACGCGAGTTTCGACGAGGCGCAGTACCTCTCGAGCTACCGGGCCGACGTCTTCTGCATGGCGTTCTACTACGCTGCGAAGCTCCAGCTCGGCGTGCTGTTCGAGGAGCCTCGGCAGGCCCTCGATGCCGCGCGAACCGCCCAGCGCGAGGCGTGGACGGGCGAAGGGACGCTGTGGCCCGTCTTCATGGGTTTCTGGAGCGGTCTCGCGATGGCGGCGCTCGACCCGACCGGCAGCGATGCGGAGCGGGAGGAGTATCGCCGCGAGCTCACGCGGACGCGCGACCGGCTGCGGCTGCTCGCGGAGAACTGCCCGGAGAACTTCCGCTGTTTCTGGCTGATGATCGCCGCGGAGCTGCAGCGGCTCGAGGGACACGACGCCGAGACCGCCTTCCTCTTCGAGGACGCGATCGCGTATGCGCGGCAGACCCGCAGCCTCCAGCTGGAAGCGCTGGCGAGCGAGCGCTGTGCGAAGCTCTGGCTGGGTCGCGGGCGCGACAGCGTCGCGGCCGCGTACCTGGCCGAGGCCCACCGCTGATACTCGGCGTGGGGGGCGGACGCCAAGGCCCGCGATCTGGCGGCGCGCCATCCGGGCCTGCTGGCCGGCACGGCTGGGGCTCCGGCGTCGCCGCTCGCCCCGGGCCTGGCCGGCGGGGAGCGGGCGGCGGTGTCCCTGGACCTCGCCACCGTCCTGAAGGCGGCCCAGGCGATCGCCGTGGAGATCGAGCTCGACGACCTGCTGCGCAAGCTGATGCAGATCGCGCTCGAGAACGCCGGGGCGGAGCACGGGGTCTTTCTCCAGGAACGCGACGGCCAGCTGATGCTTGAGGCGGAGGCCTTCGCGAGCCCCGAGCAGATCCGGCTCAGGCCCGGGATCCCGCTGGAGCAGGCCACGAACCTGGCCCAGGGCGTCGTGCACTACGTGCTGCGAACCGGCGAGGGCATCGTGCTCGGAGACGCCGGCGCCGACGAGCGCTTCGCCGACGACGCCTACGTCGTCGCGTCCCGTGCGAAGTCGATCCTGTGCGTGCCGGTGGTGCATCACGGCCGGCAGCGGGGGATCCTCTACCTCGAGAACAACCTGGCCACCGAGGCGTTCACGCTGGAGCGGATCGAGATGATGCGCGTGCTCTCGGGCAGCGCCGCGATCTCGCTCGAGACGGCGCGGCTGTACGAGGAGATGAAGCGCGAGGTCGCGCGCCGCCGGCAGGCCGAGCAGGCCGCGCGCGACGCGCTCGCGGAGCTCGAGGTGCTCAAGACCCGGCTGGAGGCGGAGAACGTCTACCTGCAGGAGGAGATCCGCACCCAGCACAACTTCGAGGAGATCGTCGGCAGCAGTCCCGCGCTGCTCTCCGCTCTGCGCCAGGTGGAGCGCGTCGCGCCGACCGACGCCTCGGTGCTGATCTACGGGGAGACCGGCACCGGCAAGGAGCTCTTCGCGCGGGCAATCCACAGCCGCAGCGCGAGAAGGGAACGACCGCTGGTCAAAGTCAACTGCGGCGCCATCTCCCCCGGTCTCGTCGAGAGCGAGCTGTTCGGCCACGTCAAGGGCGCCTTCACCGGGGCGCTCTCGAACCGCAGCGGGCGCTTCGAGCTCGCGGACCGCGGCACGATCTTCCTGGACGAGA
>CAZMRX010000450.1:901-4330 GCA_964568755.1 uncultured Acidobacteriota bacterium | reverse complement strand
CCCGTTGTCCGTCTCCGTTGTCCGTCTCCGTTCTGCGTCCCCGGTTGTCTGCTTCCGTCTTCCGCTTCGCGCCCGTTCTCAGCCCTTCGACACCTTCACCCACCCGTTCGTTCGCTGGCTCTCCAACACGGCCTCGCAAAGGGCCACCTCGCGATGCCCGTCCGCAAAGGTGGCAAACGGCGCGGGCGCCTGGAAGTCTCCCTTCGCGATGTAGCCGTAGAACGCCCGGAAATGCTGCTTGAAGCTGTCGGCGTACCCCTCGGCGTGCCCTCCGGGCACGGACGCCGCCGCGCGCGCCGGCCCCGACAGGATCGAGGGGTCGCGCATCAGCTGCTCGTTCGGCCCGCCGCGGCGCCCGATCCAGAGCTCCTCCGGAGACTCGCTGTTCCAGGCGAGGGCGCCTTTCTCCGCAGCGATCTCGTAGCGCAACGAGTTCTTGCGACCCGCGGTCACCTGCGAGACGACGAGCGAACCCCGCGCGCCGCCTTCGAAGCGGAGCAGGATCGCCCCGTAGTCCTCGGTCGTGATGGTCACCGGCTCGAGCTCGGCTTCCTTCGCGAGCTTCCCGCTGAAGGTCTCGACCTCGCCCCTCGGCCGGCGGCGGACCGGGTGGACGGTCTTGAGGTCGGCGCAGACGGACTCGACCTCGAGGCCGGTGATCGCGTGCACGAGGTCGAGCCAGTGCGTGCCGATGTCGGCCACCGCCCGTAGCGCGCCGCCCTCGGCCGCGAGCACGCGCCAGTTGTAGTCGGTATCGAGCAGCAGCCAGTCCTGGACGTAGCTGCCGGACACGTGGTGGACCTTGCCGAGCTGCCCGCCGCGGACGCGCTCCCGGGCCTCGATCGAGAGCGGATAGAAGCGGATGTTGTAGTTGACCCCGGCCGCCTGCCTGGGGTGCTTTCGGGCGAGCGCCACGAGCTCCGCCGTCTCCTGGGATGTCATGGCGAGCGGCTTCTCGCACAGCACGTGCTTGCCCGCCTCGAGCGCCGCCTTCGCCATCTCGAAGTGCAGCTTGTTCGGCGTGCCGATGTGGACCGACTCGACGGCCTTGTCGTCGAGCAGCTCCTTCAGCGAGCGGTAGGCCTTCGGCGCGCCGATCGCCGAGGCGAACTTCGTGGACTCGGCGTCCGAGACGCCCAGGACGCCCACCACCTCGCAGCCGGCCCGGCGCAACGCCTCGGCGTGCACCCCGCCCATGAACCCCGCCCCGACCACCGCCACGCCGATCCGCGCCATGCGAGCCTCCTTGTTGACGCAGGCAGGGTGACAAAGGCGGCCGTCGGTCCGCAAGAGGCTGATGGAGGGGAGGCCTAGCCTGTAGCTCGGGGTGCGCGGCGGCAGTTGCCCGTACGGGATGCGAGCTGCCGTCCTGGGGCCTGGCTCCTGGCGGCCTTCGGGATCCGCCGATGTCACAACTCCAGGTAGGTCATCGCTCAGGTTCGGTGCCGCCTCGGCGAACGCACCGTGGCTCATGGGTTCGTTGCCTGAACGCCAATCGCCGGCGATGTGCGCGGCCGCCCAACACCCGCCTGGCGATCGCGCTCAGCGATGCCCGCGCATCACACCCGGCGCCGCTACGCTTGCCCCGCGTCTCCCTCTTCGCGCAACCCTCGACAAGTTCTCGGGTGCGCCATCGCCGCCGCTCGGTGACGCTCGCGGGGGAGAGGGCGGTGCCGCGCACACTAGCTCTGCGATCGCGCCCAGTGGGTGACGCGGCCCGTGCGGGGCTCGCGCCACTTCCTTGGCAACCTTCCTCCCGAGAGGCGCGCAACAGCTGCCCATCTTTTTTTCCCACGGCCCTTGACAGTTTTCAGGGGCACCATCGGCAACTGTCAGAGCCGCTCTCAGGAAACGTGCGGTGACGCACATGTTCGGCGTCTGAAGGCACCAATGGTCGGGGGCGTCCGCGCGCGACACCCGGCGCCACTGCGCTCACCACGCGGCTCCCTGAGAGGTGCGCCAGGGCCTGCCTATATTGCAGACATGGCTCTCGATCACACTCTCACCTCACTTACATCACTCGCCGACGACGAGCTCGTCCGGCGTCTCAACGAGCTCGTCGCCCACTCGCGCCGCATCGAGGCCGACCTCGTCGCCCACATCGGCGAAGTCGACGCGCGCGGCCTCTACGCCCGCGAAGCCGCGCCGTCGATGTTCGTCTACTGCACCACGCGGCTCTACCTCTCGGGGGCTGAGGCCTACCTGCGCATCACGGTCGCCCGTGCTGCGCGCCAGCACCCGGTCCTGCTCAGCATGCTCCGCGACGGCCGCATCCACCTCAGCGGGATCGCGATCCTGCTGCCGCTGCTCACGCCGGAGAACCGCGACACGCTGCTCGCCCGCGCCACGCACCGATCGAAGCGTCAGATCGAGGAGCTCGTCGCCGAGCTGATGCCCCGGCCGGATGCGCCGGCCCTGATGCGCAAGCTCCCGACTCGCTGTGCGTCGACCACCGCGGCTGATCCGGCCACGTCGGGAGCCGCGGCCGAGCCGGTCGCGTCGGCTGCAGCGGCTCGAGCGGCGGTCGGCGGACTCGGTCCGGACGGAGCTGCCGCGCCGTGGGCTCCTGCGCACGCCTTTGATCCAGGCGGCGCTCCCGCGGCCGGCCCTGGACTCCGTCCGGACGGAGTTCAGGCTGGTCTGCTCCAGTGCGATCTGCTCCCGTCAGAAAAGACCGTCGCTGGTGGGCCACACGCTGCCGCGGCCGACACGGGCGTCGCATTTCGGCGCCACTCAATCCCAACGGCCGAACGTGCGGTCGTCGCGCCCCTGTCGCCAGCCCGCTACAAGGTGCAATTCACCGCCAGCGCCACTCTGCACGACAAGCTGGAGCGCCTCCAGGCGCTGATGCGGTCCGAGGTCCCCGACGGCGACCTGGCCGCCATCATCGAGAAGGCGGTCAGCGAGAAGCTGGAACGCCTGGAGGCCCGCCGCTTCGGCAAGACGAGCGCCCCGCGCCGGGATCTCCGACAAGCAGGAGCACCTTCAACCGCGTCCGTCCAAGCTACGTCCCCAGCCTCGCGGCAGGTCTCCGCCCCGTCCTCAGCCTCACGCCACATCCCCGCCACCGTCAGGCGTGCTGTCCTGGAGCGGGACGGCAGCCGCTGCGGGTTCGTCGACGAGCAGGGCCGGCGCTGTCCCGAGCGACACCGGCTCGAGTTCCACCACCGCCATCCCTTCGGCATGGGCGGAGATCACCGTGTGGAGAACGTCGGGCTGCTGTGCCGGACTCACAATCGGCTGTTGGCGGAGCACGACTACGGCGCAGGCGCGATGAACCGGCGCGACCGATCCGGAAAGCCGGCTGCTGCAGCGCCTGCCTGAGCCCGAGTCGTCCTGCCTGAGCCCGAGTCGTCCTGCCTGAGCCCGAGTCGCCTGCCTGAGCCCGAGTCGCCTGCCTGAGCCCGAGTCGCCTGCCTGAGCCCGAGT
>CAZMRX010000450.1:0-801 GCA_964568755.1 uncultured Acidobacteriota bacterium | reverse complement strand
CGCCTGCCTGAGCCCGCACCGACGATCGTCGCTCGAATATTGGGGCAGGTTCGGGCATTGCTGTGAATGTCCATACTGGGGTTCCTTCCGGCTCCGTCTCGTGCCTAGGCAACGCAGGACTGAACCGGGAAACCCTGGGTGGACAACTCAGCAGCTACTGAACAAGGTCCCTGGAAACCACACCTAACCCACGCGCGCCAGGCCGAAGCGCCGTTCCCATCCGCCCGCCTCGAGAAAACGCGCGAGCGAAGGCGGCAGCGCACCCGCATCCGCCAGTCGGAAGGCCTCGCTGCGGGCCTGCTCCATCAGGTCGCGGTCGCGCAGCAGGTGCGCCACGCGGAAGCTCGGCATGCCCCACTGCCGCGTGCCGAAGAAATCGCCGGGGCCGCGCAGCTCGAGGTCTCGCTCGGCGATCGCGAAGCCGTCCTCGGTCTCGACCATCACGTCGAGCCGGGCCCGCGCCACCTCGGAGAGCCGCCCGTAGGCGAGCAGCACGCAGACCGAAGACGCCGCGCCCCGACCGACTCGCCCGCGCAGCTGGTGGAGCTGGGCGAGCCCGAAGCGCTCGGCGTGCTCGATCACCATCACGCTCGCGTTCGGGACGTCGACACCCACCTCGATCACCGTCGTCGAGACCAGCACCTGGATCGCGCCGCTGGTGAACGCGGCCATCACCTCTTCCTTCTCGGCGCTCTTCATGCGGCCGTGGAGCAGTCCGACGCGGACGCCGGGCAGCGCCCCCGCCCACTCGCCCGAGGCTTCGGTGGCGGCGCGAACGTCTTCCAGCTTCTCCGACTCCTC
>CAZMRX010000449.1:755-4349 GCA_964568755.1 uncultured Acidobacteriota bacterium | reverse complement strand
GCGCCAGCAGGACAACCTCGTGGACGGCGACCAGGTGGCGCTCCTGAGCGGCGGCACGGGAACGGGCCAGCTCTACTTCACGGGCTTCAGGTGGCAGGTCTACGGCAACGCGCTCTACCAGCTCCCCTGGGGAATCGACGTCTCCGGCTCGTTCTGGGGGCGCCAGGGCGGCCTCAAGCCGATCTTCCTGAACGTCGCTGCTGGAAACGACGGCACGCTGCCCGTCGCCGCGACCGCGACCGTCGAGGATGAGCGGTACGGCGACCTGTGGACCTTCGACGTGCGCCTCGCCAAGACGTTCCGCTTCGGCAAGCAGGCCTACGCGACCCTCGCGGGCGAGTGGTTCAACGTGGCGAACTCGGGAACGGTCCTGGTTCGCAGTCGTCAGGCGAACAGCGCGGCCTACAACCGGATCGACGAGATCCTGCAGCCCGGCGTGTTCCGTCTCGGAGCCACCGTCGGCTTCTGAGCCGGTTGACCACAATGCGGCGGCGCTCGAGCCCGCGGCCTTGTGTCCCGCACCGCCCGCGGTGTAGCGTGCTCGCCTCACGGAGGTTGCCTGCATGCGACGTCGCGCGCTCTTCGGTCTGGCACTGCTGGCCGGTGGTGGATCGCTGGTCGTCGCGCCGGCTCGCGCGGCCGAGCCGGACGCCACGAGCTGGCCGCAGTTCCGCGGGCGGCACGCGGCCGGGGTCGCCGACGGCGCGCAGCTGCCCGACGCGTGGGACGGCAACGGCGCGACCGGCATTCTCTGGAAGACGCGCATCCCCGGGCTCGCGCACTCGAGCCCCGTGGTGTGGGGGGACCAGGTGTTCGTCACGACGGCGGTCTCGTCGCGGCCGGACGCCACGTTCAAGCCGGGGCTCTACGGGGCGGGCACCGCTTCCGAGGACGTGACCGAGCACAAGTGGCAGGTGATCAGCCTCGACAGGCGCAGCGGCAAGGTCCAGTGGGAGCGAACCGCCTACACCGGCGTGCCGAGGGAGAAGCGGCACATCAAGGCCACGTACGCGAACGCGACGCCGGCGACCGACGGGCGCTACGTGGTCGCCTTCTTCGGCTCGCAGGGGATCTACGCCTACGACCTCGCGGGCAACCTTAAGTGGAAGCGCGACCTCGGGCGCCTCGACGTGGGCGCCTACGACGACTCGAGCTACGAGTGGGGCACTGCCAGCTCGCCGATCCTCTACAAGGACCTGGCGATCGTGCAGTGCGACCAGCAGAAGGGCTCCTTCCTGATCGCGTTGCGGCTGTCGGACGGCGAGGTCGCGTGGAGGGCGGAGCGCGACGAGCTGCCGTCGTGGGCCACGCCGACCGTCTACCCGGGCGCGGCCGGAGCGGGCGCCGAGCTCGTGACGAACGCGCCGAAGTTCATCCGCGGCTACGACCCGGAGACGGGCAAGGAGCTGTGGCGCCTCGGCCGCAGCTCGAACATCACGGCGCCCACGCCCGTCTTCGACGGCGAGCTGATCGTGGTGATGAGCGGGCGGCGTCCGAACGCGCCCATCTTCGTGCTGAAGCCGGGCGCTCGCGGGGACATCACGCTGCCGGAGGGCGCCACGAGCGGCGGCCCCGTTGTGTGGACGCGGCTCAACGCCGGCTCCTACATGCCCACGCCGATCGTCTACGGCGGGCAGCTGTACGTGCTCAAGAACCAGGGCATCCTCTCCTGCTACGACCTCCGGAGCGGCGAGCTGCGCTACGAGCAGCGGCTGCCCGAGATCACCAGCGGGTTCAGCGCGTCGCCCGTCGCGGCCGACGGCAAGCTCTACCTGCCGAGCGAGGACGGCGAGGTGCTCATCGTGAAGGCTGGCCCCGCGTTCGCGCTCCTCGGGCGGAACCCGATGGGCCAGCCGCTGATGGCTACGCCCGCGATCTCGGACGGGATGCTGCTCGTGCGCGGGGAGCGCGACCTGTTCGCGATCGGCTCGCGGCGGCCCTGAGCGTCGGCTTGGCGCGCACGCGGGCGATTCTGCCACGCTTCGCGGGCCATCCTCGGTTCACGCCGCGACTGGCGCTCGCCCGCGGCGACTGCCAGCGCGCCGCGCGACCGCCACGCGACACTCCGTGTCTCTCCATGTGACACTCTGCGACACACGGGCGGATGGGCGCCCTCCAGGCTCAGGACCGCAAGTCGAACGCTGGCAGGTCGTTGTCGACCGTTTGCCCTCGGCGTGCACGCTTCGTGCATGGTCGAGGGTGGAGACGCTTCGGGAGGGAGGGATCCCATGCCTGAGGTTGTGCGCGAGAACACACCGGCGCTGTTCTTCCGAGACCAGCTGATCACCGCGCTCGAGCACCAGCGCGTGTCCACGTCCGAGTTCACCGAGTGCTACCTGGTGAACCTGCTCGCCGCCTTCGCGAGCGGCGAGCGGCTGCCCGGGCGCGAGGCGGGCTTCGACGAGACGCCGCTCGCGCTCATGTACGCGCGGGCGCTGCAGGCCTCGCGCTTCGAGCGCGCGGTGCTGATGCGGATGACCGCCGACACCGCGCTCTTCGTGTCCGGGTTCTTCGCCGAGAGCCTGCCCGGCGGCCCGGGCGACGTCCGCTACTACGCGAGCCTCGGCGGGCGCGCCTACGCGCACCTCGGCCGCGAGCACGAGCGCGAGGACCCGTCCGGCACCTCCGTGTTCAACGAGCTGGCGAACCGCTTCCTGCAGTTCGTGGACGTGCTGGGGGAGGTCTCCGAGAAGACGCGCATGACGACGCCGCTCTCGGTGGTGCGGCTCTACGAGCGCTGGCTCGCGACGCGCAGCGCCCGCGCGGCGGCGCTGCTCGCGGCGCAGGGCATCGCACCGGTCACGCCCAGCGGGAGCCTGCGTCATTGAGCGCGGCCGAGCCGCGACCCCACGGGCGCGTCGGCGAGATCGCCGTATGCGTCCAGCGACACCTGGAGTCGCACTACGCCCTGGAGGCGGAGGCGCCGGTCACCGACTACATGGTGCCGCCCGACGCCGTCCGGCACCTGCCCGGCGGGGGCAGCCGCACGCTCGTCGCCCAGCAGGGCGACGAGGTGAGCGTGGGCGTCGTGCTGGACGAGTCGGTCGGCGCCGGGCTCGAGCGTACGGATCCGCGCGAGCGGCTCGACGGCTCGAACCTCGGGTCCTTCTCGACGCTCACCGAGGAGGTGAGCCACTTCCTCTACGTCCTCTACCGCGCCCGCAGCGACCGGCCCGTCACCCAGCTCGAGCTCGAGCTGCAGGGCGAGGTGGACAAGTACCTGGTCGCGCTCTTCTTCCGCGGGCTCTACGAGGAAGGCGCCCTCTCCGAGCGCCTGCGGCAGGTGCTGTTCGCTCGCTACGACCTCGTCGCGGGGCTCTCCCCCGAGAGCTCGGAGCGATACCACGAGGCCTCGCGACTCGCCAACCGCTACTGCCGCTGGCTCGAGTCGCGCTACCTGAGGCGCCGCAACCGCGAGTCCCTGGCCCGCGAGACGCGCCGCTTCTGGCGCCTCGGCCAGCGCGAAAAGCTCGAAACCATCGCCACCGTTCGTCCGGATTAGCACCCGCCCAAGGGGGCACGCCCCGCCCAGGGGGGCCCACGCCCCCGCCCAGGGGGGCCCGGGGGGCGCGGCGGCAGAGCGCCCCCCGGAAG
>CAZMRX010000449.1:0-745 GCA_964568755.1 uncultured Acidobacteriota bacterium | reverse complement strand
CCCCCCCCCCTCGCGCTCGCCCCCCCCCCCCCCCCGGGGGCCCCCCCCCCCCCGGGGGGCCCCCCCCCCCCCCCGCGGGGGGGGGGGGGGGGGGCCGCCCCCCCCCCCCCCCCCCAAGGCCGTCTTTCGTTGCCGTCTTTCGTTGCTACGTTCTCCCGATGTCCCGTCCTCTCGCCGCCCCCGCCCCCCCGTCCCCCCTCTCCGCCTACTCGATCCTCCGCGGATCCACCACCACGTGCCTGATCCGCTCGCGCCGCCACGTGTACGTCACGTGCACCCGCCCGTCCCGCGCCTGCACGATGGCCGGGTACGAGTACTCCCCAGCCGCATCCTCGAGCACCACGGCCCGCCGCCAGCTCGTGCCGTCGCGCGAGGCCGCGATCTCCAGGCGTGCGCGTCCGGTCGCGGTCGGGTTGTAGACGAGCAGGAAGCGACCGTCGGCGAGCCGCACGGCGTCGATCCCGGCGCTGGGGTTCGCCAGCGCCGTCGCGGCCATCGCGCTCCAGCTTCGGCCGGCGTCGTCCGACCAGGCCTCGGTCACGACGCGCTGGCGGCTGCGACACAAGATCTGCAGCTTCGTCGGCGAGTGTGCCAGGATCGTCGGCTGGATCGCCTCGAACGCCCTCGGGTCGTTGAGCGGCCCGCCCTTCGTCCAGTCCGAGGGCTCGCCCCGGCCGTCGAGGCGCGCCCGCTCCATGTGCACCACCCAGCCCGCGTGCTCGGTGCTCGAGCCCGAGAGCAGCAC
>CAZMRX010000448.1:0-4377 GCA_964568755.1 uncultured Acidobacteriota bacterium | reverse complement strand
GAAGGCCGCCGAGATCCTCGGCGTCTCCCCGCGGACGCTCTACCGCTGGATCAAGCGACTCGGGCTCTAGAAGACCTGCGACTCGGGGCGCCCCGAGTTGAGTCCGTCTTTGTCAACCAGAACGCTTCGAGCCTTGGGCGTCGTCGTCGCTGTGACTGCCGCCTGCGGGGGCGGAGGGAAGTCGTCTCCCTGGAAGGAGCTGCCGCTCGGCTTCGACAACCACATCCGCGACATCCAGTTCCTGGACGATGCCAACGGCTGGATGGTGGGCGGCGGGTCCGTCGTCGAGGGGGGCCTGATCGCGCGCACGCGCGACGGCGGCACGACGTGGACCGTCGAATCGCACGTCGACCCGCTGCTGGTGCGGTCGGCGAACTACTACATGATTGGCGTCCAGTTCGTCGACGCGCAGCGTGGGTGGATCAGTGGAGATGGCGGCCGCATCCTGCGCACCGATGACGGCGGCCTGCACTGGGACGACTTGCGAGTGCCCATCAGGACGCGCCTGCGAGACGTCTTCTTCCTGGACCGCGACCTGGGCTGGGCCGTGACCTTCTCGGAGCTGCTGCTGACGACCGATGGCGGCGAAACCTGGAGCCGGGTCCCGAGAGCCTACAGCGCGGGCAACGGCTCGGCGATCCAGTTCCTGGACCGGCACAACGGCATCGCCGTCGGCCGCGGGGGAATCCTGCGCAGCTCCGACGGAGGACATGGGTGGCAGAAGCTCGAAGCGCCCGACGTCGAGTACCGGGCGATCGACTTCCCGAGCGCCGGCGCCGGCTGGGCCGTCGGCGAGGGGGGCACCATCCTGCACTCAGCCGACGGAGGGACGAGCTGGCAGGCTCAGGCGAGCGGCGTGACGGCGTTGCTCCGCGACGAGCGCTTCCTGGACGAGCGCCGCGGCTGGGTCGTCGGAACGATACCGGGCAACGACAAGTCCGTGATCCTCTGGACCGAGGACGCGGGCACGACCTGGGCGCTGCAGCAGGAGGTGCCGGGCCTCGAGCTCGAGACGATCACCGCCCTCGACGACCGTCACGCCTGGACGGCGGGCCGCAGGGTCTCGGTCGATGGACCGCAGACGATTCTGCGGTTCTCGCCGTGAAGGGACGACGCCCAGTCGAGGCTACTGCGGAGCCCGCAGCTTGACCTGGACCTTGCGGGCTCGTCCGTCGCGGAACGCCGTCAGCGTGACCGTGTCGCCCGGCTTGTAGCTGCCCAGGCGGCCCAGCAGGTCCGAGGTGCTCCGCACGGGCTTGCCGTCGATCTCCTGGATCACGTCGCCGGGGACGACGCGGCCGCGCCGGTCGACCTCGGTCCCCTGGAGGCCCGCGGCGGCGGCGCCGGTGCCCTCGTAGACCTCGCGGATCAGGACGCCTTCGATCCCGAGCCGGCGGGTGACGGCGACGCTCAGGCGGTCGTCGAACGCCACGCCGATCACCGGGCGCACCACGCGGCCGTGGGTGATCAGCTCGGGGACGATGCGGCTCACGGTGTCGACCGGGACGGCGAAGCCGATCCCGGCGGAGGCGCCCGAGGGGCTGTAGATCGCGGTGTTGACGCCGATCAGGCGGCCGGCGCTGTCGAGCAGCGGCCCGCCCGAGTTGCCGGGGTTGATCGCGGCGTCGGTCTGGACCACGTCGAAGATGGTGGCGTTGCCCGCGCTCTGGATCGTGCGCCCGAGCGCGCTCACGATGCCGGTGGTGAGCGTGAAGTCGAGGCCGAAGGGGTTGCCGATCGCGTAGACCTTCTGCCCGACCAGCAGGCCCGCGCTCGTGCCCAGGCGGAGCGGGACGAGCTTCTCGCGCGGCGCGTCGATCCGCAGCACCGCCAGGTCCTGGTCGCGGGCGAAGCCTACGGTGCGCGCGTCGTAGCTGACGTCGCCCAGCGTGACCTTCTGCGAGTCGGAGTCCTGAACCACGTGGAAGTTGGTGACCACGTGCCCGCGGTCGTCCCACACGAAGCCCGAGCCGGAGCCCGCGGGTACCTCGAAGACGTTGCGCGACCAGTAATCGACGCGCTCGACCTGGGTCGTGATGAACGCGACCGAGCGCGAGGCGTCCTTGAACAGGTCGATCGTGTGGCGCTCCTCGGCGTCCAGGCCCGGCGAGACGGCGACGGCGCGCTGGGCGCCCGCGGTGGCCGGGTCGGGGGTGGCCCCGGCCGTGGCCTCGGGCGGCGCGCTCGAGGGTGAGAGCGCGCGCTGCAGGCCGGTCGAGACGAACAGGCCGAGCACGACGCCGACGGCGAGGCTCGCGAGGAAGAGCAGGCGTGATCTGAGTCTCATGATGGCTCCCGTGTGGGGTCCCCCCTCGCGATCATAGCGCGCCGCTCCTGGACTTGGCCTGCCGGGCCATATCAGAATGACCGTCACGCCATGAGCCAGAAGGGCCTCGACTTCGGCGACGAGCCCGCGCCCCGTGACGCGAAGCCCGCTCGACCTGCGCCCGACGCCGGCACCAGGCGCCCGCCACCCGCGCCGAAGGCGGAGGCTCGCCGCCGCGCGCTCACCGTCTCGGAGCTCACCGACCGGATCCAGGGCGTGCTCGAGACCGAGTTCCTCGACGTCTGGGTCGAGGGCGAGATCTCGAACCTCAAGCTGGCGACCTCCGGCCACTGGTACTTCTCGCTGAAGGACGAGCAGGCGCAGCTCGCGGCGGTGGTGTGGCGCAACGACACGCGGCTCGTGCGCTTCCGGCCGAAGGACGGCATGAAGGTGCTCGCGCGCGGGCAGCTCCGCGTCTACGCACCGCGCGGGGCCTACCAGCTCTCGGTCCAGGTGCTCGAGCCGCTCGGCAAGGGCTCGCTGCAGCAGGCCTACGAGGAGCTGAAGCAGAAGCTCGAGCAGGAAGGCCTGTTCGACCCCGCGCGAAAGCGCCCGCTGCCGATGCTGCCGCGCCGGATCGGAGTGGTCACCTCCCCCACCGGCGCGGTGCTGCGCGACATCCTGCGCGTGCTGCGCTCCCGCTACGCCGACCTCGAGGTGCTCGTCTACCCCGCGCTCGTGCAGGGCGACGGGGCCGCCGCCGAGATCGCGCAGGGTATCCGCGCGCTCAACCGCCTGGGCGGCCTCGACGTGATCCTGCTGGCGCGCGGCGGCGGGAGCCTCGAGGACCTGTGGGCCTTCAACGAGGAGTCGGTCGCGCGCGCGATCGCGGCTTCCGCCATCCCCACGATCTCCGCGGTCGGCCACGAGACCGACTTCACCATCGCCGACTTCGTGGCCGACCTGCGCGCGGCGACGCCGTCCGCCGCCGCCGAGCGCGTGGTGCAGGCGAAGGAGGAGCTGCAGGCGCGAGTCCGGGCGCTCGACGAGCGCCGCGACGGGGCGCTGCGGCTGCGGCTGGCGCGCGTGCGGGCGCGCGTCGAGGCCGCCGCCGCGCACCGCGTCTTCGCCGCCGAGCGGGGCCGGCTCCGCAACCTGGCCCAGCGCACCGACGAGCTCGCCCGGCGCTCCGAGACGGGCCTGCTGCGCGCCCTCGAGCGCGGGCGGGCCCACGAGCGGCGACTGCGCGAGCGGCTCGAGGCCTTCCGCCTCGACCGCCAGCTCGCCGCGCGGCGCGAGCGGCTCGAGCGCCAGCGCGACCGGCTGGCGGTGCTGTTCCGCGCCGAGACCGAGAGGCGGCGCTCGCGGCTGGGACGCCTCGCGGCTTCGCTCGACGGCCTCTCGCCGCTGTCGGTGCTGGGGCGCGGCTACGCGCTGGTGTTTCGAGAGGCAGGCGAGCGCCTGGTGCGCGAGGCCTCCGAGGTCGAGACGGGAGAGGCCCTCCGCATCCGCCTCCACAAGGGCGCGCTTCGCGCCACCATCGTGTCCAAGGAGAGCGAGTGACGAAGCCCGACGAGCCCACGTTCGAGGCTGCGCTGCAGCAGCTCGAGCAGATCGTGCAGAAGCTGGAGAAGGGCGAGCTGCCGCTCGAGGACTCGCTGCGCCTCTACGAGGAGGGCATCCGGCTCTCGCGGCTGTGCCACTCCAAGCTCGAGGAGGCCGAGGGCCGCATCGAGGTGCTGCTGAAGGACGCGCGCGGCGAGGCCCTGAAGGACGCCGCCGGCCGGCCCCGCACGCGCCCGCTGGCGCCGGCAGGGGACGAGGACGAGAGGTGAGCGAAGCGGCGACGGCCAGCGAGACGGCCGCGGCCATCGGCGAGCTGCGCGCCGCGACGGAGGCCGCGCTCGAGGCTGCGCTGCCGCCCGAGAGCGCCTGGCCCGAGACGATCCACCGCGCGGTGCGCTACAGCCTGTTCGCGGGCGGCAAGCGCATCCGCCCGCTGCTCGCGTTGGCGGCCGGCGAAGCCGTCGGCGGCGCGCTCGACGACGTCATGCCGCTCGCCTGCGCCGTCGAGATGGTCCACACCTACAGCCTGATCCACGACGACCTGC
>CAZMRX010000447.1:0-4378 GCA_964568755.1 uncultured Acidobacteriota bacterium | reverse complement strand
GAAGCCGATCAGCGCGCCGGGCTCGGCCAGGATCAGGTCGCCGAGCATCGCGAACGACGCCGTCACGCCGCCGGTGGTGGGGTCGGTGAGCACGCTCAGGAACGGCAGGCGCGCCTGCTGCAGGCGCGCGAGCGCCGCCGAGATCTTGGCCATCTGCATCAGCGAGAGCGTGCCCTCCATCATGCGCGCGCCGCCGGAGCACGAGACCACGACCAGCGGCAGCTTCTCGGAGGTCGCGCGCTCGATCGCGCGCGTGACCATCTCGCCGACCACGACGCCCATCGAGCCGCCGATGAAGCCGTACTCCATCGCAGCGATCACCGTGCGGCGTCCGCCCATGCTGCCGGTGGCGGACACCACCGCGTCGTAGCAGTCAGTCTTGGCCTTGCCGGCCAGCAGCCGTTCGGCGTAGGGCTTGCTGTCGCGGAAGCCGAGCGGGTCGGAGCTCACCAGGCCCCGGTCGAACTCCCGCCAGGAGCCGTCGTAGAGCATCTCGAGCCGCTCGCGGGCCGACAGCCGGAAGTGAAACGCGCACTTCGGGCACACCGAGAGGTTCTTGAGCACGTCCTTGCGGTACAGGATCTCCTTGCAGCTCCCGCACTTGACCCAGAGACCCTCGGGGACGCGGCTCTCGGTGGCCGGGTGCTTCGCAAGCGGGGCCTGCTCGCGGCGAAACCAGGCCACCCGCTAGGCCTCCGGCTCCTCGGTCTTGTCGAGGTCGTTCTCGATCCCGAGGATCCGGCAGGCGCCGTCGTAGATCTGCTTGGCGGCGTTCTTCCGGGCCTGCAGCTCGGCGAGGCGCTCCTTGACCTTGGCGAGCTCCTCCTCGATCTGGGAGTTGAGCTCCTCGATCGACTTCCTGGTGACTTCCAGCGTCTGCCGGTAGAACTTCGACTGCTCGTCGGTCAAACTCATCGCTCAGCCTGCCTTCATTCGTCGATGCCGAACCGCTCCAGGAGCGAGTCCAGCGACATGGGATCCGGCGTGTGCTCGCGCGCGCCGGCCTCGGGCGCCGCGCCCTTCTCGCCGCCGTCCTCGCGCTCGTTGCGGTCGAAGAGCAGCTCCAGGAAGCGCGCGAGGTCGCGAGCGCTCACCGGCGGCCGCTCGCGCAGGAAGCGCTCGAGCCCGCGCTGCATCTGCCCGGCGTCCTGGTAACGCTCGTCGGGCTCGCGCGCGAGCGCCTTCATGATCACGCGGTCGAGCGGCTCGGGCACGCGCGGGTTGATCTCGCGCGCCGGCGTGATCACGCACTGGCGCACGAGCTCGAGGATGCTCACCTCGGTGCCGGCGCCCACGAAGGGCTTGGTCTCGGTCAGCATCTCGTAGAGCACGATGCCCAGCGAGAACACGTCGCTGCGGCGGTCGATCGGCCGGCCCCAGGCCTGCTCCGGGCTCATGTACAGCAGCTTTCCGCGCAGCGCCCCGCGGTCGGTGTTCGAGGCCTTGGTGGCGGCCTTGGCGATCCCGAAGTCGACGAGCTTCACGTCGCCCTCGAACGAGATCAGGATGTTCTGCGGGCTGACGTCGCGGTGCACGATCTGCATCGGCTGCCCGCGCTCGTCCTTCTTGCGGTGCGCGTACTCGAGCGCGGCGCACACCTGGCCCACCACGCGCAGCGACAGGTCGAGCGGCATGCGCAGCCCCTTGTCGCGGGCGCGCCGCATGATCGTGCGCAGGTCGCGGCCGTGGATGTACTCCATCGCGATGTAGTAGCTCTTCTCGATCCGGCCGAGGTCGAAGATCTGGACGATGTTGGGGTGGGCGAGGCCGGCCACCATCTTGGCCTCGTCCACGAACATGTCCAGGAACTCCTTGTTCTCCGACAGGTGCGGCAGGATGCGCTTGACCGCCACGATCTTCTCGAAGCCCTCGACCCCGGCGCGCTTGGCCTTGAAGACTTCCGCCATGCCCCCGATCGCGACCCGGTCGATGAGCTGGTAGGGGCCGAAGCGGTCGTCGCGCCACGAGGCCTCGCGCGCGGGCGGCGCCGCGGGCGGCTGGTCCAGGACGCGCTCCCCGGGCTTCTCGACGATGGCGCCCTCGGCCACCGACGCCAGGTCGAGGCCTGGGCCGACCGGGATCTTGGGATCGGTCACCAGCAGCTTGGCGCCCGTGTTGAGCGCCGCCGCGGGCAGCCGCGCCTCCTCGTCGTCGAGCATCGGGCCCGCCGGGCGGAACACGACCGGGCGGGGCTCCGTGCCCAGGCGGTTGAATGCGCTCTCCACCTCGGCGTCGGTGCCCGCGACGCCAGGCTGGTCGCCCGGGACCGCGAAGGGGGTGGGCGACACCGGGTCGCTCACCTGGACCCGGATCGGGTCGCTCCGCGTCGAGCCCGCGTTGCGTCCGGCAGGCAGCGGGGCGTCCACCAGCTCGCCGAACAGGTCGTCGGACGTCAGGAAGCCGTCGCCTTCGGGCGCGGGGTCCTCGGGGGTGGCGGGTGGCCGCGACTTCTCTTTTCCGCCAGCACTCATGGGTTGCGCCCCTCGCGTCCGCCTCCCGGAAAGCATAAGTCGACCACGGCGGTTAGGTCAAAGAAGACGAGCGACTTATCGGGAGGGGCGAGGGCAGGATACCACGCCGGCCCGGTGTATAATCCGGCTGCCACGCGCGGCAAGGGACGGCTTGCCGGGAGGGTGGATCGGGCGGGATGGATTTCCTCTTCGGCCTTCTCGACAGCTCTGTCGTTCCCTGGGTCCTGGGCCTGCTGGCCGCCGCCGTCGGCTACAAGTTCCTGTCCGAGAGGGTGAAGATCCGGGCCCCTGTCGGCGTCAACCGCGAGGATCTCGTGTCGCGGCTGCTCGGTCCCGGCTGGGCCAGGAAGAAGCTCGAGCGCGAGGTGGCGCGGCTCAAGAAGCAGGCCAACTACCTGGGAGCCGGCAAGCTGCTCGAAGAGCAGGGCCGACTTGCCGAGGCCGCCGAGGCCTACCTCGAGGGACAGGAGACGTGGGCGGCGGCCTCGACCTTCGAGAAGATGGGACGCGCCGAGAAGGCCGCCGAGCTGTTCCTGCAGGCGGGCGACCACAAGAAGGGGGCGGCGCTGTTCAGCCAGGCGGGCAAGCCCGCGCGAGCGGCCGCGCTCTTCCTGGAGAAGGGCAACAACCTCGAGGCCGCGCGCCTGTTCGCCCTGGCGGGGCAGTGGAGCACGGCCGCCGAGCTCTACGAGAAGAGCGGCTATCCGCTGCGAGCGGCCGAGGCGTGGGAGAAGGAAGGCAAGCCGCTCAAGGCCGCCGAGGCCTACGAGAAGCACTTCACCGAGAACGTCAGCTTCTCGACGAGCTACTCGCAGTCGCAGGGGACGCCCGACTCCAAGAGCGCGCTTTCGGCAGGGCGGCTCTACGAGCAGGCGAAGCAGCTCGAGCGGGCCGCGGCGGTCTACGCGCGGGGCGGCTACAACAAGCAGGCCGCCGAGGCGCTGCTCAAGCTCGGCCAGGCCGCCAAGGCCGCCGAGCTGTTCCTGAAGGCCGAGGACAACGAGAAGGCGGCGCTCGCGTTCGAGCAGGCCGGGGACACGGTCCGCGCCGCGACGCTGCGCGGCGAGCAGGCCTTCAAGACCGACAAGCCCGCCGAGGCGGCGGCCTGGTTCGTGAAGGGTCGCGACTTCCTGCGCGCCGCGGAGCTCTACGAGTCGGTGGGGCTGATGGCCGAGGCGGCGGGCGCCTACGAGGCGGGCGAGAGCTGGGCCGCGGCCGGCGGGGTCTACATCCGCGCCGGGTTAAAGGAGCAGGCGGCCGCCGCCTACGAGAAGGCGGGCGAGCTGGAGACCGCCGCGGGCCTGTACCAGGAGCTCGGCAACGCCAGCCGCGCCGGGGACCTCTACGGCCGCGCCGGCCACGCCTTCAAGAGCGGCGAGGCGGCGGCGCGCGCCGGCGAGCGCGAGAAGGCGATCGCGCTCCTGCAGCGCGTCCCGCCTTCCGACGAGAACCACCGGGCCGCCACCGAGCTGCTCGCGCGGCTGTTCATCGAGACCGGCCGTCCGGCGCTCGCGATCGAGAAGCTGAAGAAGGCGATCGGGAACGAGTCGATCTCCGCCGCGAACCTCGACTTCCACTACTGGCTGGCCCTCGCCCACGAGGCGGCCGGGGCGCGCGCCGAGGCGCTCGAGCTCTACAAGCGGATCCAGGCGGAGGACCTGCAGTATCGCGACGTCAATCAGCGCGTGACGAAGCTCGCGGATTTCGTTCCCGCCCCGGCGGCCCGGCCCGCGCCCGCGGCGAGCGCCCCGGCGCCCAGGCCGGCGCCCGCAGCGCCCGCGCCGGTCGCGGCCCGAGGGCCGCGCTTCGTGCCCAGGGTGGAGATCGCGCGCGGCCCGCGGGGCGCGATCTTCCGGGGCGAGGTCGCGACCGACGGCCGCAGCGTGGCCATGCGCATGCTCAGCCCG
>CAZMRX010000446.1:0-4379 GCA_964568755.1 uncultured Acidobacteriota bacterium | reverse complement strand
CCAGATCGCGGACGCGCTCGAGTCGGCGCACGCGAAGGGCATCGTGCACCGCGACTTGAAGCCCGCCAACATCTTCGTCACGCCGCGCGGGCAGGCCAAGGTGCTGGACTTCGGCCTCGCGAAGATCGAGCGCGCCAGGCCGGCCGGCGGCGAGCACTCCGAGGCGCCCACGGCGGTGCAGCCGCAGGAGCTGACGAGCGCGGGCACCACGATGGGGACGGTCTCGTACATGTCGCCGGAGCAGGCGCGCGGCCAGCTGACCGACGCGCGCACGGACCTGTTCTCGCTCGGCACGGTGCTCTACCAGATGGCGACGGGTGTGCTGCCGTTCCAGGGCGAGACCTCGGCGGTCGTGTTCGAGGCGATCCTCAACCGCGAGCCTCCGCCCGTCACGCAGCAGAACCCCGCGCTGCCCCCCGAGCTCGGTCGGATCCTGTCGAAGGCGCTCGAGAAGGATCGCAACCTGCGCTGCCCGACGGCCACCGAGCTGAAGACCGACCTGCGGCGGTTGAAGCGCGACACCGACTCCGGCGGACGGCGCGCGGCCGAGGCCTCGGACACGCGCAGCGGCGCCCAGAAGGCGGCCGAGCGGTCGGTGGCGGTGCTCTACTTCGAGAACCTCTCCGGCGTGAAGGAAGACGAGTACCTGCGCGACGGCGTCACCGAGGACATCATCACCGAGCTGTCGAAGATCAAGGGCCTGAAGGTGCTGTCGCGCCAGGCGGTGCTGCCGTTCCGCGACAAGCCGGTCGCCACGGCGCAGGTCGGCCAGCAGCTCAAGGCCACCTCCGTCCTCGCCGGCAGCATCCGCCGCGGCGGCAACCGGCTGCGCATCAGCGCGCAGCTGGTGGACGCGGCGTCGGACTCGCTGCTGTGGTCCGAGCGCTACGACCGCGAGATGGCCGACGTTTTCGCGGTGCAGGACGAGATCGCGCGCAACATCGCCGAGGCGCTGCGCGTCACGCTCTCGCCGCAGGAGCAGGAAGCGATCGGGGTGAAGCCGACCGCGAACCTGCAGGCCTACGACCTCTACCTTCGCGGGCGCAGCTACGCCCGGCGCCATACCCGCCAGGACCTGGAGTTCGCGCTGCAGATGTTCGAGAACGCGGTCTCGCTCGACCCCGAGTTCGCGCTCGCCCACGCGGCCATCTCCAACGTCTGCGCGCAGTACCACTACAACTACGAGCGCCAGAAGAGCTGGCTCGATCGCTCGCGCGACGCCTCGCGCAAGGCGATCGCGCTCCAGCCGCACCTGCCCGAGGTCAAGATCGCGCAGGCCTGGATCCTGTACACGCAGGCGCAGTACGAGGAGGCCGCGCACGTGGCCCAGGAGGCGGTCGAGCGCAAGCGCGACACCGAGGGCGCCTACTACCTGATGCTGCGGGCGCTGTTCGCCGCCGGGCGCTACCAGGACGTGGCGGCGGTCGCGGACGCGGCGCTCGAGGCGAGCGGCACGGACTACAACATCTACGTGCCGATCACGAACGCGCTCGGCGCGCTCGGCAAGAAGGACGCGCTCGACAACATGCGCCAGCGCGTGGTCCAGGCGCTCGAGGGCCACCTGAAGACGGTGCCCGAGGACGCCCGCGCGCGCGGCATCCTCGCCAGCGAGTACGCCGTCCTCGGCCGCGTCGACGACGCCGTGCGCGAAGCCAACCTCTCGATCACGCTGCGCCCCAACGAAGCGACCGTGCTCTACAACGCCGCCTGCGTCTTCTGCCAGATCGAGAAGAAGCCCGAGGCCCTGGCGGTCCTGCGCAAGGCCTGGGAGGCGGGCTTCAGGGACTCGAGCTGGGCGCGCCGCGATCCCGACCTGGCGCTGCTCCAGGGAGACCCGGAGTTCGAGCAGCTTTATCCGGCCGAGGCCGCGGAGGGCGAATCGGGAAGGCCGGAGGGGGCGAGCCGATGATCGGCCAGTCGGTCTCGCACTACAAGATCCTGTCCAAGCTGGGCAGCGGCGGGATGGGCGTCGTCTACGCGGCGGAGGACACGACGCTCGGCCGGCAGGTGGCGCTCAAGTTCCTGCCGCTGGAGATGGCGCAGGACGCGGACGCGCTGCAGCGCTTCCAGCGCGAGGCCAAGGCGGCCTCGCAGCTCAACCACCCCGGCATCTGCACCGTCCACGAGATCGACCAGCACGAGGGCCAGCACTTCATCTCGATGGAGCTGCTCGAGGGAGAGACGCTCGCGGACCGCATCCGCAAGGGCCCCTTCGACGTCGGCCCGCTGCTGGACCTGGGGATCCAGGTCGCCGACGCGCTCGAGTCGGCGCACGCCAAGGGCATCGTGCACCGCGACTTGAAGCCCGCCAACGTCTTCGTGACGGCGCGCGGCCAGGTCAAGGTGCTCGACTTCGGACTCGCCAAGATCGAGCGGGCGCGGTCCGCGGGTGGGGAGCACTCGGAGGCGCCCACGGCGGTGCAGCCGAACGAGCTGACGAGCGCCGGCACGACCATGGGCACCGTCTCTTACATGTCGCCCGAGCAGGCGCGCGGGCAGGTCACCGACGCGCGCACCGACCTCTTCTCGCTGGGGACGGTCCTGTACCAGGCGGGCACCGGGGCGCTGCCGTTCCAGGGCGAGACCTCGGCCGTGGTGTTCGAGGCGATCCTGAACCGCGAGCCCCCGCCGATCAGCCAGGCGAACCCGTCGCTGCCGCCGGAGCTCAACCGCATCCTGGGCAAGGCGCTCGAGAAGGACCGCAGCCTCCGCTACCAGACCGCCACCGACCTCAAGACCGACCTGCTGCGCCTCAAGCGCGACACCGACTCCGGAGGACGGCGCACGGCGGAGCTCGGCGACTCGCGCCCGAGCGCCTCTCACAAGCTGCCGGATCGCTCGGTCGCAGTGCTCTACTTCGAGAACCTCTCGGGGGTGAAGGAGGACGAGTACCTGCGCGACGGCGTGACCGAGGACATCATCACCGAGCTGTCCAAGATCAAGGGCCTGAAGATCCTTTCGCGTCCCACCGTCCTGCCCTACCGGGACAAGTCGGTCACCGCGGCGCAGGTCGGCCAGCAGCTCAAGGCCGCCTTCGTGCTGACCGGCAGCATCCGCCGCGCCGGGAACCGGCTCCGGATCACGTCCCAGCTGGTGGACGCTCAGACCGACTCGCTCGCCTGGTCCGAGCGCTACGACCGGGAGATGGCGGACGTCTTCGAGGTGCAGGACGAGATCGCGCGCAAGATCGCGCAGGCGCTGCGAATCACGCTCTCGCCGCAGGAGCAGGAGGCGCTCGCCACCAAGCCCACCGACAACCTGCAGGCCTACGACCTGTACCTGCGTGGCAAGAGCTACGCGCGGCGGATGACGCGCCAGGACTCCGAGTTCGCGCTGCAGATGTTCGAGAACGCCGTGGCGCTCGACCCGTCCTTCGCGATGGCCTATGCCGCGATCGCCAACGCCAGCGCGCAGTACCACCAGCACTTCGAGCGCACGCCCAGCTGGATCGAGCGGGCCAAGACCGCCAGCCAGCGCGCGAGCATGCTGGGCAAGGCCGGCCCCGAGATCCTGGTGGCCGAGGCGTGGATCCTCTACGCCGAGGCGAAGTACGACGAGGCGATCCGGCGGGTTCGCCAGGCGATCGAGCGCAAGCCCGACGTCGAGGGCGGCTACTACCTGCTGGGGCGGGCGCTGTTCGCCGCGGGCAAGTACCAGGAGGTCGCGGACATGGCGGAGGCCGCGGTGGCGGCCGCCGGCGAGGACTACAACATCTACGTGCCGATCAACAACGCGCTCGGGGCGCTCGGGAAGAAGGAGGCGCTGCGCAACTCGGTCCTGCAGCGGATCCAGGTGCTCGAGACGCACCTGAAGAAGGTCCCCGAGGACGCGCGCGGCCGCACGCTGCTGGCTACCGACTACGCGAACCTCGACCGGGTCGAGGACGCGATGCGCGAGGCGCACCTCGCGATGGCGCTGCGGCCGGACGAGGCGACGGTCATGTACAACGTGGCCTGCGTGTTCTGCCAGCTCGGCAAGAAGCCGGAGGGCATCGAGGCGTTGCGCAAGGCCTGGGATGCCGGCTTCAAGGACCCGAGCTGGGCGCGCCGCGACCCCGACCTGGCGATCCTCCACGGCGAGCCGGAGTTCGAGAAGCTGTACCCGACGGACGCGGCGGGGGAGTGAGAGTGCTCGGAGATGCGGCGATGATCGGCGAGACCGTCTCCCACTACCGGATCACCGCGAAGCTCGGCAGCGGGGGCATGGGCGTCGTCTACGAGGGCGAGGACACGAAGCTCGGCCGCCGCGTGGCGCTCAAGTTCCTCCCCGAGGCGCTCGCCCAGGACACCCAGGCGCTCGAGCGTTTCCAGCGCGAAGCGCGCGCGGCTTCGGCCCTGAACCATCCCAACATCTGCACCGTGTTCGCGATCGAACAGCAC
>CAZMRX010000445.1:0-4383 GCA_964568755.1 uncultured Acidobacteriota bacterium | reverse complement strand
GCTCGGCCTGGTGTTCCTGAACGCCTGCGAGAGCGCGCGCGGCGGGCGCAGCGACTGGAGCCGCGGTGTCGCGCCCGCGCTCGTGGCGGCCGGCGTCCCCGCGGTGGTCGCCAACCAGTACGCGGTGCTCGACAGCGCGGCGACGCTGTTCGCTCGCGAGCTCTACTCCGAGCTCGCGGCGGGCCGCGCGCTCGGCGAGGCCGCGCGCGAGGCGCGCATCGCGCTCGCCGGGGAGCTGGGCGCGTCGCGCATGGACTGGGCGGTGCCCGTGGTCTTCGCGCGCGATCCGCGCGAGCCGCTGCGGTGACGCGCGCGGCGATCCTGCCGCTGCTGGCCGCGCTCGCGCTGCGGCTCCTGGCGGTCGCGGTGTTCGACGGCGAGGTCGCGGACGTGGCGCGCTACGAGCGCGTCGCGCGCCACCTGCTCGACGTGTCGTGGAACCCCTACACCACCGAGCGGCTCTACCCGTACCCGCCGCCGTGGGCGGCTGTCGAGGCCGCGGCGCTGTGGCTGGCCCGCGAAGGCGTCGGATCGTTCGCGGTCAACGTCAAGCTGCCCGTGGTCGCCGCCGACCTCGCGATCGTGGCCCTGCTCGCGCGCGCGGCCGCGGCCGGGCTCGCCGCGCCGCTCGCGGCGTGGCTCTATGCGCTGCACCCGGTGAGCCTGCTGGTGGGCGGCGTCCACGGGCAGTTCGACGCGATCCCGCTCGGGCTGCTGCTGCTCGCGGTTCTGCTCGGCGAGCGCGGACGCGCGGACGCCTCCGCGCTCGCGCTCGGCGCCGGGGTCGCCACTAAGTCCTTCCCGGTCCTGGCGCTGCCGTTCCTGGCGCTCGCGGGCGGGGCCTCCCGGCGAGCGGCGTTGCGCTACGCCTTCCTCGCGCTCTTGCCCGGCGCGCTGCTGCTCGCCCCGTTCGCGCTCCTCGACCCGCACGCGCTGCGACGCGAGCTTTTCGGCTACGGCGGCATCGCCGATTTCGGCTGGGCCGGCGCGGCCCGCGGGCTCGAGTGGCTGGCAAGCGGCGCCTTGCCGCGGAGCGAGGCGCGCTTCTGGCCGCTCGCCGCCCTCGCCTCCAAGCTCCTGTTCCTAACCGCCTGGGCGGCGCTGGCGGTGCGCGCACGGCGGCTCGGGCTCCCGCCGCGGCGCGCCGTGCTCGCGGTGCTGCTCGCGTTCGCGACGCTCTACGGCCTGCAGAGCGCGCAGTACCTGCTGTGGGTTGTGCCGCTCGCCCTGCTGCGTCCGGACCGGGAAGCGGGGGCGCACGCGGCTGCGGCGACGCTGGGGCTCGTCGGCTTCTATCTGTTCCTCGCGCCGGGCGTGCTTCACGGACCGCTGGAGGGCGGCGCTCGTGCGGTGGCGGGAGGGCTGTGGCTGCTCGGCGGAGCGGCGACGCTCGCCCTGTGCGCGGTGTGGCTGGTCCGGGCGCTGCGGGACTCCGCCTCCCGCTCCTTGCGCCCCGAGGGGCGAGGCGTATAGTAGGGGCACGTAAACCGAGGAGGGCCGAAGGCCATGCCGCGGTTCTGCTCCGAATGCGGAGCGCCCCTGCCCGCACCCCCGCCCGTCACGTGCCGGGCGTGCGACACGAGCCACTGGCTCGACGCCAAGCCGTGCGCGGGCGCGCTGGTGAGCCGCGCCGGCGAGCTGCTGCTGGTGCGCCGCGCTCACGAGCCGTGGAAGGGAGCGTGGGACGTGCCACGGGGGTTCTGCGGCCCGCGCGAGCACCCGCGCGAGGCGGTCGCACGCGAGGTGCGCGAGGAGACCGGCCTCGACGTGGAGGTGGGCGCGATCCTCGGGATGTGGATCGACAGCTACGCGCCCGACGGCCCGGGGGCGGACAAAGTCACGCTCGACATCTACTTCCACGCGCTGCCGGAGGCGGCTTCCGAGACGCACAGCGATCCCAACGAGGTCGCGGAGATCGCCTGGTTCGCGCCCGACCAGCTGCCGGAGTCGCTCGCTTTCCCGGCGCACCTGCCGGCGGTCCTGCGTGCCTGGCGGGCGAGCCAGGACCGGCCCGCACGCGCGGCAGGCGTGGCCGGGGGGACCGTGCGTCGCGTCCACCCTCTCGTTCCCCCGCTCGCTTCGCCCGAGTGACGGCGGGCGTCGCTCGCAGCCGGTGGCTTGCCGCTTCCGGCCCGGCGGCCTCCGCGGGTTAGGATGGGCGTCCGGCCGTGGACTACATCCAGCTCGCGATCCCCGTCTTCTTCCTCCTGATCGGGATCGAGCTCGCGCTGACGCGCGTGCTGGAGCGCGACAGCTACCGGCTCAACGACTCGATCGGCGACCTGTCCTGCGGCGTGCTGCAGCAGCTCGGCGGCGTGTTCCTGAAGACCGCGCTCTTCGCGGGCTACGCCTTTCTCTACTCCGGCTACCGGCTGTTCGAGATCGGGATGGACGCGGCGTGGGCCTGGGGAGTCTGCTTCGTGGGCCACGACTTTCTCTACTACTGGTTCCATCGCTTCAGCCACGAGGTGAACGCGGGCTGGGCGGCGCACGTGGTCCACCACCAGAGCGAGGAGTACAACCTGACCGTGGCGCTGCGCCAGGGCGCGTTCCAGCCGGCGGTCTCGTGGGTGTTCTACCTGCCGCTCGCGCTCGTGGGCTTTCCGCCGGCGATGTTCCTGGCGGTCTCGTCCTTCGACACGCTCTACCAGTTCTGGATCCACACCCGGCTCGTCGGCCGGCTCGGCCCGCTCGAGTGGGTGCTCAACACGCCGTCGCACCACCGCGTGCACCACGCCCGCAACCCCCGCTACATCGACCGCAACCACGGCGGCACGCTGATCGTCTGGGACCGCCTGTTCGGGTCTTTCGCACGGGAGGAGGACGAGCCCGTCTACGGGATCACGCGGCCGCTCGCGAGCTTCAACCCGCTCTGGGCCAACCTGCACTACTGGGTGGAGATGTGGGACGTGGCGCGGCGCGCGCGACGGCCGCTCGACCGGCTGCGGGTGCTGTGGCAGCGGCCGGGCTGGCGGCCCGACGACCTCGGCGGCCCCGTGGGCCCGACCGAGGTGGACCGAGCGAGCTACGTGAAGTGGGACGTGCCCCTGCCGCGGGCGGTCAAGCTCTACGTGCTCGCGCACTTCACGGTGGTGCTCGCGGCGACTACCCTTTTCCTGCGCCAAAGCGACACGCTTTCTCCCGAGACCCGGGCGGCAGGCGCCGCGCTCGTCGTGTGGAGCCTCTCCAGCCTCGGCGGGCTCCTCGATCGGCGCGCGTGGGCGCTGCCGCTCGAGGCGGCCCGGCTGGCGCTGCTCGGCGTCTCGGCCGCGCTCGTTCCGGCCGCTCCGGGCCTGGTCGCCGCCACCGCCACCGTGGCGGCCGGGTCCGGCGTCTGGCTGGCCCGGGCGGTCCGAAAGGGGCTTCCCCTCCCGGCCGAGGTGCGCTAGGATCCGGGCTTCAGGTTGTCGTACAGGAGCGTCCCTCCAAGGACGAGGTCCTATGGTCACTGTTTGCGCGTGGTGCCAGAAGTACATGGGCTCGATGGAGCCCTTCCACGACCCCGCCGTCAGCCACGGAATCTGCGGAAGCTGCCTCGAGCGGGACTCGCTCGAGGACGCGCCGGTGCTCGTCGTGAGCCCCCGCCGAGCGCAGGCGATTCCCGTGCTGCAGACGCTGCTGCGGGGAGCCCCGGAGATCGCGATCGTGGTGGACCGGCGCGCGCGCGAGCGGCGCGGCGACCGGTGGGGCGAGCGCGAGAGCGACCACGGGCGCCCGGTCGCGTACGTCGTGGACCGGCGCGAGACGGATCGCCGCCGCGCCCCGTCGCTGTACCTGGTCTAGCCGCGAAACACGCGGGCGAAGATCGCGTCCACGTGCGTGAGATAGCGCTCGAGGCGGAACACCTCGGCCACCTCCGCCTCGCTCAGGACCGCGCGCACCTCGGCGTCGTGCATCACCCGCTCCCGGAAGTCGCCCTCGCTCTTCCACGCTTCCATCGCGTGGCCCTGCACGACGCGGTAGGCGTCCTCGCGCCGCATCCCGCGCGCGGTGAGCTCCAGCAGCAGCTGGCCCGAGAACACGAGCCCGCGCCCGAGCTCGAGGTTCCGGCGCATGCGCGCCTCGTCGACCGTCATGCCCTTCACGATGCGCGTGAAGCGGGCGAGCATGTGGTCGAGCGCCAGGAAGCTGTCCGGCACGATCACGCGCTCGACCGAAGAGTGCGAGATGTCGCGCTCGTGCCACAGCGCCACGTTCTCGAGCGAGGCGAGCGCGTTCGTCCGGACCAGCCGCGCGAGGCCCGCGACCTGCTCGCAGCCCACGGGGTTGCGCTTGTGCGGCATCGCCGAGGAGCCCTTCTGCCCCGAGCCGAAGGGCTCCTCGACCTCGCGCACCTCGGTCTTCTGCAGCGCGCGGATCTCGGTCGCGAACTTCTCGAGGCTC
>CAZMRX010000444.1:0-4394 GCA_964568755.1 uncultured Acidobacteriota bacterium | reverse complement strand
AGCGTCTCGAACGCGAGCGTCGTCGACGCGGCGACCGGCCGTTCCCACGGCTCGAGCCCGGCGAGCAGCACGACCAGCAGCGCCGCCGCGGCCAGCGCGAAGCTGGCCACGGCGCGCGTCGGACCGCGCCGGTCGAGCGACGGGTCGAGGATCGCGAGCAGGCGGCCCTCGAGCTGGGAGGGGCGCGCCATCGCGAGCGCCCAGGCGGGCCCGGCGCCGGCACGCGCGCCGCGCGCGAGCTGGAGCAGGTGGTCCGCGTAGTCCGGGCCGCTCGCGCCGGCGCGCAGCACCAGGTCGTCGCACGCGCGCTCGCGCTCGACGCGCAGCCGCCAGGACGCGACCCAGACCAGCGGGTGGAACCAGTAGACCGCGCACGCCGCCTGGGCCAGCGCTTGAGTCAGGCAGTCGTGGCGCTTGACGTGTCCGAGCTCGTGCGTCAGCACGGCGCGTCGCTGCTCCACCGACCAGCCCTCCGCGTCCTCGGGGAGGACGACCGCGGGACGCAGGAGGCCCCAGGCCATCGGCATGCTCTTCGGGCGCCCGCGCAGCAGGCGCACGGCGCGGCGGAGCGAAAGCGACCCGGCGATGTCGCGCAGCAGCGCGGCCCAGTCCGGCGACGAGAACGCCCCGCGGCGTCGGCCGTGCGCCCAGACGCGGGCGGTGCCCAGGAGCAGGGGCGCCGCGACCAGCGCCGCGCCCGCGAGCCACACCAGGGCCAGGAGCGAAACCGGGTCGAGCGAAGGGGCGGCGGCGATCGGCAGCGAAGCGGTCGCAGCCGGGGTGTTCGCTTCGACCGCGGTCGACTCGCTGCGCCCCGACAGACGCGGTCCCGCAGCCGGAGGCGCCACGCCCGCGGCGGATGTCTCGATGCGCACGACGGTCGGGGTGGCGGGCAGCAGCGGCAGCTCCCAGCGCGGAGCGACGCCGCGCAGCGCCGGCACCAGCAGCGCGGCCGCGACGCCGAGCGTCCACACGAGGTGGCGCGTGGCGGCCGACGCGCGCCCGAGCGCCGAGGCTGTGAGCCCCGTGACGCCCAGCACGAGCGTGGCCTTCAAGACGACGTCCGCGACTTCGGCGGTCAGCTGGCTCATGTTCAGGCTCCTTCCTGGCGTGCCCGGTCGATCAGACGCGCCAGGCGATCGAGGTCGTCGTCGGAGAGCTTCGCGGAGCGGTCGTCGAGCAGCGTTGCGACCACCTGCTCGGGCGAGCCGTCGAAGAACGTCCGCACCATGTGGCGCAGGGCCTGTCGCTTGGCCCGGTCGCGCGCCACGCGCGGCACGTAGACGTAGCGCGGTCCGTCCTGCTCGTGGCGAGCGTGGCCCTTCTCCTCCAGCACGCGCAGCATCGCGCGCACCGCCGAGTAGCTCGGCGGGTCGGGGATGTTGGCCTGCACCTCGGCCGCCGTCGCGCGGCCGTGCTGGTACAGGAAGTCCATGATCTGGCGCTCGCGGCGGCTCAGCTCCCGCAGCAGCTCGTCGTTCTCGGGCATCGTCTACTCCCGCTCCTTCATCTCGCCGAGCGCCCACGCCGCCTGCTTGCGGACCTCGGCGCTCGTGTCCTTCAAGGCCCTGGCCAGGGGTCCCGCCGCGCTCGGGTCGGCGATCTCGCCGAGCGCCCAGGCCGCCTGCTTGCGGACGCGCACGTCGCCGTCGCCGAGCGCGCCGGCCAGGCCGGCGACGGCCCGTTTGTCTTCGATCTCGCCTAGCGCCCAGGCGGCCTGCGAGCGCACGTCGGCGTCCGCGTCCTTGAGTGCGGCGACCAGCGCCTCGACCGCCGCGGGGTCCTCGATCTCGCCGAGCGCCCACGCAGCTTGCCGGCGCACGTCGACGTCGGGATCCGCCACGGCCTTGACCAGCACGACCACCGCCCGCGGGTCCTCGATCTCGCCGAGCGCCCAGGCCACCTGCCGGCGAACGCGCCGGTCCTTGTCCTTCAGCGCGCCCATCAGGCCTTCGACGGCGCGGGTGTCCTCCAGCTCGCCGAGCGCCCATGCCGCCTGGCTGCGGACCTCGGCTTCCGCGTCCCAGAGCGTCCGCATCAGCGGCTCGACCGCGCGCACGTCCTCGATCTCGCCGAGCGCCCACGCGCTGGCGGCGCGGACCAGGGCGGCCTTGTCGCGCAGCGCCCCGAGCAGGGCCGGGACCGCCTCGGGATCCTCGATCTCGCCCAGCGCGCGCACGCACGCCTCGCGCACCCCCTCGTCCTCGTCTTTCAAGGCGATCATCAGCCGGGGCAGGGCTTCGGCGCGGCCTTCGCGCGCGTCCAGCTCGCCGATCGCGAAGGCGGCGTGGGCCCGCGCCCTCGGGCTCTCGGCCGTCAGCGTGGCGATCAGCGGCTGCAGCGCCGGGCGGCCGATCCGCGAGAGCGCCCGCGCCGCCTCTCGCCCCGGTGAGGTCTCGAAGCGCCGCCACTGCTCGGGCTTTGCCTCGAGCTGACGGCGCAGCCACGGGCTCATGCCGCACTCGACGGGCCCGACGGGCAGGGCGTCGGGCAGCAGCGCGACCAGGGCGTCGACCGCCGACGCGGCCGCCTTGCCTTTCCGGCCGAGCTCGCAGGCCGCTTCCGCCCGCGCCGACGCGTCGGGGGACGAAAGCCGCTCCACGAGCGGCCGCAGCGACGTCTCGGCAGGACGCGCTCCCGCGACGAAGAACGCCGCCGTCAGGACCAGTGAAGCCGCCCGCCTCGCGCCAGCGCTCATGCCACCCTCTATGCTAATAAAACAGCACTATGCTAGGAAACTAGCAGCGAGGGTACCGGCTGTCAAGCACAAGAGTTTGAACATCCGCAGCCCGTCGGAACGGGCCGCCGTGCTAGTGTCTCGGGCGGTGCGACGCGCCCGCCTCGTCCTCGCTCTGCTGGCGCCGGCTCTGGCCGCCCCCTGCGGCGCCCAGGACGCGGCCGCTCCAGCCCCCGTGAACTACGTGGCCGGCTTCCTCGGGACGACGCTCGGCTACCGGCCGCCCGGCGGTCCGTGGGAGGGCTGGCAGGAGGACTTCACGACCCTCGTCGGCTACGGTCGTCAGGTCACTCCCAAGCTGGCGCTCGAGCTCGACGTGGGTCCGACGTTCGTGGACGGACAGTACGCGAGCTTCTCGCTCACGCCGGGACTCGTCTGGTCGTTCCATCCCAACGTCTACGCGGCGGCCCGCTTCGTGGTGCCGGTCGACCCCGAGCTGAACCTGGTGCTGCTGCCCGGCATCGGCGTCGCGCGCGCGTTCGGCCGCGTGATGCCGACGCTCGAGCTCAACTTCGCGAGCGCGGTCGGACGCGGCGACCCGGACTTCGGCGTCACTCTCACCGCGGGCCTGCTGATCTTCTTCTAACCGGCGGCACGAGAGCGCGCTTGCCCACCTCGGCGCTGGCGACGACGGCGGGCGGCGCCGAGCCTGGGGTGTATGATCCGCACAACAGGGAAGGGGGGTCGATGCGTTCACCCCTGGTGCAGTCGATCGGCGCCGCGCTCGTGCTGGTGCTCATGGCAGCCTGCCCGGCCGCCGCGGCCGACAGCTTCGTCGTGATCGTCCACCCCAGCGTCACGGGTGGGAGTGTGCGGCGTGCCGACCTCGCGGCCGTGTTCCTGAAGAAGGCCTCGCGTTGGAGCGGCGGCGGCGGCCTGGCGGTGCCGGTCGACCAGTCGGGCACGTCGCCGGTCCGCACCGCCTTCTCCGAAGGCGTCCTGCGCCAACCGGTCGCGCAGGTGGTGCAGTACTGGCAGAAGCAGATGTTCTCCGCCGCGCGCACGACCCCGCCGCCGGTCAAGGCCAACGACGCCGAGGTGATCGCGTTCGTGGCGAAGAACGCGGGCTCGGTCGGCTACGTCGCGGCCGACACGCCGCTGCCCCCGGAGGTCCGGACGCTCACGCTCGTCGACTAGCAGGAGCCCGACTAGCGCAGCCAGGCCTCGAGCGACGTGCGCGCGTCGGTCTTCGCGTCGCGGTACTTGACGATCACGGGCGTCGCGAGCGACAGGCCCCACTCCACCCCCGCGCCCCGGCGCACCGCGCGCGCGCCCGGCACGACCACGGCGCCCTCGGGGATCACGAGCGGCTGGCCCTCGCGCGGCTCCAGCACACGGCCCTGCGGCAGGTCGTAGACGGGCGTCGAGCCCGTCAGGATCGTGCCCGCGCCGATCACGGCGCGGGCCTTGACGACCGCCCCTTCGTAGATCCCGGTGTTCCCGCCCACCAGCACGTCGTCCTCGACGATCACCGGCAGCGCGCCCACCGGCTCGAGCACGCCGCCGATCTGGGCCCCGGCGCTGACGTGAACCCCGCGCCCCACCTGCGCGCACGAGCCGACGAGCGCGTGGGAGTCGATCATCGAGCCCTCTCCGACGTAGGCGCCGACGTTGACGTACATCGGCGGCATGCACACGACGCCCGGCGCGAGGAACG
>CAZMRX010000443.1:0-4402 GCA_964568755.1 uncultured Acidobacteriota bacterium | reverse complement strand
GCGAGGAGTTCGCCGAAGGCGGATTTAGTGAGCTTCTCGGTCCTCGTCGGAATGAATGCGCTCGACTCCAGGGGGACCAGCGTCGTGACGAGCGCGAGGATGAGGACGCGCGCCATCACGCGGAGGAGCGGGCTACGTCTCGGCGAGCGCAGGGAGAGCATGGTCGGTCAGCGGGATTGTAGCGCCCGGTGGCGGGCCCAGGCGCGCTCCCGCGGATGTGCTCGTGTGATCACGGCCGCGAGATCGGCGATCGCGACTCGCGTGTAGCGGGTGGTCGTCTCGATCGACCGATGCCCGAGCAGCTCCTGCACGTACCGCAGGTCGGCGCCGCCTCGAAGGAGATGCGTCGCGCAGCTGTGGCGCAGCACGTGCGGCGAGACGGGTGGTCGGATCCCAGCGGCCTTCGCTCTTGCCCGGACGATCACACGGATCGTGATGGGCGACAGCCGCGCTCCGGTCCACGCCAGGAAGAGGGCCTGTTCACGCGGCTCTCGCGTGAAGAGCGGTCGGACGTCTCGCGAGTAGGAGTCGAGAGCCGCGAGCGAGCGTCCTGTGACGGGGACGACCCGGTCGCGGTGCCCCTTGCCGTCACGCACGAAGAGACGCCTCTCCAGGAGGTTCAGGTCGGAGACGTCGAGCCGAGCGCACTCTCCCAGGCGAAGGCCAGTTCCGTAGAGGAGCTCGAGGATCGCGTGATCTCGCTTCTCGACAGCCTCGGCCCACCAGCGAGGATTCACCGCTGCCGGGGCGCTCATGAGACGGCGTGCCTGGGTTTCGGTGAGGACGACGCGCGGAAGGCTGTCCGGCCGGGGCAGCTTCAGCTCCTTCGCAGGGTCCTGCAGTATCCGTCCCTGCCTGAAGAGCCAAGCGAAGAAGCGCCGCACCACCGCGAGGTAGAGCGCCTGGGTCGTGAGGGTCAGGTTCTTTCCATAGCGTGTGTTCTGGCGTGAGAGGACACGCGCCCAGCTGGCGAGGTCGGCCTCCGTGACTGCGCTCAGGCTACGTCGCCCCTCTTCGCTCAGGTGTGACAGCAAGCGCGGCAGCACTCGTTCGGTACGGTCCAGAAGGCTCGTCGACACTCGGCGGCCGCGCAGCTCGGCGAGAAACGCTTCGACCTCAGCGTCCGCGCGGATGCGCACGCTCGACCACCCGGCGCAGGTCGGACACCTCGACTCGCGTGTAGCGCTGCGTCGTCGCTAGCGAGGCGTGACCCAGGAGCGCCTGGATGTGGCGGATGTCGGCCCGCCCTTTGAGCAGGTGCGTCGCGACCGTGTGCCGGAAGGTGTGGGGTGTCACGTGCTTCTCGACCCCGGCCTCTCTCGCCCGGCTGGTCACGATTCGCGCCGTCGTCGCGCGGTCCAGCTTTCCCCCACGAGCCTGGAGAAACAGGAAGCGCACTCTCCTCGGGCCCTGAAGCCGCGGCCGCGCTTTCACGAGATAGGCGTCGATCGCCTCGGCTGCAGCACGCGTGAGGGGGACGTTTCGGTCCTTCCGTCCCTTGCCGAGCACGACCTTCAGTACGCGCTCTTCGGTGTCGACGTCGTAGGGCGTCAGGCTCCCGAGCTCCGAGACGCGGACGCCGGTCGCGTAGAGCGTCTCGAGGATCGCCCGATCACGGAGGCCTTCAGGCGTTCGCGTGTCGGGCGCCTCGATCACTCGCTTGGCTTCCCGTGTCGTCAGGATCACGCGGGGGAGTCGCTTCTCGAGCCGTGGCAGCTCGAGGTCCATCGCCGGGTCGTGGAGCAGGTAGCCGCGCCGGTACAAGAAGCGGAAGAAGTGCTTGAGCACGACGAGGCGGTTGGCCTGGTAGGCCGCTGCGTAGGGGCGTCCGTCGGTACGGCGAAAGGCATAGAGGTAGGTCTGGTAGCCCAGGAGATCGCGCGACTTCACCTCCACGAGATCGACGCCTCGCTCCTCGAGCCATGCGAGAAACGGTCGCAGCTGGGCCATGTAGTGCGGCACCGTCCGCGGCGCGTAGCGCACGGCGAGGCTGTCCTCGTAAACCGCGAGCACGCGACGCGCCGACACACTGGCCCGCTGGTTTCTGTGGCGAAGTGGCGAAGTTGAGGGAAGAGGCTTTCTCTCGAGGGAGATAGCCCCGCCACCACCGGTTTGGCGGGTGTGGCGAGCTGGCGAAGTTCGCCCGTCCCTCACGCCCGAGCCTCGAGGAGCGCACCGAGTTCGGCGGGTGAGAGAAGGCCGGCCACCGCGCTCTCCTGAGGTTCACGATCGAGAAGCCGATAGCGGACGGCCTTGCCTTGGCCATTCCTCTCGCCTTCCGCCTGTGCGAGGCCGAGGTACTCGAAGTCCACGAGGTCCTGCAGCCAGCGCCTCACGGTCGAGTCGGGCACGTGAAGCGCCTCGCGGATCTCGCGACGCGAGATGGTCCCGCCTTTTCCCTGGGCGAGGCCCTCGATGCACCGGTAGGCCTCGCGGAGCGGCTTCTTGACGTCGGTGAGCGTTTCCCTCAGGACCTCCGCGGCGAGAGCGTAGGCGGCCTCGTAGTCCGCGAGAGAGGCCACGATCGCGCCCGTGCTCTTCTGCCGCTGGTGCTGGTGGAGGAAGGCCGAGACCTCGATCAGGTTCAGAAAGCGGGCGTGGTCGCGCCTCGTCCGCATCCAGCTCGACGGGAAGCTCAGCCGGTCAGCGAAGGGGATGACGATCGGCAGCGGCTCGAGAAGGCGTTGTGCGTTCCAGTGACGGCGGGTGATGGCCGCGGCCTCCTCGCGGAGCCGGAGCCCCCGCTCGGTCCGCAAAAGCCGCTGCCGTTCGTGGATCCGCCGCGTCTGCTCCTGGCTCTCGTCCATCATCAGTTCGAAGCAGCGGGTCGCGTTCTCGTGGTTCACGCTCGACGCAGTCGTCGCTTCGATGAAGGCGGCACGGGCCTCGACCGTGAAGACCTTCGTCCGCATGTTCCCCGTCTGGGGATCCTTCACCGGCGCCGCCGCGATGAGCTTCTTGCGGCTCTGGAGGACCCGGATCGAGTAGTCGGCCTCCATCGAGCCGTAGCGCTCCTCGACGATCACGAGCTTGCGGTCGAGAAAGCCCGGCTCGGTGTAGTAGAGGCTCTGCGGCGTGAGGCGCGTGAAGAGCACCACGTCCTCCGGCGGGCAGAGCCGCTCGATTACCTCGGTGAGCCCACTCTTGCCGGCACCACTCTGGCTGAGCACGATCGCCGAGAGCGGGTCCTCGAGCTTGCGCGAGACCGCGACCAGGTAGAGGAGGCGTTTGTTCGTCTCCTCGCCGACGTAGCCGAGGGCGTCGATGTCCTTCGCCGCCTGGTCGAGGAGATCCTGCCGTCTGAGGAAAGCCAGGGCTTCGGTGCGATCGGCCTCAGTCATCGGCGGCGGCGCAGGCTCCTCCTCGTCTGGTTTGCCGTCGAGCTGCTTCTCGGCCTGGACGACGAGATCCAGAAGCGCGGCCTCGACGGTGGCCAGCTCGACGCCCAGGGCCTTGCCAGCGCGCTTGGTAAACTCGGCACGGCTTCTCGAGGCGTAGAGATCGATCGTGTCGACGTGGAAGGCTTCGCCCTTCGTCACCTTCACCGTCACCCGGAGGCGGCCGAGCAGGAGCGAATGCACGCGAGCGTGGTAGCTGACACCGTCGCGCGTGAGCTGGGGCCCGGCGGGCGGCTTCTCGTCCTTCTGTCCTGATGGAGATGTCGAGACGGGCTCGGGGGCAGGCGGGGGCTCGGGCGTGGTGGACGTGGCCGCATCGAGGAGCTGGCGGAAGACCTGGCCGGCATCGCCATTGCGCGAGACGAGCAGCTCGTTCGCATCCTTGATCCCCTCGGGAAAGGACGCCACACGCACGGCGATGCCAGTCGCCTGGAGCTTCTCCTTCAATGCGTCCGTTCCCTTCCTCCCCGCATCGTCGTTGTCGAGCGCGAGCACCACACGCTTCACTCCCTCGCGCTTCAGCAGATCCAAGTGGTCCGGCGTGAAGCCGTTCACCCCGTAGATCGGGATCGCGACCCCGATGCCGACCTGGTGGAAGGAGAGCGCATCGAGGACCCCTTCCGCGAGGATCACTTCGGGAGAGAGCCGGGCGGCCTGGAAGTTCAGGACACCCCGAAGGGGACCGGGAAGGTAGCAATGCCGTGGCGTCTTCATCCCGCGGCCGTAGAGGTTCGTCCACTGGCCGGTGAGCGGATCCGGGATCGGTACGACGACGCAGCCGCCCAGGAGCTCGCGCCCCTCGGGTGTGATCACACCGAGTGAGACGAGCTTCTCGCGGACATCACCGTCCTTCGGGAGCACCTTTAGGAGCGACCCGTCGGCGTACCCGATCTTCAGGACGCGCAGCAGATCCCGGTCTGTCAGGCCACGCTTCGCGAGGTACGCCTGTGCGTCCTCTCTCTCGCAGAAGGTCCGGTGGTAGTGCTCCACGACCCGAGACAGGA
>CAZMRX010000442.1:0-4426 GCA_964568755.1 uncultured Acidobacteriota bacterium | reverse complement strand
CGCGAGGTACTCCTTGTCGACCGTGCGCCCGGCGAACTGCCGCACCAGCGCGCGGTGCGTCTCGTCGTCCTTGGCCACCACCAGCAGCCCCGAGGTACCGCGGTCGAGGCGGTGCACGATGCCGGGGCGCAGCACCCCCCCGATGCCCGACAGGTCGTGCACGCGCGCGAGCAGCGCGTTCACGAGCGTTCCGCTGCTGGCGCCGGCGCCGGGGTGGACCACGAGCCCGGCCGGCTTGTCGATCACGAGAAGCGAAGCGTCCTCGTGCACGACGCGCAGCGGGATGGCCTCGGGTTGCGGCTCGGCCGGAGTGGCAGCAGGCACGCGCACCACCACCGCCTGGCCGGCCTTGACGCGCGCCGCGGCGCGGGCGGGCGCGCCGTCGAGGCGGACGTTGCCCGAGGCGATCAGGGACTGCAGGCGCGAGCGCGACAGCCCCGGGATCCGGCGCGCGAGCCAGGCGTCGAGACGCTCGCCGGCGTCGTCCGCTGCGACGACCAGCTCGTGGCCTTCGTCCACCTCAGGCGGCTGCGATGCCCTGGGTGCGCCTCACGCGCGGCAGCAGGACGGCGGCGCCCAGCAGCAGCACGACGGCGATCAGCTGCGACGTCGAGACGACGCCGCCGAGCCAGGCGCCGCGGTCGGGGTCGCCGCGCAGGAACTCGAGGGCGAAGCGCACGGCCGAGTAGAGCGCCACGTAGCTCAGCACGACCTGGCCGTGGAAGCTCTTGCGGGGTGCGAGCCAGAGCAGGAAGGCGAAGATCAGGAACGTCGCGAGCGCCTCGTAGAGCTGGCTCGGGTGCAGGGGGGTGTCCATGGGTGTTCCCACCTGGCGCGAGGCGTAGACGTCCGTGAAGGTCACCGCCCAGGGCAGCGTGGTGAGCTTGCCCCAGCAGCAGCCGGCGGCGAAGCAGCCGAGCCTGCCGATCGCCTGGCCCACGACGACCCCGGGCGCCAGAACGTCGGCCGTCTGCCAGCCCGGCAGGTTGTGCCGGCGCGCGTACCACCACGCTACGAGCGCGCCGCCGATCAGACCTCCGTAGAAAACGCCGCCGCTCTGGACGATCGACGCGAGCTGGTTCGGGGTCGAGACGAAGTAGCGCCAGTCTACGATCACCAGCAGCAGCTTGGCCCCGATCAGGCCGGCGATCAGCACCCAGACCGCCATGTCGGTCACGCGCGCGGAGTCGAGCCCGGCCCGCCGCGCCTGGCGCGAGGCGACCCACAGGCCCACCAGGAACGCGACCGCCAGCAGGAAGCCGTAGGTGTGCAGCGTGAACGGGCCGATCGTGCGTCCGAGGGCGTCGAAGGCGGGCAGCGTCAGCAGGCGTGGGAACATTTCAGTCGGTCCTCCCGGCGGGCGTCGCCGTGTCGATGGGCGCGGTCGCCTGCGGCTCGGTCTCGGGCGATGTCAGGATGTCGATCACCAGCAGGGCGACCCCGACGGTGATCGCGGAGTCGGCGACGTTGAAGTCCGGCCACTGGTACTCGCGCCAGTAGACGTGGACGAAGTCCACGACGTAGCCGAGCCGCAGCCGGTCGACGACGTTGCCGACGGCGCCGCCCAGCACCAGCGCCAGCGCCAGCCGCGGGAGCCGCGCCGCGGGCGGGAGCCGGACGAAGTAGGTCGCGATCGCCGCGAGCGCCGCGAGGCTGAGGGCGGAGAGCAGCAGCGACTGGTAGGGCAGGTTCCAGTCGGAGAGCAGGCCGAAGGCAGCTCCGTGGTTGCGCACGTGGCTGAGGCTCAGCAGCCCGTCGACGAGCGGTACGTAGTCGTGGAGCCCGATCGAGCGCACCACCAGCGCCTTCGTGAGCTGGTCGAGGACCACCACGGCCGCGATCAGCGCGAGGTAGGGGAGGCTGCGCTTCACGCTGCTCCGAGGACCTCGTCGCATCGCTCGCACACGCCAGCGTGCGCGGCGAGCGTCCCGACGCGCGCCGACCACGTCCAGCAGCGCTCGCACTTCTTGCCCGGCGCGTGCTCCACGCTTACCCGGAGCGGGCCGTCGTGCGCCTCGAGCCGGACCGCGCTCACGATGAAGAGGTTGGCGAGGTTGCCGGGGAAGACGCTCGAGAGCGCGTCGTGGGCGCGCAGCGCCTGAATCGTGGTTTCGGGCGCGCGCAGCACCACCGCGGCCTCGAGGCTGGCCGCGATCTGCTTGGCGGCGCGCGCTTCCTCGAGCGCCCTGGTCACCTCGGCGCGCACCTCCAGCAGCAGCGCCCAGCGCTCGAGGCGCGCCGTGTCGGCGGTCTCGCGCTTCGGGAAGAGCGCCAGGTGCACCGACGGCTCCGAGCGTCCGGGCAGCGCCTCCCAGGCCTCGTCGCTGGTGAAGGGCAGCACCGGGGCGAGCAGCAGGCACAGGTCGCGCGCCAGCAAGTGGAGCACGGTCTGGGCCGAGCGCCGCCGTGGCGAGGCGGCGCCGTCGCAGTAGAGCCGGTCCTTCAGCACGTCCAGGTAGAACGAGGACAGGTCGGCGGCGGCGTACTGGACCAGCTGGTGGTAGACCGTGTGGAACTCGTAGCTCTCGTAGGCGTCGAGCACGCGCGCCACGACCTGGCGGTGACGCTCGAGCGCGTAGCGGTCGAGCTCGTCGAGCGCGGCTTCGTCGACCGCGTCCTTCGCGGGGTCGAAGTCGCCGAGGTTCGAGAGCAGGTAGCGGATCGTGTTGCGGACCTTGCGGTAGGCCTCGGACACGCGGCGGATCATGTCGTCCGAGATCCGCATGTCCTCGCGGTAGTCGACCATGATCGTCCACAGCCGCAGGATCTCTGCGCCGGAGCTGGCGATCATCTTGTGGGTGTCGACGTCGTTGCCGAGGCTCTTCGAGATCTTGCGGCCCTCGCCGTCGACGGAGAAGCCGTGGGTGATCACCTGCTTGTACGGGGCGCCCCCGCGCGTGCCGACGCCGATCAGCAGCGAGGAGTGGAACCAGCCGCGATGCTGGTCGCTGCCCTCGAGGTAGACGTCGCACGGCCAGGGCAGGTCGGGGCGCGTGCCCAGGACGACGGCCGCCGAGGAGCCCGAGTCGAACCAGACGTCGAGGATGTCGCGCTCCTTGTCGAACTCGGTGGCGGAGCAGTCGGGGCAGGCGAACCCGGCGGGCAGCAGGTCCTTCGCGTCGCGCGCGAACCAGGCGTCGGCGGTGTCCTTCTCGAACACGCTCGCTACGTGGTGGAGCAGGTCGGGACGGAGCTGCGCCTTGCCGCAGCCCTTGCAGTAGAAGGCCGGGATCGGCACGCCCCACAGCCGCTGGCGCGAGATGCACCAGTCGGGGCGCGTGGCGATCATGTTGTGGATGCGCTCCTCGCCCCAGGCGGGTAGCCAGCGCGTGGCGGCGATGGCCGCGAGCGCCTGCTCGCGCAGCGTGGGCTGTCCTTCGTCGAGGGCGATGAACCACTGCTCGGTGGCGCGGAAGATGATCGGGTGCTTGCAGCGCCAGCAGACGGGATAGGAGTGCTTGTCCCTGCCCGCCTGGACGAGCGCGCCCTTTTCGCGCAGGAGCTCGACGACGAGCGGGTTCGCGTCCCACACGCGCTGGCCGGCGAAGTGCTCGACCTCGGGGAGGAAGCGGCCGCCCTCGTCGACCGGGCAGTAGATGTCGAGGCCGTAGCGGACGCCGGTGAGGTAGTCGTCCCAGCCGTGGCCGGGTGCGGTGTGGACGACGCCGGTGCCGGTGTCGAGCGTCACGTAGTCGGCCAGGACGCCGGGGGAGTCGCGGGGGATGAAGGGGTGCCGGAACTTGACGTGCTCGAGCTCGGCTCCCTTAACCTCGGCCAGGGGCGTCCCGAAGCCGACGCCGAAGCGCTTCGCCGCGGCCTCGGCGAGCGCCTTCGCCACCAGCAGCACCTCGTCCCGGCCCTCGACCGGGAAGAAGGCGTAGTCTGCGTCGGGATGGAAGGCCAGGGCCAGGTTGGCCGGAAGCGTCCAGGGCGTGGTGGTCCAGGCGACGGCGTACACGGGGCGGCTCGCGAGACCGGGGAAGCGGGCGGCCAGCCGCGCGGCTTCGCTCGCCGCGAGCGCGAAGCGCACGTCGATCTGCGGGCTCTCGTGGTTCTCGTCGTACTCGACCTCGGCCTCCGCGAGCGCGGTGCGGCACGAGATGCACCAGTGGACCGACTTCTTCGCCTTGTAGACGAGCCCCTTCTCCGCGAAAGTCGCCAGCTGGCGCACGATCGTGGCCTGGTAGTGAGGCGACATCGTGAGGTAGGGGTCGTCCCACTCTCCCATCACGCCGAGCCGCACGAACTCGTCGCGCTGGATGCGCATGAACTTGTCGGCGTAGGCGCGGCACGCCTGGCGGAAGGCGACCGGCGACATCTCGCGCTTCTTCGCGCCGAGATCGCGCTCCACCTTGAGCTCGATCGGCAGGCCGTGGCAGTCCCAGCCGGGGCGGTACGGGGCGTCGTGGCCGGCCATCGAGCGGCT
>CAZMRX010000441.1:0-4428 GCA_964568755.1 uncultured Acidobacteriota bacterium | reverse complement strand
CCGACGCGCTGCCGCTGCCGAACGCGCGCAGCGTCAAGCGCGCCGCGACGCCGCCGCCGGTGCGCGCGACGGCGAAGGCGCTGCCTTCCGCCCCCGGCGCGGCAGCCGGCTCGACGCCGGGCGCGCGCGGCAGCGCCACGGCGACACCGGGCCTCGAGTTCGGCCCCCCGGGGCCGGGCATCCCGACCGGCACGGACAGCGGCGGCGACTGGTACCTGGCCGGCGTCCAGCAGAAGATCTGGATGACCTGGAACCAGCAGCTGAAAACCGGCCACACGCAGTCGGTCGGCGTCACGTTCACGATCCAGCCGAACGGCCAGGTGACCGGCGTGCGCGTCACCCAGCCCTCCGGCATCTCGCTCCTCGACATGGCGGCTCAGCGCGCCATCCTCAACGCGGCGCCCTTCGCCCCGCTTCCAAGGGACTATGGTCAACAACCCAAGACCATCCAGGCACTGTTCAAGCCGACCCAGTGAAGCTCCGGCGCCCGCTGGCGCGCCGGAGCTTCACTCTCTGAGCCCCCGCTCCGCGTGGCCGAGCGGGCTCCTCTTTGGCTGTGCCCTGGCGGCACTGCTGTTGCTCGGGGCGTCCCCCCAGGAGCCCCCGCCCACGCTGATCATCACGGACGAGATCTCGCGCGTCGCCGTGCCGGAGTGCGTTCCGCGCGGCGCCGACGAGCAGAGCCAGGCGGCGTGCCGGACCATCACGCAGGTGCTGCGGGCCGACCTCCGCTTCGAGGGCTTCTTCCAGTTCACGGCGGACAGCCTGATGAACGCGATCCCGCCGCTCGATCCCGCGGCGCCCCGCTTCGAGGACTGGAAGGGCATTGGAGCCAAGTACCTGGTCGCGACCGAGGCGCGCGTCGCGGGCGGCGAGCTGCAGGTCGAGGTCCGCGTCTACTTCGTCAACTCCGGCCAGGCGATGATGCAGCGGCGCTACTCGGGTAAGACGGACAGCCCGCGGAGCTTCGCCCACCAGGCCTCGGACGACATCCTGGCGCTCGCGCAGCACAAGGGCGTCGCGCGCACGCGGATCGCGTTCGTCTCGGACCGCGACACCACGAAGGAGCGGCCCTCGAAGGAGCTGTACATCGTCGACTACGACGGCTTCAACCCGCGGCGGGTGACGGTGAACGCCTCGCTCAACATCCTGCCGGCGTGGCGGCCCGACGGTGCGGCGCTCGCCTACGTCTCCTACCGCCAGGGCTCGCCGCTCGTCTACCTGGCGAAGATCTTCGAGGGCCAGAGCGTCCCGAACCTGAGCGGCGAGCGCGGCGACAGCCAGGCGTTCTCGCCCACCTTCAGCCCCGACGGCAAGAGCCTCGCCTTCGCGAGCAACCGCTCCGGCAACATGGACGTCTGGGTCTCGAGCGCCGACGGCGCGCAGCCGCGGCGGCTCACGACGACGCAGGCCAAGGACACGGCGCCGTGCTTCAGCCCGACCGGCCAGGAGATCGCCTTCACCTCCGACCGCACCGGGACGCCGCAGCTGTGGCTGATGGACAACGAGGGCCTGAACGTGCGGCGCCTCACCGTGGGCAGCGGAAGCTGGAACGACGGCTGCGCGTGGAACCCCGCCAGGCAGTACAGTGAGATCGCCTACACCGCCCGGCTCGAGGCCGGCGGCTTCGACATCGCCATCATCGACCTCGCCACGCGGCAGGTCCGGCAGATCACGCAGGGCCGCGGCTCGTGCGAGTATCCCTCGTGGGCGCCCAACGGGCGCCACCTGGTGTTCTCGTGCGAGCGCAACAGGCGCTGGGAGCTCACGATCGCCGACCGCGACGGCCGCTCAATGCAGACCCTGGCCACCGGGCCGGGAAACAACGTCCAGCCCGACTGGGGCCCGTGACAAGGCGCCCTTCTCGAGGAGGTTTCATGCCGTTCCGCAAGCTCGACCGTTTGCCGCTCGCGTTGCTCGTGATCGCACTCGCCGCATTCGCCTACGGCTGCCCCAGCAAGCGCCCGCCCGCGCTCGCCACCGGGGCTCCCGGCGAGGGAAGCGGCGCCACGGCGCCCGACCGCCCGGGGCTCCCGGCCGCCGAGCCGGTCGAGGAGGGGCCCGACGTGCGCCCGATCGAGGGCGAAGGCGCCTCCGGCACGGACATCCCCGGCGCGAGCCTGACCGGCGAGGGCGGCCCGCTCGCGGACATCCGCTTCGAGCTCGACAGCGCGGCGCTCAGCGACGAGGCGCGCTCGACGCTGGAGAAGCACGCGCTGTGGCTGCAGAGCCAGCGCGACGTGCGCGTCACGATCGAGGGGCACTGCGACGAGCGCGGCACGGTCGAGTACAACCTCGCCCTCGGCGAGCAGCGCGCGCGCGCCGCGCGCGACTATCTCACCAGCCTGGGAGTGGCCGCCGCGCGCCTGCGCGTCGTCTCGTACGGCAAGGAGCGGCCGCTCGACCCGGGCAACGACGAGGCCGCCATGGCCCGCAACCGCCGGGCGCACTTCAGCGTTCGCTGATGTTCCGTCTCGCGATGCCTGACCGAGGTCGTTCCATCCCGCCTCGCCGCACCTGTGCGATATGATTCCCTGCTTGCCCAAGACAGCCCTCGTCCCCGCGTTCCTCGTCGCGTCCTGCCTCGTCGCGAGCCCGCTCTTCGCCGCGAACAAGGACATCGAGCGCCTCGCCGTCCAGATCGCCGCGCTCCAGGGACAGATCGCGGAGGTCCAGCGCGCGAACGACGAGGCGCGCGCCGAGCTCAAGCGGCTGTCGGAGCTGGTGGCCGAGCAGAACGCGATGCTGCGCAAGGCCGCCGCCGACCGCCGCACGCAGGACGAGTCGGTCACGGTCGGGCTGCGCGAGCTGGGTGAGCGCGTCTCGGAGCTGGCCGAGGCGCTGGAGGCGATCAAGACGCAGACCGCCCTGTCCCTGCCCGCGGCCGACCCCAGCGTGGCCGCCCAGCCCGCCGCCCCGGGCACGGCGCCCGCCCCGGGCGGCCCCGCGGCGCCCGTCGCGCCGAGCGTGCCCACGCAGGCCCCGCGCGAGCTCTACAGCCAGGCCTACGCCGACTACGCGCGCGGCAACTACGACTTGGCGATGCAGGGCTTCTCCGAGTACCTGCGCGCCTACCCCGGCACCGACTTCGCCGACAACGCGCAGTACTGGATCGGCGAGTGCCTGTACGGGAAGAAGATGTACGCGGAGGCGATCGACTCCTGGAACCTCCTGCTGAAGGACTACCCGACGAGCGACAAGCTGCCGGACGCACGCGTGAAGAAGGGCATGGCGCTCGAGCGGCTGGGCCGCCGCAGCCAGGCGCTCGTCGAGTACCGCTTCGTGGTGGACCGCTACCCCACCTCGCAGGCCGCGCGCATCGCGCGGGAGCGCCTCAACCCCTGAGAGAGCGAGAGAGACAAAGATGGCATCCGTCAACAAGGTGATCCTGATCGGTAACGTCGGCAAGGACCCCGAGATCCGCTACATGCAGTCGGGCGAGCCGATCGCCAACTTCAGCCTGGCCACGAACGAGGTCTGGAACGACAAGAGCGGCCAGAAGCAGGAGCGCACCGAGTGGCACCGCGTCGAGGTGTTCGGCAAGACCGCCCAGGTGGTGCGCGACTACGTGACCAAGGGCAAGTCGGTCTACATCGAGGGCAGCATCCGCTACGACGAGTGGACCGACAAGGACGGCAACAAGCGCAACACCACCAAGATCCGGGTCTCTGGGCCCGGATCCCGGTTGGTGCTGCTGGGTTCCCGCGGGGATGGCTGTGGTGCCGGCGGAGCCCGGTCGAACGGGCCGGAAGAGGGGCCTGCGGGCGAAGACTTCGTTCCCGGCGACGACGACGTCCCGTTCTAGCTCCCAGAGGTCGGCGCCGGCGGCGGGGCTGTTCGGCCCCGCTCGCTGGCGACCGCCGTTCCTCTGCTCGCAGGCCGAGGTCGTCGAGCGGGTGCGCGCGTGGTTGGCCGATCCGGGAACTCCCGCGTCGAGCGCGCGCCTGCTCGCCGCCTACGCGGCCGCCGGGGTCGAGTCACGCGGCTCGGCGCTGCCGCTCGACGAGGTCTTCGCCCCGGCCGACTTCGAGTCGCGCAACGACACGTACGTCACGGCAATGATCGCGGCCGCGACCGCGGTCGCGCGCGAGGCGCTGGAGGTCGCGGCGATTCCGCCGGCCGACGTTGGCCTGGTGACGACGGTGTCCTGCACTGGTTTCATGATCCCGGCCGTCGACGCCCACGTCGCCAACGCCCTCGCGCTCGGGCCGGCATTGGCCCGGCTGCCCATCACCCAGAGCGGCTGCGCGGGCGGCGCAGTCGGGCTGTCTCGAACGGCGGACTACCTTGCGGCCCACCCGCGGGCCGCTGCGCTCCTGGTGGCGGCGGAGTTCTCGAGCCTCACCTTCCAGCGCTGGGACCGCTCGGCCACGAACGTCATCTCGATTGCGCTGTTCGGCGACGGCGCCGCGGCCTTGATCGCAGTGG
>CAZMRX010000440.1:0-4458 GCA_964568755.1 uncultured Acidobacteriota bacterium | reverse complement strand
GTGACAGGCGCGCCTCCCGCACGGCGCATCAGCCAGTAGACGGGCAGCGCCGCCACGATCAGGCCGGCGCCCCAGCCGGCGGCTTCCAGACCCGCGCCGGCGATCGCCCACAGCGAGTACAAGGCGCCGAGCGCGCCCGCCGCGACGAGCCAGTGTGTGCGCCGACTCTCCACCCGCCCCTGCCGCAGCAGCCTGAGCAGCGCCAGCGAGCAGGCTAGATAGGCTACCAGGCACGCAGTAGTCGAGAGCCGGATCATGAACTCGAACACCTTGGCGAGGCTGCGGTGCGAATACATCAGCACCAGCGCGCTCACCAGCAGGCTGCCGAGCGTGAGCGCCACCGCCGGCGTGCCGCGCCGGGACAGCCGGCCGCAGGCGGCTGGGAACAGGCCGTCGCGCGCCATGGCACACGGCAGCTCGCCCTGCAGCAGGATCCAGCCGTTGAGGGCGCCGTAGGCGCTGATGGCCGCGAAGGCCGCCACCAGGGCGCCCGCACCGCTGCCGAAGAGCGCCTCGGCCGCGGCGGTGAAGGGCGCGTTCGACGATGCGAGCTCGTCCCCGGGCACCAGCACCAGCACGATGCTGCAGGAGACGGCGCACACGAGCGCGCTCAGCAGCGTGCCGGCGAGCGTCGCGCGCGGGATGTTGCGCGCCGGGTCGCGGACCTTGTCGGCCGGGACGGTGGCGGACTCGAGACCCAGCAGCGCCCAAAGCGTGAGCGTCGCGGCCGCCGTTGTGGCGTCGAGGCTGAGCGGAGTGCCGGCGTGCGCTGCGACGAGATCGCCGCGCACGAAGAACAGGCCGACGATCGCGATCGCCACGAGCGGCATGAGCTTCAGGACGGTGGTCACCACCTGGACCCAGCCGGCCGCACGCACGCCCAGGCAATTCACGCCCGTGAGCAGCCACACCACGCCGAGCGTGACGAGCGCCGCGGCTCCCGGGACGCTCACGATCCAGGGCGCGAAGACACTCGTGTAGCTCACTGCGCCAGTGGCGATCGCGGCGTTCCCCACCCAGATCGATATCCAGTAACCCCACGCGACCACGAACCCTGCGAGCTCGCCGAATGCCGCCCGCGTGTAGGCGTAGAGCCCGCCCTCGCGCGGCAGCGCGCGGGCGAGCGCCGCGAAGACCACGGCCAGCAGCGAGGCGCCTGTGGCCGTGAACACCCAGGCGGTCAGGCTGTTGCGGCCGTAAGGGGCGAGCGCGGCCGGAAGCAGGAAGACACCCGAGCCGATGATGTTGCCGACCACGAGCGCCGTGGTCATGACCAGGCCGAGCTTGGCGGTCGCCGGCGGGCCAGGCGCGGCCGTGTCCGTCGCCACGCTCACGCCGGCCGCTCGAGCGAGAGCGCCAGCCCCTGTCCGACTCCGACGCACAAGCTGACGAGCGCCCGCGGCGCCCCGCGGCGCTGCATCTCGAGCGCCGCAGTCATCAGGAGCCGCGCGCCGCTCGCGCCGAGCGGGTGGCCGAGTGCGATGGCGCCGCCGTTCGGGTTCACGTGCTCGGCGTCGTCGGGCAGCCCGAGCGCGCGCGTGCAGGACAGAACCTGCGCCGCGAACGCCTCGCCAATCTCGACTACCTCGTAGTCGGCCAGCTTGCGGCCCTGGCGCGCGAGCAGCTTGCGGATCGCCGGCACCGGCCCCCGCCCCATCACGCGCGGCTCGACTCCGGCGCTCGCCATCCCGGTGACGCGGGCGAGCGGCTCCAGCCCGAACCGCGCGGCGGACTTCTCCGACGCGAGCAGCACGGCTGCGGCGCCGTCGTTGAGGCCGGAGGCGTTGCCGGCGGTGATCGTCGTGCCCGGGCCGAGCAGCGGCTGGAGCCGTGCCAGGCCCGCGAGTGTCGTCGCCGGCCGAGGCTGCTCGTCCTGGTCGACGACACGCGTCTCGCGGCCCGAGGCGACTGTGACCGGTACGATCTCCTGCGCGAGCCGCCCGCCGGCCCGCGCCCGCTCCGCCCGCTCCTGGCTGCGTACGGCATACGCGTCCTGGTCCTCGCGGGAGATCCCATCTTCGCGCGCCAGGTTCTCGGCCGTCTGCGTCATGGAATCGATGCCGTAGCGCGCCTCCATCGCCGGGTTGACGAAGCGCCAGCCGAGCGTCGTGTCCGCGAGCTCCTGGTCGCGCGCGAAGGCCGCGCCGGCCTTGGCGAGCACGTAGGGCGAGCGCGACATGCTCTCGACGCCTCCCGCGAGCACCAGCTCGGCTTCCCCCGCCGCGATCGCGCGCGCCGCCTGGCCCACGGCCTCGAGGCCCGAGGCGCACAGGCGATTGACGGTCACCCCGGGGACCGACGCGGGCAGCCCCGCGAGCAGCGCCGCCATGCGCGCGACGTTGCGGTTGTCCTCGCCCGCCTGGTTGGCGCAGCCGAGGATCACCTCATCGAGGGCCGCCCAGTCGACGCGCGCGAGCCGCTCGATCAGGCCGCGGATCGGCAGGGCCGCGAGGTCGTCGGTGCGCACGGACGCGAGCGCGCCGCCGTGCCGGCCGAACGGCGTGCGCACAGCCGCGCAGAGCAGGGCCATGAGGTGGGCAGACGGTAGGCCGGCGACGCGCGCGGAGTCAAGCGCGCCCGGGTCCGGCTCGTTGACAAGGAAGCGGGCGCGGGACTCCAATGAACGCCCGCGCCATGGGCTTCAAGCTCACGTACTCGACGATGTTCGACCCGCCGGAGGAGCTGCACGCCCGCTTCGAGGCGGCGCTGGCGGTTGCGCGCGCCGGGCTCGGGGCGACGCACGCGCTGCACATCGGCGGGGCCGACGTCGCGGCGTCGCAGACCTACGAGAAGCGGAGCCCGGCCGACGCGCGCGTGGTGCTCGGACGCTTCCCGCTCGCCGATGCCCAGGACGTGGGCCGCGCGCTGGACGCGGCGCGACGCGCGTACGCCACGTGGCGCTTCACCCCGCTCGCCGAGCGGGTTCGGCTCGCGAGGCGCGCCGCGGCTCTCGTCGAGGAGCGTGTCTACGCGATCGCGGCCGCGCTCGCGCTCGAGGTGGGCAAGAATCGCATGGAGGCCCTCGGCGAGGCGCAGGAGACCGCCGACTTCTTCTCCGGCTACGCCGGCGAGATCGAGCGCAACGCCGGCTACGAGCGGGCGCTGCCCGACGACCCGCTGCCGGGCGTCCGCTCGCGAAACCGGAGCGTCCTCAAGCCGCACGGCGTGTGGGGCGTGATCACGCCCTTCAACTTCCCGCTGGCACTCGCCGGCGGGCCGGGGGCGGCGGCGCTCGTCACCGGCAACACCGTGGTCCTGAAGGGCGCGAGCGACACGCCGTGGTCCGGGCGCCTGCTCGCCGACTGCATCCGCGACGCGGGCTACCCGCCGGGCGTCTTCAACTACGTAACCGGCCGCGGCAGCGTCGCGGGCGAGGCGCTCGTCGCCCACGAGCAGCTCGCGGGCCTCACCTTCACGGGCTCATTCGAAGTGGGCATGGGGCTGCTGCAACGCATGACGGGCGGCGCCTGGCCGCGTCCCTGCATCGCCGAGATGGGCGGCAAGAACGCCTGCGTCGTGACCGCGCGCGCGGACCTGGAGCGCGCGGCCGTCGGGATCGTCCGCTCCGCGTACGGCCTCTCCGGCCAGAAGTGCTCCGCGCTGTCGCGGCTCTACGTGGAGCACGAGGTCGCCGACGCGCTCGTCGAGCGACTGGTGGCGCGGGTGCGCGCGATCCGAACCGGCGACCCGTGCCTGCGCGAGAACTGGATGGGGCCGGTGATCAGCGCGGCGGCGGCGGCGAGCTACGAGCGCTGCTGCGCACGGCTCGTGGAGGACGGCGGCCGCATCCTCGAGGGCGGGCGTCGGCTGCGCGAGGGCGAGCTCGCCCACGGCCACTTCGTGGCGGCGACGCTCGCCGAGGCAAAGGCGCAGCATCCCCTCTTCCAGGAAGAGATGTTCCAGCCGATCCTGATGCTGGCCCGCGTCAAGGACGTTCGCGAGGCCGTGGCGCGCGCCAACGACGTCCCGCTCGGGCTCACCGCCGGCTGCTACGGCGGCGAGGACGACGTGCGCTACTTCCTCGACCACATCGAGGCGGGCGTGACCTACGTGAACCGGCCGCAGGGCGCCACCACCGGCGCCTGGCCCTTCTACCAGCCGTTCGGCGGCTGGAAGGGCTCGGGCTCGACCGGCAAGGCGATCGGGTCCTTCCACTACCTGCCGCTCTACCTGCGCGAGCAGTCCCAGACCGTCGTGGAGTGAATCATGAAGACCCCGCACATCCGCACCGAGCTGCCCGGACCGAAGGCGCGCGCGATCGTCGAGCGCGACGCGCGCGTCGTCTCGCCCTCCTACCCGCGCGACTCGCCGTTCGTCATGTCGCACGGCCGGGGCGCGGAGGTCTGGGATGTGGACGGCAACCGGTACGTGGACTTCGCCGCCGGCATTGCCGTGTGTTCCACCGGCCATTCGCACCCGGAAGTCGTCCGGGCCATTCAAGAGCAGGCCGAGCAATTC
>CAZMRX010000439.1:0-4468 GCA_964568755.1 uncultured Acidobacteriota bacterium | reverse complement strand
GAGTACGAGCTTCCCAAGCTCGGAGTCGCGGGTTCGAATCCCGTCGCCCGCTCCAGCCGACCTCGAGGCGAAGGGCGGCAACCATCCGGAGGGATCATGGGTATCTTCGGCAAGAACGACAGCCGCCCCCCGGAGCCCGCGCCGCGGCCGCCGGCGACGCAGTCGTCGGCCCCGGGGTCCACGGCCCCACCGCAGCGCAGCGGCTCCGCCTGCGTGATCGGACCGCGCGTCCAGCTGAAGGGTGAGCTGGCGGGCTCCGAGCCCGTGCTGGTCGAGGGCAGCGTCGAGGGCAGCGTGCGCCTGACGGCCGAGCTGCGCGTCGCCGCGGGCGGCAGCGTGAAGGCCGAGGTCTCCGCGCACTCGCTGGTGGTGGCAGGCGAGGTGATCGGCGACTGCCAGGCGACCGAGCGGATCGTGATCGAGGCGAGCGGCCGGCTCACCGGCAACATCAAGGCACCGCGCATCGTGATCGCCGAGGGAGCCACCTTCCGCGGCACGAGCGACATGTCCCCGCGACCGGGCGGCGACAAGAGCTAGCCCAGGAGGACGAGATGGCCACGCGACACGGGAACTACATCGGCGGCGAGTGGACCGAGGCCGCTTCCTCCCGCACCTTCGACAACCGCAACCCGGCCGACACCCAGGACCTCGTCGGCACCTTCGCCGACTCCGGGCCCGAGGACGTGGAGCGCGCGGTCGCGGCGGCGCGCGAGGCCTTCCCGCGCTGGAAGGCGCTGCCGGCGCCCAAGCGCGGCGAGATCCTGTACCGGGCCGCCGAGATCCTGGTCAAGCGCAAGGAGGACTTCTCGCGCGACATGACGCGCGAGATGGGCAAGGTCCTGGACGAGACGCGGGGCGACGTCCAGGAAGCGATCGACATGACGTACTACATGGCGGGCGAAGGGCGCCGCCAGTTCGGCCAGACGACGCCCTCGGAGATGCCCGACAAGTTCCAGATGTCGGTGCGGCAGCCGGTGGGAGTCGCCGGGCTGATCACCCCGTGGAACTTCCCGATGGCGATCCCCTCGTGGAAGATGATGCCGGCGCTGATCCTCGGCAACACCGTGGTGGTGAAGCCCGCCACCGACACCCCGCTCTCCGTCGTGAACCTGATCAAGGCGCTCGAGGAGGCCGGGCTGCCGAAGGGCGTCGTGAACATGGTGACGGGCAGCGGCTCGCGCGTCGGCACCCCGCTGATGAGCCACAAGGACGTCGGGATCGTCTCCTTCACGGGCTCGACCGACGTCGGCCGCCGGGTCTCCGAGGCCTGCGCGCCGGCCTTCAAGCACTGCCACCTCGAGATGGGCGGCAAGAACATCATCATGGTCATGGACGACGCGCGCCTCGACCTGGCGGTCGAGGGCGCGCTCTGGGGCGGCTTCGGGACCACCGGTCAGCGCTGCACCGCGGCCAGCCGAGTGGCGGTCCACGAGAAGGTCTACAAGGAGTTCGTGGAGCGCTTCGCGGCGGGGGCCAAGGCGCTCAGGGTGGGCAACGGGCTCGAGCCGAAGAGCCAGGTCGGGCCGTGCGTGAACGCCTCCCAGCTCGAGACGGTCGAGAGCTACGTCAAGATCGGCAAGGACGAAGGGGCGCGCCTCGTGGCCGGGGGCAGCCGCCTCGGCTCGGGCGAGCACGCGCGCGGCTACTTCCACCAGCCCACGATCTTCGCCGACTGCTCGCCGAAGATGCGCGTGGCACACGAGGAGATCTTCGGACCGGTCGTGTCCGTGATACCGGTGCGCTCCCTCGAGGAGGCGATCGAGGTCGGCAACTCGGTCGACTACGGCCTCTCCGCCTCGATCTACACCCAGGACGTCAACAAGGCCTTCACGGCCATGCGCGAGATGTACACGGGCATCTTCTACGTGAACGCCCCCACGATCGGCGCGGAGACCCACCTGCCGTTCGGCGGGACCAAGAACACGGGCAACGGGCACCGCGAGGCCTGCGTCCAGGCCCTCGAGGTGTTCTCCGAGTGGAAGAGCATCTACATCGACTTCAGCGGCAAGCTGCAGAGGGCCCAGATCGACTGAAGCCCCTTTCCCTTGTATAATTTGGGGAGCGAAGCATGCCCGCGACCGCCTTGGACGACCGCAGGCGTGAGGTCCTGCGGACGCTGATCCAGCTCCATGTCGACACCGGGGAACCGGTCGGCTCGGAGAGCCTGTGCCGTGCGCTCGGGCGGGCGCTCTCCCCTGCCAGCCTGCGCAACCTGATGGCCGACCTGGAGGCCCTCGGCTACCTCGACCACCCCCACACCAGCGCGGGGAGGGTTCCGACCGACGAGGGCTATCGGGTCTTCGTCGACTCCCTGATGGGCCCGCGGCCGCTCGCGCCCGGGGAGCAGCGGGCGATCGCCGAGCTCGGCCAGGGCGAGGCTTCGGCGGAGCAGACTCTCGAGCGCGCGTCGCAGGTGCTGTCGCGGCTCAGCCGCAACGTGGGCTTCGTGCTCGCCCCCGACATCGCGCGCACCAGCTTCCGCCACATCGACCTGGTCCCGCTCGGCCACCCGCGCGTGCTGGTGGTGATGGTGTCGGCCACCGGCATCGTGACGCACAAGGTGATCGACGTCGAGGAGCGCCTGGAGCCGGCCCAGGCGCAGGAGTGCGCCAACTACCTGAACACCCACTTCAGCGGGATGCCGCTCGACGCGATCCGCGTCCGCCTGGTGGAGCTGATGCAGGAGGAGAAGGCGCTCTACGACTCGCTGCTGCAGCGGGTGGCCGCGGTCGGCGAGCGTGCGTTCGCCCCGCCCGAGACGGGCGCCTCGGTCTACCTCGACGGCGCGTCGAACGTGCTGTCGCAGCCGGAGTTCGAGGACGTCGAGCGCATGCGCGCGCTGTTTCGGACCTTCGAGGAGAAGGGCCGGCTGGTGCGCATCCTGAACGCGTGCATCGCCGGCGACGGGATCCGCGTGCTGATCGGCCACGAGAACCCCGACCCCGAGCTGCAGGACCTCTCGCTCGTCACCACCACCTGCCGCGTGGAGGGCGAGCCGGCCTTCGGCGTCGGCGTGCTCGGCTCCACGCGGATGCAGTACGCCCACGTGGTCTCGATCGTCGACCACGTCGCACGCGCGGTGTCCGACGTGCTGCGGGTGAAGCGCGCATGAGCGTCAAGAGCAACGGGCAGGACCGGGATCTCGAGCTGTCCGGATCGCCGGCCGCGACCGATGAGGCCGCGGACGAGGCCGGCATGGATGCCGTCGCCGCCTCCCCCGCCGCGGCGGACGAAGCCCCGGCCGGCGACGAGCTCCAGGCCCTGCGCCGCGAGGTGGCCGAGCTCAACCAGGCGCTGCTGCGGCGGCGGGCCGACTTCGAAAACTACAGGAAGCGCGTCGAGCGCGACCGCGGCGCCGCGTCGGCCGAGGCCGAGGCGGGCGTGCTGCGGCAGCTGCTGGGCACGGTCGACAACCTCGAGCGCGCCCTCGGGGCGCAGGACGCAGGGGAGGCGCTGCGCGAGGGCGTCCAGCTCACCCACCGTGAGCTGCTGGCCCTGCTCGAGTCGCTCGGGGTGGAGACGCTCGACCCCATCGGCCGGCGCTTCGACCCGGCCGAGCACCAGGCGATCCTGCACGAGCCGGCTGAAGGCTTCGAGCCGGGCTCGGTCGCCCAGGTTTTTCGCAAGGGCTTCCGCTACCGCGACCGGCTGCTGCGGCCGGCGCTCGTGAAAGTGGCTAGCGGAGAGGCGGAACGGGGCGGCGACGAGGGCGGAGACGTCCAGTAGCGGGAAAGTCGGCAAGGAGCGAGGTTCATAAACGTGGGCAAGATGATCGGCATCGACCTGGGCACGACGAACTCGTGCGTGGCGGTCATGGAGGGCGGTGTCCCCCAGGTGATCCCCAACCAGGAGGGCGCGCGCACGACTCCCTCGATCGTGGGCTTCACGGCCAAGGGCGAGCGGCTGGTAGGCCAGATCGCCAAGCGGCAGGCGCTCACCAACCCGAAGAACACGGTCTTCGCCGTCAAGCGGCTGATCGGGCGCAAGTCCGACTCGCCGCAGGCCGAAGAGGCCCGCAAGTTCATGCCCTTCTCGCTGGTCGCGGCGCCCAACGGCGACGTGCACCTGCAGATCGAGGACAAGGTCTACTCGCCGCCCGAGATCTCGTCCTTCGTGCTGCAGAAGCTCAAGGCCGCGGCGGAGGACTACCTCGGCGAGTCCGTCGAAGAGGCGATCATCACGGTCCCGGCGTACTTCAACGACCCGCAGCGCCAGGCCACCAAGGACGCGGGCCTGATCGCCGGCCTCAAGGTCTCGCGCATCATCAACGAGCCGACGGCGGCAGCGCTCGCCTACGGGCTCAAGAACACAGGCAAGAACGGCCAGTTCGTGGCGGTCTACGACCTCGGCGGCGGCACCTTCGACATCACGATACTCGAGATGGCGGACGGGCTGTTCCAGGTGCGCGCGACCGGCGGCGACACCTACCTGGGCGGCGAGGACTTCGACCAGCGCATCATCGACTGGC
>CAZMRX010000438.1:0-4469 GCA_964568755.1 uncultured Acidobacteriota bacterium | reverse complement strand
ACTTGTAGCCGCGCTTGTACTCGAACTTGTCGACGGCCTTCATCAGGCCGATGTTGCCCTCCTGGATCAGGTCCAGGAACTGCAGCCCGCGGTTCGTGTACTTCTTGGCGATCGAGACCACCAGGCGCAGGTTCGCCTCGACCATCTCCTTCTTGGCCTGCTCGGCCTGCGCCTCGCCCAGGATCACGACGTCGAGCGAGCGCTTGATCTCGTCCGGCCGCGCGTCGAACTCTTCCTGGATCTGCTCGAGCAGCGTCTTCTGGTCCCGCACCATCTGCCGGACCTGCTTGCGGTAGTCGTCGCTCACGTCGCGCTTGAGCTTGTTCTCGAGCCGGTTGATGCGGTCCTCGGCGTCGCGGATCCGGTCGACCGCCTCGCGCACGCGCTCGACCAGCCGCCGCTTGAACGCCTCGGCGAAGTCGATGCGGCGGATCGCGAGCGACATGCGGATCCGCAGCCGCGCCAGGCGCCACTTGCCCTTGACGTAGGTGCGCGACTTCTTCTCGAGCTTCACGAAGTGCTTGCGGTAGGCCAGGTACTCCTGGTGCGCGTCGTTGGCCTTGCCGATCAGCTTCAGCGTGGCCCTGATCTTGGCCTCGAGCTTCTCCTCGGTGACCTCTTCCTCGTTGAACACCACCGCGTCGCGCACGCCGATCTCGCGGGCGCCGAGGCGCTCGCCGAGCCGCGCCACCTCCTGCGCCGCCATGTTGGTGCGCGAGATGGCGCGCAGCATCGCGTTCTTGCCGCTCTCGATGCGCTTGGCGATCTCGACCTCGCCCTCGCGCGTCAGCAGCGGCACGGTGCCCATCTCGCGCAGGTACATGCGCACCGGGTCGTTGGTCTTGTCGAGCGTCCCGGGAGTGAGGTCGAGCTCGACGCCCTCCTCGCCTTCGGATTTCTCGCGGAACTTCTGCTCGGAGTCGACCACCTCGATTCCCATCGACCCGAACATCGAGAAGATGTCGTCCAGGTCGTCCGAGGAGGTGATCTCCGACGGCAGCATGTCGTTGACCTCCTCGTAGAGGAGGTAGCCCTTCTCCTTGCCCATCGTGATGAGCTGCCGTACCTCGTCGTACTTTTCCTCGATCGTGAGCGCCATTGCCGTTTCGCCTGCTCCCTTTTCGTCCTTGCCCTATTGCTCTGCCATCTGCCGCCGGAGGCGGATCTTCTCGGCGAGGAGCGCGTCCTGCGCCTCCCCGCTCGCCCCGGCGAGACTCTTCTGGATCTCCGCCATGCGCGCCTCGAGCGGCTTCTGCCGCAGCACGCGCACGCACTCCTCGGCCGAGAGGTGCTCCATCGGCGCCCCCTCGACCGCGATCTGCGCCATCACCCGCTGCCCGGCCTCGTCGAGCTCCGCGAGCACCGCCTGGAACGTCAGGTGGTCGTCGCGCCGGGCCACCGCCTGCGCGGCGCGCAGCAGCGGCGCCGAGCGCAGCCCCGCGAGGTCTGCTTCGTCCAGCTCCTTGAGCGCGTCCTCGACGCCGGCCGCGTTCTGCGCCACCAGCGCGAGCAGCCAGCGCTCGGCCGGCAGCAGCGTCTTCGCGAGCGGCGCGCTCGGCGTGCGCGCCGCCGCCTCGGCGACCGCCGATCCCTTGCCGGGCCTGCCCTGGATCGCGCGCCGCAGCTCCTCGCGCGCCGCCCCCGCGTCGAGCCCGCCCCGCTCGACGACGCGCCCGAGCCAGGCCTGCCGCTCGACTGCGTTCTCGGTCCGCATCAGGGCGGGCAGCACGTCGGCGAAGAACGCGGCCTTGCCGGCGGGCGACGAGAGCGGATGGCGGGTGGCCGCCCGCCGCATCAGCCACTCGACCGCTTCCGGCGCCTCGTCGAGGCGCTTGCGGTACGCCTCGGCGCCCTCCGCCTTCAGGTACGTGTCGGGATCGTGGCCCTCGGGCAGCTCCACGATCCGCACGCGCACGCCTTCCTCGAGCAGCACCTCGAGGCTCTTGCGCGCGGCCTTCTGGCCGGCCTCGTCCTGGTCGAAGTTCAGCACCACCGTCTCGGCGAAGCGCTTCAGCAGCCGCGCGTGCGAGCCGGTGAGCGCGGTGCCGCAGGTGGCGACGACCTCGCTCACCTCCTGCTCGATCGCGCGGGCCACGTCGAGGTAGCCCTCCATCAGCACCGCACGCTTCTCGCGTACCACCGCGTCGCGCGCCCAGCTCATGCCGTAGAGGATGCGGCTCTTCGAGTAGAAGGGCGTCTCGGGCGAGTTCAGGTACTTGGGCTCGCTGCCGTCGAGGCTGCGCGCGCCGAAGGCCACCACCTTGCCGGCCTCGTTCAGGATCGGGAACACCGCACGGTTGCGGAAGCGGTCGTAGTGGCCTTCCTTGCCCTGCCGCTCGATCACCAGCCCCGCCTTCAGCAGCAGCGCCGGCGCGAACCTGCCGCGCAGCGCCCCGAGCAGGTCGTCCCAGGCGTCGCGCGCGGCGCCCGCGCGGATCTTCTCGAGCGTCTCCTTGCGGAAGCCGCGCCCGAGCAGGTACTCGCGGGCCTTCGTGCCCGGGGCCGCCCAGAACGTGCGCGTGAAGTGCTGCGCCGCCGCCTCCATGAGCGCGAGCAGCTCCTCGCGCTCCTTGCGGTCCGGCCCGGGCTCCACGCGCCCCTCGGGCACCGGCACGCCGAAGCGGCGCGCCAGCGCCTCGACCGTCTCGGGGAAGCTCGTGCGCTCGCGCAGCATCAGGAACTTGAAGACGTCCCCGCCCTCGCCGCAGCCGAAGCAGTGGAACACGGCCGGCTCCTGGCGGACGTTGAACGACGGGCTCTTCTCCTGGTGAAACGGGCACAGGCCTTTCCAGGAGGTGCCCATCTTCTTGAGCGCCACGTGCTCGGAGATGACGCGCACGATGTCGGCGACGCGGCGCACCTCCTCGACGAAGCTCTCCGGGAAGGCCATCAGTCCTTGAGCTCCACGACGGTCGCACCGCCGCCGCCCTCGCTCGGGCCGCCCAGGCGCCAGGAGGAGACGAGCGGGTGGCGCTCCAGCATCTGCGCGATCGCCTTCCTGAGCTTGCCCTCGCCGAAGCCGTGCACGAGCCGGATCTCGTGGCGGTCGGAGAGGGCGGCGTCGTCGAGCAGCTTGTCCACGCGCTCGCGCGCGTCCTCGACCGTGAGGCCGATCAGGTTCACTTCCGCCGGGACCTGCTTCGTGAGGATGGAGACGGAGCCGCCGCTCGAAGCGGCCCGGCCACGAGCGGGAGAAACGGAACGATGCTTCGTGGAGGGGCGCCCCTCAGGAGAAGGACCAAAGACGCCTGGTGCTGCTTCTGGCTTTCTTTGATCTGGGGGGGCGCCGCCCCCCCAGGCCCCCTGGGGTTGCTTCTGGCTTCCCAGCGCGACCAGATCGGTCGTGGCGACGCGCAGGCGCTTGCCCGAGACCGCGACTTCGGCTTCGTTGCCGTGCAGGCTCGTGACCTCGCCGACGAGGCCCATCGTGCTCACGCGCACGCGCATGCCGACGCTGACGGCGAGCTCGGGTGCGTCCGGCTCTTCCGGCAGGCCCAGCTCGGGGTCCTTCAGCACCTCGTCGCGGGCGTCGCGGATCGCGGCGAGCGCTTCGCGCCGCACGCGGGGCGCCGCGGCCGCCGCCTTCTGCGCCGTCTCGAGCGTCTCGACCGCGGCGCGGATCGCCGCCTCGGCCTTGCGCTCCGCGTCCTCGCCGCGCCGCTTGAGCTCTTTCGCGAAGAGCTCGACCTCGCGGCGCTTCTTCGCTTGAAGCTCGCGCTCCAGCGCTGCGACGCGCGCGAGCGTCTCCTCCACCTCGGCCTTCGCGGCGAGCGTCCGCTCGCGCTCCTGCGCGAGCTCGGCGGCCTCGCGCTCGAGCCGCGCCAGCAGCGCCTCCGCCTGCAGCTCCTTCTCGTCGCGCCGCGCGCGCGCGTCGGCCACGACCTCGGCGGGCAGCCCCAGCCGCTCGGCCATCTCGAGCGCGAGGCTGCGGCCCGGGGCCCCGAGCGTGAGCCGGTACGTCGGCCGGTAGCTCGACGGGTCGTAGCCGAAGGACGCCGTCGCGACACCGGGCGTCGACTGCGCGTAGGCCTTCATCAGCCCGTGGTGCGTCGTCGCGAGCACCATCGCGCCCGCCCGGCGGAAGTGCTCGACGATCGCGACGCCGAGGGCGCCGCCCTCGGTGGGGTCGGTTCCCGCGCCCACCTCGTCGAGCAGCACGAGCGCGGGCCGCGCGAGCTCGCGGGTCATCGCCACGATCGCGGCGAGGTGCGAGGAGAAGGTGGACAGGTTCTCGGCGATCGACTGCTCGTCGCCGATGTCGGCGAACACGCGCCGGAACACCGGCAGCCGGCTGCCGGGCGCCGCGGGCACGTGCAGCCCGCACTGCGCCATCAGGGCGAAGAGCCCCACCGTCTTGAGCGCGACCGTCTTGCCGCCCGTGTTGGGCCCGGAGATCACGAGCACGTGCTCGTCGGCGCCCACCTTCAGGCTGACGGGCACGGGCTCGCTCGCCCGCGTGATGCCGAGCC
>CAZMRX010000437.1:0-4509 GCA_964568755.1 uncultured Acidobacteriota bacterium | reverse complement strand
GCAGGTAGCGCCCGCGGTTCAGGGCCAGGAGCGGCACGAGGATGCCCGGCTCCGTGCGGTCGGGCAGCTCCTTGAGAGAGATCACCCCGACGAAGCGGTCCCCGAGCCGCAAGTGGTCGCGTCGCACCAGGAGGTCGTCGTTCAGGAGGCTCCAGACCGGCGATGAGTCGGCGGCGTACGGGAACTCCTCGACGATCGACCGCGGCAGCCCATCGCGCTCGGTCCGGGCTCGCTCGGACAGGGAATCGACGTCCACGGTGCACGAGGCCGTCGGGTTGAGGAGCTCGTACGTCAGCCGAACGATCTCGGCGGTCCGGCACCGCTCGAAGCCAAGGCCCATCTGAGACAGCCCTACCTCGACTCGGCGCGCGAAGCGGCCAGCCTCGTCAACGAGCCCCCCGTATGTCGTCTCCCAACGGCCCCTCGAGGGACGGTCGGATTGCTGGCCGGTCCAGCCCTTGAGCCGGCTCACCGCCTCCTGCAGCGCGCTGTCGAAGGGAGAGGCGGTCGTGACAATCGGCCGGAAGGTCGCGCACAGGTAGTGCCGCCGGTCCTGGACCAGGTTGGCCGCGTTCCCGCTCTCCTCGATCCGTTTCAGCTCGTGGAGCCGTGCCTTCCGAAACTCCTCGAGCAGCCGCTCCTTCGGGCCGTCGCCGGAGATCGGCGGCAGTGTCTCCTCGAGCCGGCGCACGCCGCGGCGTTGGTCGACGAAGACGTAGAACTGGTAGAACGTGCCCTCGGGCAGGCCCGCCCAGCAGTTCTCGGCCAGCAGCGCCGCCGAGTCGAAGTCCGAGCCGTCGAGTCCGGGCTCGTGGAAGGCGTCGATCCGGTAGACGACCGACAGGTGACCCGATCGGCTCCAGACGACGTCGTCGTGGATGTCGACGACGTTGACCTCGGGCGCGAGGGACCGCTCGGTCACGGCCGCCATGGGCCACCCTCCACGAGCTCCTCGAGCGCGTTGCCCTCGTACCGGTCCCCGAGCGCTCCGCTGTAGAGGACCCGCCACCGGCGGGAGGCGTAGTACTTGATCGCCGCGGGCACGAGGTGCTCGTCGTCCTGGCGCTCGGCGTGCGCCAGGAGGGCCGCCAGCACGAGCGCCGCGCCGATCTGGGCGAGGAAGCTCCAGCCGCCGAAGAGCAGCGTGAAGAGTCCGAAGAGCAGCTCGAGCAGGACGGTGCTCGCGTAGAACAGGAGGACGAGCCCGCAGGACTTGACCGTCAACAGGGAGAAGACCTTCAGCGGGTCGTCGAGGTTACGGAAGCATTCGCTCTGCCGGCGAGTCATGGCGGCCGGGTCAGTTGAGCAGGCCAGCGACGCGGTCGTAGATCGCTAGGCCGGCGCCCGCGAGGACCAGGAAGATGGCACCGAAGAGGAAGTTCCGCGTGTGATGGCCAGACTCGCGGGAGCCCATCATGATCGCGCCCCCAGCGATCAGCGCACCGATGAGCATGAGGGCCGCTGCCCACGTGCGCGCGCTGGAGTTCAGTGTGTTGGTCAACCCGGCGAAGGGATCCTGAGCGAACGCCGGGGCCGCAGCGACAAGCAGGATTCCCAACAGCAGGCCGAGGGCGAGAGCGGGAGTGGGCCGGTTGGTCATACGGGGCCTTCCTTTCGGACAGCACCACAATGCAAGGTGCGTCCCGGGCTCGGCCCGCCCTCTCGGCCGCCCAAGTTCCTGCATCTGAAGGACGACGCTCGAAGCGGCCTTTCTCAGTCCTGAGAAGGTGACGGTTGACCCCTCAGATCTGAGCCAAAGGGCGGCATCCGGCGCAGACCGTGATGGTCGCCGGGGACGCCGGAGGACCGTGGGCCGGCCGTAAGTTCTCGCGCCGTTTCGGGATGTCCCGAGGCGTCCCGGGGCGGTCGTTTGTGATCGGAATTACGCCCCGGCTGGAACGTTTTGTGCTATCGGTGGAGTTCTCCGCCGCTTCATGCGTGTGGATCAGCCTATGGCGCGAAAGGAGCGGGTGTCCCCGCCGTGCGTCGGGCCTGTGGCCGCTGACCCGTCTGGCCAGGGCTCGCTCGCGTTCGGGACGAACCAGCGCGGGCGCGACGAGACCGCGTTGCTCCATGCGCTGAGAAAGGCCCTCGCGGTCCTGGTGCGCAGCGGCGCCCAGGAGTCGGCGCTCCGTGAGACCTTCGTCCACGCCATGACCGGTTTGGGCGCCGAGAAGGCCGTCCTGATCCAGGTAAGGCAACAGCACCCGCTGGAAGTGGAGATCCTCTACGCCACGGGTCTCAATCCGGAGAACGAGGCGGCGTTCCGGGACCTGCGGTCGTCGCCGGGGGTGAGCCCCACCCTGATTGGCCGCGCGATCGAGGATGGCGAGGCGCGGCTGATCGAGAACTCCAACGTCCTTGGCCTCGACACTACGCCCTCTCTGCGCGGACGGCCGTACAGCGTCTTGTGCGCCCCGGTGACCGACTCGCTCACGGGGGCCGTGGTCGCGGTCCTCTACTTCCAGAACGAGGCGCGCCGGCCCTTCGAGCCCGAGGACCTGGAGTGGCTGACGGCCTACTCGGCCGCCCTCGGCCAAGCCCTGACCCTTCATGATTCAGGGCAACGGCGGGTCCGAGAGCTGGAGGCCGAGTGGCGGCAGGTGCAGGACGCGGACGGGCCCGAGATCGTGGGCGAGAGCGAGGCCACGCGCGAGCTAGGGGAGACGCTGAACAGACTGCTGCCGAGCACGACACGCACCGACGCACCTCCTGTCCTGGTCACGGGCGAGTCCGGAACCGGGAAGGAGCTCGTCGCCCGCTACCTGCACCACTACTCTCAGAGACGAAGCCGCGGACCCTTCCGCGAGTTCAACTGCGCCGGGATGCGGGGGGACCTGGCCGAGTCGAAGCTCTTCGGGCACGTCAAGGGGGCGTTCACCGGCGCGATCACGGACGCACCGGGCCTCTTCCGAGCCGCCAACAACGGAGTGCTCTTCCTGGACGAGGTCGGCGAGCTGCCCGCTGACGGCCAGGCCCTACTCCTGCGCGTGCTGGAGACACGCACCGTCCAGCCAGTCGGCGAGACCAAGGTCTTCCCGGTGGACGTGCAGATCATCCTGGCTACGAACCGGACGCTCGAGGAGGAAGTCGCGGCGAAGCGGTTCCGTGAGGACCTCTACTACCGAGTTCACGGCCTCCAGGTGGAGCTGCTCCCCTTGCGCGACCCGCGGCGGATCGCGGATATACGGCCGCTGCTGAGCTACTATCTCGCCAAGCACGAGCGGGCGTTGAAGAAGAAGACCATGGGCCTGACGCGGGGCGCGCTCCGCGCCCTCCTGCAGTTCTCGTGGCCCGGCAACGTGCGCCAGCTCGCCAACGTGTGCTCCTGCCTCGTGACGCACGCCGCGCCGGGGGCGTGGATCGACGTCGACGACATCCGTCGCCTCTGCCCCGACGTCCTCTCTGGGCCGAGGAATCCGAACCCGGAGGCGTACCTCGAAAGCGAGGACGCGACGTACAGCGAGGCGATCCGGGCGTTTCGAAAGAGGCTGATCCTCGACCGTCTCCGCCGCCACGGCGGCAGCGCGGTCGAGGCTGCGGCGAGCCTGAAGATCTCGGGACCGACGTTCTACAGGTACTGGTCGGACGCGAAGCGGTTCCCCTAAACGGGGTCGCAGGTCGTGGAAGCCAAGCGGGTGCTGGAACTGGAGCCAGGGGTGTCCGGCGGGGACGCTCTCGCCGCTCTGTGCTTCGCAGACCCGGTCTTCCGCGAGCGGTACGAAGGCTGGGAGATCCTCGGCCGAGGCTCCTGGGCAACGGTCGTGCGGACCTGTTCACGAGATCTGGGCCACGACATCGCCGTCAAGGTCTTTGTCAACCTCGAGCCTGCTCTGCTCCTGCGAGTGCGTGAGGAGGTCCGCGCCGTCCAGCTGCTGGCCACGCCGTACCTCGTCCACACGTACAGCCTCTTCGACCGTGACTCGATTGCCTGGTTCGAGATGGAGCTCGTCGAAGGCCCGAACCTGCAGCAGGAGCTCGACCGGCTGGCCGCCGCGGGTCGACGCCTACCGCTGGTCCGCGCCTACGAGATCGCCCTGGCGGTGAGCCGTTGCGTCTGGCACGCGCACCGGTATGGCGTCCTCCATCGCGACGTGAAACCGGCAAACGTCCTTCTGCCCCGCTCCGGAAGGCCTGCCGCGAAGGTCAGCGACTTCGGGATGGCTCGCCTGGCCGACGTGACGTCAGGTACACCGCCCGGTTCGATCATGGGAACGCCGCGCTTCGCTTCGCCCGAAGCGCTTGCCGGCGAGACGGCCGGACCACCCCACGACGTATACGGCCTTGCGGCGACTCTCTACGTGCTTCTGACCGGCGGGCGTGCGCCGTACCCCGTGGCTGGAGAGACATCCCTCGCACAGCTCCGGAGGCTTCAGGCCACGACCCCGCCAGCCCCGTTCCGCTTGGACGCGCCGGACGTCGACGCCGTGGTCGAGAGCGTTCTGCTGAAGGGGCTGGCCAGCGACCTTCTGAGCGAAATGCCGACGAACAAAAACACCTTGAAGAATC
>CAZMRX010000436.1:0-4538 GCA_964568755.1 uncultured Acidobacteriota bacterium | reverse complement strand
CGAGCGGATCGAAGCGTCCCTGGGCATCGCTCGTCAGGCCTCCCGGCGCGCGCGCATCATGGAGACGAACTCCTCGAACAGGTAGTGGCTGTCGTGGGGTCCGGGGCTCGCCTCGGGGTGGTACTGGACCGAGATCACCGGGCGATCCGTCATCCGGAAGCCCTCGACGGTGCCGTCGTTCAGGTTCTTGTGCGTCAGCACGAAGCCGGGCTTCTCGAACAGCTCCGGGTCCACGCAGAAGCCGTGGTTCTGCGAGGTGATCTCGACCTGGCCCGTCTCGAGGTTCTTCACCGGGTGGTTGGCTCCGCGGTGGCCGAACTTCAGCTTGTAGGTCTTGCCGCCGCAGGCGAGGCCCAGGATCTGGTGGCCGAGGCAGATGCCGAAGGTGGGCAGCCGGTCCACGAACACCTTGGCCGCCTCGATCGCGTAGCCGCAGGGCTCCGGGTCCCCGGGCCCGTTCGACAGGAAGATCCCCTCGGGCGAGAGCGCGATCGCCTCGGCAGCCGAGGTCGTCGCCGGCACCACGGTCACGTCGCAGCCCGCGGCGGCCAGGTTGCGCAGGATGTTGTGCTTCATCCCGAAGTCGTAGGCCACCACCCGGAAGGGCTTCTCGCCTGCGCGCGGGCGATGGGCGTCGCTGCCCTTCAGCACCGGCCGCAGGTGAAAAGCCTCGCCGCTCGCCTCCGCTCGCGGGTCGAAGACCCACGGCTTGGCGCAGGTGACCTCGCGGGCCAGGTCGAGGCCGACCATCGAGCGCGAGGCGCGCGCCTTGCGCACCAGCGATTCGCGGTCGGCGTCGATCGCCGAGACGACGCCGCGCTTGGCCCCGTGCGTGCGCAGGTGCCGCGTCAGCGCGCGCGTGTCGATCTCGCTGATCCCGACGATGCCGTGCTCGTCGAGGTACGCGCCGAGCGACCCCGAGGCGCGCCACGACGAGACCACGGTCGAGGCCTCGCGCACGACGAAGCCCGCGACCTGCGGCCGCGCCGATTCGACATCCTCGCGGTTGACCCCGTAGTTGCCGATGTGCGGGTAGGTCATGGTGACGACCTGGCCCGCGTAGGAGGGGTCGGTCAGCACCTCCTGGTACCCGCACAGGGCGGTGTTGAAGACCACCTCGCCGGTCGTCTCGCCGGCGCGCCCGAACGAAACCCCCTCGAAGACGGTCCCGTCCTCGAGTGCCAAGAGAGCGCGCGGACGCACACCCGGCGGCCTCGGGTCCGAAGTTCGCCCTGTCATTGTCGAGCCCTAGAGCTTATCCGAAGACCTGCTCAGCCGGCGAGCCGGCCGACCGCGTCCAGGTCCACGTCGCGGCCGACCAGCACCAGCACGTCGCCGGGCTGCAGCCGCTCGTCGCCGCCGGTCGCGAGCACCAGGCTCTCGCCGCGCTTGATCGCCACCACCAGCACCTGGAAGCGCTTGCGGATCTCGAGCTCGGCGAGCGTGCGCCCCACGAAGTCGGCCGGCGCCTTGACCTCGACCAGGCTCGAGTCGGCGGCGAGCGGCAGGTACTCGACGATCGAGCGCAGGCCCAGCCCGCGCGCGACGCGACGCGCCGTGTCGCGCTCGGGGTGCACGATCTCGGTCGCTCCGATCAGGTGCAGCACCTTGCCGTGGTCCTCCGAGATCGCCTTCACCACGATCTCCTTGAGCCCCAGGTCGCGGAGGTAGAGCGTCACCAGGATGCTCGCATCCATGCGCTCGCCCAGCGAGACCACCACCGCGTCGGCGTCGTGGATCCCGAGCGCGCGCAGCGTCTCCTGGTCGGTGCAGTCGGCCTCGATCGCCTGCGTCGAGACGTCGCGCACGTCCTGCACGCGCTCCTTGTCCTGGTCGATCGCGACCACCTCGTGCCCGCGCGCGTGCAGGGTGCGCACGACGGTGGCGCCGAACTTCCCGAGGCCGATGACGGCGTAGCGTCCCATGACCCTTGCGCTCCTATCCCACCATGACGTTCTCTTCCGCGTAGCGGAAGCGGCCGCGCTGCTGGCGCGGGCTCATCGCCAGGATCAGGGTGAGCGGACCCACCCGTCCCATGAACATGAGAGCGATCAACACCAGCTTACTCGTGGCGCCCAGCCCGGCGGTGATCCCGGTCGAAAGGCCCACGGTGCCGAAGGCCGACACCGCCTCGAACATCAGCGCGACGAAGCGCGGCTCCTCGCGCTGGTGCGGCACGCCGGCCGACTCGGCCATCACGAGCAGCCCGATCGCGAGCGACACGAGCGCCCAGGCGAGCATGGCGAGCAGCAGCGCGCGGTCCATCACCGCGTGCGGGATGGTGCGGTGAAAAACGCTCGCGCGCCCGCGGCCGCGCCAGCGCGCGACCACCAGCGCCACCAGCAGCCCGAAGGTCGTGGTCTTGATGCCGCCGCCGGTGGAGCCGGCCGATGCTCCAACGAACATCAGGAAGATCGTCAGGAACAGCGTCGCCGACGAGAGCTGACCGTAGTCGACCGTGTTGAATCCGGCGGTGCGCGAGGTGACGGACAGGAACCAGGCGGCGAGCAGCCGCTCGCCCGGCGGCAGGTCGTGCAGCACGTTGTCCCACTCCAGCACCAGGTAGGCGAGCGCGCCTCCCGCGAGCAGCACCGCCGTCACGAGCAGCACCAGCCGCGTGTGCAGGGTGGCCTGCGGCGGCCGCAGGCGTCGCAGCCGCGCCAGCAGCTGGTCGCGCAGCTCCATGCTGGCGAGGAAGCCGAGCCCGCCCAGGATGATCAGTCCGGTGATCGCGAGATTGACCGTCAGGTCGCCACGGTAGCGCACGAGGCTGTCGGGAAACAGCCCGAAGCCGGCGTTGCAGAACGCCGACACCGAGTGAAAGACCGCCGACCATGCCGCGGCGCCCGGCGGGAGGTCCTGGCGAAGCCGCAGCCACAGCCAGAGCGCCCCCACGGCCTCGCTCACCAGCGTGAACGCGAGCACGTAGCGCACCAGGCGCCTCACGCCGGCGCTCGGCGTGTGGTGCATCGACTCCTGGATCACCATGCGCTCGCTGAAGGCCACGCGGCCGCCGAGGGCTATCCCCACGAAGACGGCGAAGGTCATCAGCCCCAGCCCGCCGATCTGGATCAGGCCCAGCACGACAGCCTGGCCGAACGGCGAGAAGCGCGTGCCCGTGTCGACGACCGTCAGCCCGGTGACGCAGGTCGCGGACGTGGCCGTGAAGAAGGCGTCCAGGACGGACACCGGCTCCGCCGCGTGGGCCACCGGCAGGGACAGCAGCAGGGTCCCCAGCAGGATCACGAGCGCGAAGCTCGCAACCAGCAGCGCGGCAGGAGGGAGGCGGAGCAGGCGGCTCAGCGAATCGGACCCATGCGACCGAGCGGCCAGAAGCGGAACACGGCACGGCCGTAGATGTACTTCTCCGGCACCTCGCCCCAGCTGCGCGAGTCGTTGCTGCTGCGGCGGTGGTCGCCGAGCACGTAGTAGTAGCCCTTGCGCACCTCGGTGGGCGCGTGGCTGTCGTCGTCGCGGAAGCTCGCGGGCAGGTAGGGCTCTTTCACCTCGAGCCCGTTGATCACCAGCTGGCCGGACCGGATCTCGACGCGGTCGCCGGGCAGGGCCACCACGCGCTTCACGAACGAGACCGAGGGGTCGCGCGGGTACCAGAACACCACCACGTCGCCGCGCTCGATCGCGCGGAAGCGGTAGACGAACTTGTTGACGACGATCCGCTCTCCATCGAGCAGCAGCGGCTCCATGCTGGTGCCCTGCACGCGGAACGCCTGCGCGACGAAGGCGATCAGGAAGAAGCAGAACAGCACCGCGACCGACAGGTCGTGCAGGAACTCCCAGCCCGCGCGCAGGAAACGTTGGCGGGCGCCCGCGTGCGGGGCTTCGGCCGCGGCCTCGGCCGTCGCCGCCTCGACCGGAGCGAGCGCCAGCTCCGCCCCGGGCTCGCCGGGCCCGAGCCCGCGGCCGTCGAGGCTCACCGGCGAGCTCCTTTCACGACCCGGGTGGAGGCGATCCGGTCGTGCAGGCCCCGCCCGCCGAAGGCCACCATCAGGAAGCCCAGGCCCAGGCTGGCAGCCGAGAGCAGGTAGCCGAGCGCGCGCCGCAGCGCGCTCGCGAGCGGGATCGGCGAGACGCCGTCGTCCGTCACCACCCGCAGCTCGAGCAGCTCCTTGCCCGGCGTCGCGCCCTTCACGCTCCAGAAGTAGACGTGGTAGAGCACGCCCAGCAGCAGCGCGAGCGGCAGCAGCGTGACCGAGGCGATCACCGGCAGCAGCGCCACGTCGGAGGGCGTGCGCGGGGTCTCGCGCGCCCACCAGTACCACGCGACGGGCGCGAGCAGGACCGCCTGACCCGAGACGACGAAGACGGTGTCGACCACGAACGCCGCCAGGCGGCTGCCGGGCTCGGCGGGCTCGGGCTCGGGCTCGCGCGGCCGGCCAGGCGCCGGCTGGCGCTCGCGCGGCGCCCGCGGCTCGCGGCGCGCCTCGGCGTGGCTCGCGGGCTGCGGAGCCGGGGTGGGGGGTGCGGCGACCACCGGCTGGGGGACGGGCGCGGGCGCCAGCGCTAGCGGGCCGCTCGCG
>CAZMRX010000435.1:3262-4558 GCA_964568755.1 uncultured Acidobacteriota bacterium | reverse complement strand
CTTCGAAGGCGTCGAGGCGGCGCCGGCCGGCGCCTCTCCCTCGCGCAGCGTCAGCAGCCGTCTCCCGGCGACGTCGCGCAGCACATCCACCGCCCCGCTCGGCCAGCGCACCTCCACGCGCTCGGCCGAGCGCGCGGCGCCGAGGCCGAAGTGCAGCCGCAGGTCGTCGTGCGAGTAGTAGCTCGACTGGCTGAGCGCGGCACGAGCCTGCAGGCGCCCGCCCACGCTCACGAGCACCGTCGCGCCGAGCCCGGCCCGGTTCGAGCGCGTGCCGACGAGCCGCAGCGAGAGCCAGCGGTTGCCGCCGTCGTAGTCGTTGCGCAGCAGCGACGGCGGCTCATTCATGTTCATCACCAGCGCGTCCAGGTCGCCGTCGTTGTCGTAATCGCCGAAGGCGACTCCGCGGCTCGAGCGCGGCGCGGCGGCGCCCGGCCCGCTGCGCGCGGAGACGTCGTCGAAGCGCGAGTCGCCCAGGTTGCGGAAGACGATCTTGGGGCTGCGGTGCGGGTACTCGGGCATGCGCGCCTCGATCTCCGGGTACACGTTGCCCGTGGCATAGAAGAGGTCGGGCCGGCCGTCGTTGTCCAGGTCGGCGGTGGCCGCGCCCCACTGCACGAAACGGTTCTGGACCCCGAGGCCCGCTGCCATCGCGACATCCTCGAACAGCCCTCGCCCGAGGTTGCGGTAGAGCGCGGGAATGTCGTCGGCGAAGTGGGTCTTGAGCAGGTCGAGCCGGCCGTCGCCGTCCGTGTCGCCGACCGCGAGGCCCATGCCCGCCTGCTCGTTGCCGAACTCGCTGTACGCGGCGCCGCTCGCCACCGCCACGTCGGTGAAGCTGCCGTCGCGGTTGTTGCGGTACAGGATCGCGGCGGTCGAGTCGCAGGCCACGTAGACGTCGAGCCAGCCGTCGTCGTCCAGGTCGAGCGCGGTCGCCGTCATTGCATAGCGGTTCCTGACCCGCGCGACGCCCGACGCCTCCGACACGTCGCGGAAGCGGCCGTCGCCTTCGTTGTGGTAGAGCAGGTTCGTGTCCGTCGGCAGCCCCTTCGGCCCGCAGTTGACCGGGATCCCCTTCCACAGGCAGTTGGCGCCTTTGCCCGGCTCCGGCGCCGTCTTCAGGTCCAGCACCAGGTAGTTCGCGACGAACAGGTCGAGCCGGCCGTCGCGGTCGTAGTCGAGGAAGCTGCAGCCGGAGCCCCAGCGCGTGCCGCGAGCGGCGAGCCCGGCCGAGGCCGTGACGTCCTCGAAGCGGCCCTCGCGGTTGCGGTAGAGGACGTTCTGCCCGTAGTAGGTGAG
>CAZMRX010000435.1:0-3252 GCA_964568755.1 uncultured Acidobacteriota bacterium | reverse complement strand
AGGAAGAGGTCGAGCCAGCCGTCGTTGTCGTAGTCCCCGGCGCAGACCGCGGAGGCCCAGCCGGTCCGCCGCAGGCCCGCCCTGTCGGTGACGTCGCTGAAGCTGCCGTCGCGGTTGTTGCGGTAGAGGCGGTTCGTGGGCGCCTCGCCCGGCGGCCACGAGCGCTCCTCGCGCGAGCCCTCGTCGAGCCGCGTCCCCGAGAGCACGAGCGCGTCCACCCAGCCGTCGTTGTCGTAGTCGATCCAGGCGACGCCGGCGCCGTTCGTCTCGATGATGAAGCGCTTGCGCTCCATGCCGCCGTAGACCGAGACCTGCGTGAGCCCCGCCTGCTCCGCCACGTCCACGAAGCGCACGTCCCAATCGCCCGCCCCCGCGGCGAGGAGCACAGCCAGAAGCACCGCGCGCCCGACGCTCACCGTCCGCTGGTCCCTTGCAGGCGCTCGGCGAGCTCCAGCTCCTTGCGCGCCTCCTCGCTGCGGCCGGCCTGCTGCAGCACCTGGCCGAGCAGGTAGTGGGCCTGCTTGTTGTTGGGGTCGTACTCGATCGCGCGGCGCAGCATGGCCTCGGCGGCGGCGGGCTGGCCCTGCTTCATGTAGGCGCGCCCGAGCAGGATGTAGGGCGCGCTGTAGAAAGGGCTCACCCAGATCGAGCGCTGCAGCGCCGCGATCGCCTCGTCCCACTTCTGCTGGCGCACGTAGACGTCGCCGAGCTGGCTCCAGGCGAGGTTGTTGCCGGGGTTGAGCTCGATCTCCTGGCGCGTGAGTGCTTGCGCTTCCTCGAAACGCGCGCGGAAGAGTGCCAGCTGGCCGAGCAGGAGGTGAGCCTGCGGCAGGCGCTTGTCCTTCGCGACGGCCTTCCTGAGCTCCTCCTCCGCCATCGCCTCCTGCTGCAGGCGGATCATGATCTGGGCGGCGAGCAGGTGGGCGGACGCCGCCTCGGGCGCCACGTCGAAGGCGCGCGCCAGCACCTCGCGGGCCTTGTCCGGCTGCCGGGTCTGGATGTACGCGGCGCCGAGGATCTGGTTCGCCTCCAGGTTGGAGCCGGCCCACTCGTGCGTCGCTTCGAGCCACGGCACCGCCTCGGCGATGCGGCCGGCGAGGTAGAGCGCGAGGCCGAGCACCTGCGCCGCCTCCCGGCGCTCGCTCGAGCCCGCGCCAAACCGGTCCACGGTCGGTTGCAGCAACGCGACGGCGCGGGCGGCGTCTCCCGCGTGGTAGTGCGCGACCCCCAGCACGAGCGCCACCGCGGGATCGGAGGCGTCCTGCCCCGAGAGCGCCACGACCGCTTCCTGCGGCCGGTCCTGTCGCAGCAGCGCGCGGGCCGAGGCCACGGCCGTGGCTGTGTCCTGCGCCCCGGGCGCTGCCTGCGCGAGCGAAAGCAGCAGCAGCAGCGTGCTCATCCCGCGCGCTCCCACTTCGCGGGGGTGCCCGAGCCTTCCCTCAGGGTCAGGATCTGGTCGGCCGCGACGTCGCTCCAGCGCTCGACGAGCCCGCTCGGCCAGCGCACCAGCACGCTCTCGAGCCGCTTCGCGCGGCCGAGGCCGAAGTGGATCCGCAGGTCGTTCTGCGAGATGTAGCTGCCCCCGCCGCGCACCTCGTCCTCCAGCACCGCGCCCGGGACGAGGCCGCGCACGCGGGCGCCGATCGCGCTGCGGTTCGAGCGCGTGCCCACGAGCTTCAGCGTGATCCAGTGGTGGCCCGCGCGCGGCTCGAGGCGGTAGAGGTCCGGGGTGTCGTTGACGTTGTTCACCAGCACGTCCACGGCGCCGTCGTTGTCGAAGTCGCCGAACGCCGCCCCGCGCGCCGCCTCCGGGGTCGTGGCCGGCGCCCCGAGCTGCTCGGTCACGTCCTCGAGCTTCACGCCGCCGCGGTTCCAGTAGACGACCTTGCGCTGCCTGTAGCTCGCCTCGCCCGGGATCTGCCACGCCTCGGGGTACACGTGCCCGTTCGCCAGGAACACGTCGAGCCAGCCGTCGTTGTCGAGGTCGACGAAGCCCGCGCCCCAGCCCAGCCAGCGCGTGTTGACGCCGGCGCCGCTCGCGAAGGTGTGGTCCTCGCAGTAGCCCTTCCCGCTGTTGGCGTAGAGGGTGGAGGTGTCGCCGGCGAAGTTGGTCTTGAAGATGTCGAGGGTGCCGTTCCTGTCGTAGTCCCCGACGGCGACGCCCATGCCCGCCTGGTTCTTGCCGTCCATGCTGAAGGCGCAGCCCGCGGCGACCGCGACGTCCTCGAAGCTCGCGTCGCCCTTGTTCCGATAGAGCGTGCTGGGGCTCGAGTCGTTGGCGACGTAGAGGTCGGTCCAGCCGTCGTCGTCGAAGTCGAGCGTGCTGACGCCGAGGCCGTAGGTGCCTTTCGTCTTCGTGATCCCGGACGCATCGGAAACGTCCTCGAAGCGCCCGTCGCCGCGGTTGCGGTAGAGAGCGTTCTTGCCGCCCTGCAGCCCCGGTGGGCCGCAGGCGACCGGGATCCCGCGATAGCGGCACAGGCCCGACTCGGGAACCGGCGCCGTTTTCAGGTCGAGGTCGATGTAGTTGGCGACGAAGAGGTCGAGCTTCCCGTCGCGATCGTAGTCGACGAACGCGCAGCCGGTGCCCCAGCGCAGGCGGTTCTCGGTGAGGCCGGCGCCGGCCGTGACGTCCTCGAAGCTGGAGTCGCCCCGGTTGCGGTAGAGCCGGCTCTGGCCGTAGTAGGTGACGTAGAGATCCGCGAAGCCGTCGTTGTCGTAGTCGCCGGCGCACACACCCTGACCCCAGCCGCTCGCGGCGAGCCCCGCGCGCGCCGTCACATCCTCGAACGTCCCGTCGCCGCGGTTGCGATAGAGGTGGTTCGTGGGCTCCTGTCCCTTCGGGAAGCCCTCGAGTGTCGTTCCGTTCACGAGAAACGCGTCGAGCCAGCCGTCGTTGTCGTAGTCGAAGAAGGCCGCCCCGCAGCCCGTGGTCTCGAGCAGGTAGCGGTTCCGCTCCTTGCCGCCGAAGACGGTGAGCGCCGTGAGTCCGGCGCGCTCGGCCACGTTCGTGAACGCGAAGGGCAGCGCCTCCTGGGAGAGAGCGACGCCGACGGGCGCCGCCGCCAGCACGAGCAGGAGCCGTCCCGTCACGGACGCGCCACGCGGCGGGCCGAGGCGTCGTCGGCCACGACGCGCGGGGTGCGCAGGTAGGGCGCGAGGCGGCGCGCCTCGTCGAAGTGCCGCCGGGCCTCGGCGGCAGCGCCCTGCTTCTCGAGCGCCATCCCCAGCTGCAGGTGGGCCTCGGCCAGG
>CAZMRX010000434.1:0-4565 GCA_964568755.1 uncultured Acidobacteriota bacterium | reverse complement strand
TCACGACGATCTGGAACTCGTCGACGAGGCCCGCCTGCGCCAGCAGTGAGACGATGCTGCCGCTGCCCAGGATCGCCAGGCCAGGCCCGGGCTCCTGCTTGAGCTTCCGGACGTGCGCCGCGGGGTCGCCCTTGACGAGCGTCGTGTTCGCCCACGTCACCTGCTGGAGCGTTCGCGAGAACACGATCTTGGGCATGCGGTTCATGCCCTCGGCCACGGCCGGCATTCTCTCCATGGCGAGCGGCGTCGGCCAGAAGCTCGCCATCATCTCGTAGGTCACTCGACCGAAGAGGAGCGCGCCGTCGCCGCCCGCGTTCTGTCCGGCGAAGGCATTCCACTCCGCGTCCTGTTTGTGGGCCCAGCTCATGTCGCCCTGGCCGTCGACGAAGTAGCCATCCAGCGACACCTGCTCGAATGCGATGACTTTGCGCATGTCTTCCATCTTCCCTCCACCGCCGCGAAATGCGGATTCATCCTCCATACGAACGGCGAGCCGCCGAATCGACAGGGGGCGACGCAAACCGACCGGCGCTTGTCGCGAGACGGCGCGCACCCCACAATCGCGCCCGGCCGATGAAGTTCCTGCCCTTCGTCTTCAAGCACCTGCGCGCGACGTGGGTGCGCACGGCCAGCACCGTGGTGGCGATGGCGCTGTGCGTCTTCCTCTTCTGCACTTTGCAGAGCGTTCTCGCCCACTTCGACGGGTTCATCGAGAGCCGCAGCCCGAGGCGGCTCGTCACGCGCAACGCCGTCAGCATCATCAGCGCGATCCCGCTCACCCACGGGGCCCGGATCCAGGGCGTCCCCGGCGTCAAGCGCGTGGCGGCCACCATCGGCTTCGGCGGCGTCCTGCCGGCTCGCAGGGAAGGCAAGGCCGAGCCGGGGGACGACAGCGGGACCGACTGGACGGCGGTCTTCCAGAACCTCGCGGTCGACGCGGAACCTTACTTCGCCATGAGTCCCGAGCTCATGGTGTCACCCGTGGAGTTTCGCGATTTCATGGGCGACCTGCGCGGCTGCGTGATCGGGCGCCGGCTGGCGGAGAAGTTCGGCTGGAAGGTCGGAGATCATTTCTTCCTGGAGAGCTTCGTCTCGGGCATGCGCAAGAAGAGCGGCCCTTTCGAGTTCGTGGTGCGGGGATTGATCGACACCGACCCGGTGCTCTACCCGGGCACCGACACGAGCATCATGTTCTTCCACTTCGACTACCTGAGCGAGGGCCTCGGTCGCGTGAGCTGGACGCAGTTCTTCACGGTGGAGATCGAAGACCCCGCACGTTCCGCCGAGATCGCAACCGCGATCGACGCGCTCTTCGAGAACTCCGGCGACGAGACCTACACGGAGACGGAGAGCGCCTTCACGGCCGGCTTCATCTCGATGATCGGAGACCTGGGCGTGCTGGTGAACGCGATCGGCCTCGGCGTGTGCTTCACGATCCTGCTGGTCACCGCGAACACCATGAGCATGGCGGTACGCGAGCGGCGTACGGAGATCGCCGTCCTGAAGACGCTCGGCTTCGGCGGACGCCAGGTGATGGGCATGATCGTGACCGAGGCCCTGCTGATCGGCGCAGCCGGAGGGGCCCTGGGAATCGGCGGCGCCGAGTGGGCTCTCTGGGCCGTGAACCGCGCGCCGGGACAGACCGTCCTCGGTATCGCGCACCTCGAGCTGCGCTGGGCGGTGGCGCTGAGCGGTGTCGCCGTCGCACTCGGCCTCGGCTTCGCCGCGGGCTTCTTGCCGGCCCTCGGCGCCTACCGCGCCCGGGTCACGGACATGTTGAGGAACCCGTAGCATGGCGATTCCGCTCGCCTACAACGTCCGCAACGTCCGCGTGCGCTGGCCGGTGGCGCTGCTGGCCGTTTTTGGCATCGCGCTGGTGGTGGCCGTCTTCGCCGTGCTGATGGCGATGTCGCAGGGGTTCAGGGCCGCGCTGCGCGGGACGGGCCGGCAGGACAACGCCATCGTCGTGAGCCGCGGCTCGAACTCCGAGGTGACCTCGCGCGTGGAGCTCGAGGAGCGAAAAGCCATCCTCGACCACGTGCCGGCCGTGCGCGGACAAGACGGCCGCCGGCTCGCCTCCTGGGACTGGGTCTCGGTCATCGCGCTGCCGAGGAGGTCGGACGGACGGCGCGTCAACGTCGTCCTGCGGCAGGTCTCCCCGCAGGCGCTCGTCGTGCGGACGGGGATCCGGCTCAGCGCCGGCCGGCACTTCACGCCAGGCTTGGACGAGGTGGTGGTCGGGCGACGGATCCTGGAGCGAGTCGCCGGCCTCGAGCTGGGCGGCGTCTTGAGGTACCGTCGCCGGCCGCTTCGGGTCGTCGGCGTCTTCGAGTCGGAAGGCGCCGCCTTCGAGAGCGAGATCTGGGCCGACTTCGAAACGCTCGCCAGCCGCCGCGGACCCGGCTCGAGCTCGCTCGTGATCCGCGTGTCGAGCCCGGCCGAAATCGAGGCCCTCGACCGCTGGATCCGCCTCCAGCCCAACATGCGGCTGCGGGCGGTTTCGGAGCGGCGGTACTACGAAGACCAGGCTGGGCCGGTCGCGAAGACGATCCAGGCCCGTGGCGCGCTGGTGGCGATCGTGACCGGCATCGGCGCCGTGTTCGCGGCCATGAACACGATGTACCGGATCGTGGCCTCACGCACGCGCGAGATCGGCACGCTGCGCGCGCTCGGCTTCTCGCAACGGGCGATCCTCACGTCGTTCGTCGTCGAGTCGGCTCTGCTGGGCCTGACGGGCGGCGCGCTCGGGTGCCTGCTCGCCTCGACGCTGCACGGCTTCTCGACCAGCACCTCGAACCTGCAGAGCTTCAGCGAGGTCGCCTTCGCGTTCCGGATCACGCCCGGGATCGTCGCCTCCAGCATGGGCTTCGCCCTGGTGATGGGTGTCCTCGGCGGCCTGCTTCCCGCGGCGCGCGCCGCGAGGCTCCCGATCGCCGCGGCCGTGCGCGAGGGCTGAGGCTAGCGGGCCGGAGCGTAGCCCGGGCCGCGAAGCGCCTGGCCCGGACGGGCGTCGGTGATCCGTCCGCCGTCGACGACCAGCACGCCGTTGACGGCGACGTAGGGGATGCCCTCGCTGTACTGGTTGGGGTTCTCGAAGGTCGCGCGCGAGGCGACGGTGTCCGGGTCGAACAGCGTCAGGTCGGCGCGGAAGCCGACCTTGACGAGGCCCCGGTCGGGGATCCCGGCCGCGTGCGCCGCGAACGAGGTCATCTTGCGAACGGCCTCCTCGAGGCGCAGCAGCTTTTGCTCGCGCACGTAGTAGCCCAGGATGCGCGAGGCCGAGCCCCAGCCGCGCGGGTGCGAGGTCTCTCCCGCGAACGGCCCGTCCTTCGCCTTGGCCCCGGAATCGCAGTCGAACGAAACCAGCGGGTGCGCGAGCGCCGCGCGCACGTCCTGCTCGTCCATGATCGACAGGATGCAGAAGGCGTTGGCGCGGTCGGCCAGCACGATGTCGATCACGACGTCGCGCGGGTCCTTCTTCTCGGCGGCGGCAATCGAGGCGACGGTCCGTCCCTCGTACGGCTTCAGCTTCGGGGACAGCACCTCGGCGATCATCACGCCCTCGCCGCCGCCCGCGCCCAGCCACTGGTTCTCCCACTCGGCGCTCTCCCGCGCCATGTCCGCCTTCACGCGCTCTCGTGTCGCCGGGTCCGCCAGGCGCTTCAGGAGCTCCGCGCGTCCGCCTTCGCGCGACCACGGCGGAAGGCACGCGTCGAGGCCGTTCGAGGCGCGGTTCCAGGGGTACTGGTTGGCCGAGACGTCGATGCCGCGGGCCCGCGCGGCCTCGATCCTCGCCAGGATCTCCGGCATCCGGCCGAAGTTCGGGCGGTAGGCCGTCTTCAGGTGCCACACCTGCGAGCGGATGCCGGCCTCGGAGGCGATGCGAAACACCTCGTCGAGCGAGGCGTCGATGCGGCCCGACTCGGAGCGTTGGTGCGTGAAGTAGGCGCCCCCGTGGCGGGCCGCGACCTTCGCCATCGCGACAATCTCCTCCGTCGAGTTGAAGATGTCGGGCACGTACTGGAGCGAGGAGGAGAGCCCGAGCGCGCCGTCGCGCATCGCGGAGTCCACGAGCGCGCACATCTTTGCGAGCTCGTCCGGCGTCGCGCGCCGGTTCTCCTTCCCGATCACGAAGTCGCGGATGCCGCCGGTGCCGACGAGGCTCCCCAGGTTGATCGACACGCCGCGGCGCTCGAACGCCTTGAAGTAGCCGTCGAGCGTGAAGAAGTCGGGCGTGTAGCCGTAGCGCGCGTAGACGTCCTGCCCTTCGGCGAGCATGCGCTCGTTCATCGGAGCGATCGACGCGCCCTCGCCCGTCACCTCGGTCGTGATGCCCTGCGTGATCTTCGAGGCGGCGCGGCCGTCGACGAGGACGTTGTACTCGGACTGCCCCAGCAGGTCGATGAAGCCGGGCGCGATCACGAGGCCCTTCGCATCGACGACGCGCTTGGCGCTCGCGGTCTCGAGCCGGCCGATGGCCGCGATGCGCCCGTCCTTCACCGCCACGTCGGCCGCGAACCACGGGGCGCCGGTGCCGTCGACGACGCGGCCCCCGCGGAACAGCA
>CAZMRX010000433.1:1719-4582 GCA_964568755.1 uncultured Acidobacteriota bacterium | reverse complement strand
TTGTTGCCGTGCGCGCGCCGCCCCCCGCGCGGGTCCCCGCGTTACACCGGCGGGGGGCGCCCGGGCCGCAGGCGCTTCGAGTCCTCCAGCAGGCGCCCCGGGGCCAGCTCGATCCGGCGCCCCTTGGTGTAGAGGCGCCGCGGCAGGCCCGGCTCGAGCGGACCGAGGTCGATGCCGTGCGGCTCGCGGCGAAGCCGGGCCAGCGTCAGGCCGCGCCCGAACGGGACGAGGCCCGCGCCGTGCGGTCCGAAGCGCAAGAGCAGCGCGACGAGGCCGTCGGGGCCGAGAGCCGAGAAGGCACGTTGCCGGAGCCACGAAAGCAGGGCGCCCCCGCCGCGCGCCCGCTCGAGCCGCGTGGCGAGCTCGAGCAGGATCTGCCAGTCGTGGAGCGAGCCCTGGGGCGCGGGGAAGAGCGGCTCCGAGAGCTTGGCCGTGTTCCGCACCGCGAGCGCGTGGAACACGAGGTCGTAGTGCGAGCGCTCGAGCGCGAAGGTCGGCGGCAGGATCAGGTTGGCGTGGCGCGAGGTCTCGTTGAGGTAGAAGTCGATCGACACCATGAAGTCGAGCGAGGCGAGAGCACGCTCGAGCCGCACACCGTTGGGCGTCGAGAGCACCGGGTTGCCGGCGCTCGTCACCAGCGCCCGGACCTGGCCCTGGCCGGGCGTCTCGATCTCCTCGGCCAGCACCGCGGCCGGCCACTCGCCCCCGAACTCGGGCAGGCCGCGCACGCGGCTGCGGCCCTTGTCGAAGTGACCGCGATGGCCGATGCGGTCGGCGAACGCCACGATGTCGACCGCCGGGCTCGGGAACATTGCCCCGCCCGGTCGGTCCAGGTTACCGGTGACGACGTTGAGCGCGTTCACCAGCCAGGAGGCGAGCCCGCCGAACTCCTGCGTGCAGGTGCCGACGCGGCCGTAGGCGACCGCCGAGGGCGCCTCGGCGAAGTCGAGCGCCAGCGTCCGGATCGCCTCGGCGTCGATCCCGGTCCGGCCGGCCACGGCCTCGGGCGAGAACGGCCGGACGGCCTCGACCAACGGCTCCAGGCCGTCGGTGAAAGCCGCGAGGCGGCCGGGCTTCAGGAGGTTCTCGCCCGCGAGCGTGTGGACGAGGGCCGCGAGCAGGAAGGCGTCGCCGCCCGGCCGGATCGGCAGGTGCAGGTCGGCGAGCGCTGCGGTCTCGGTCCGCCGCGGGTCCACCACCACCAGCCGCCCGCCGCGGGCGCGCAGCGCCTTGAGCCGCTTCTCGATGCCGGGCGCCGTCAGCAGGCTGCCGTTCGACACCAGCGGGTTGGCGCCGAGCATCAGCAGGAAATCGGTGCGGTCGACGTCGGGGATCGGCAGCAGCAGCTGGTGCCCGAACATCAGCAGCGAGGCGAGCATCTGCGGCAGCTGGTCGACCGACGTGGCGGAATAGCGGCTGCGGCTGCCGAGGCTCCGCTGGAAGACCTGGCCGAACAGGATCGCGCCGTGGTTGTGGACGACGGGGTTGCCCTGGTAGAAGGCCACGGCGTTTCGGCCGTGGGCGCGCTGCACTGCGGCGAGCCGCGTGGCGGCCTCGTCGAGCGCCGCCTCCCACGAGACCTCCTCCCACCCGGAGGCAGTGCGCCGCAGCGGCCGCCGCAGGCGATCCTCGTCCTCGTGCACGTCCTGCAGCGCGACCGCCTTCGGGCAGACGTGGCCGCGGCTGAACGGGTCGTCCTTGTCGCCGCGGATCGCGACGATGCGGTCGCCCTCGAGGTCGATCGCGATCCCGCACATCGCCTCGCACAGGTGGCAGGTGCGGAAGTGGGTCCTCGCCACGTCGGCCATCGGCCTCCCCGCGGAAGCCGCTATCGTCGCACAGGCTGCGCTGAGGCGCGGACTAGCGGTGAACGCGGTCGGGCCACGCGCGCGCCATCTCCTCGAAGAGCGCTCGCGTCCGCTGCGGCTCGCGGAAGTTGACGATCACGAAGCCGTGTCTCAGCCGCACCACCAGGTAGGGTGCGATGCCTGTCTTCGACGTACACGTAGCCCTCGCCCAGGCCCTCGACCCGGAACCGGCCGCGCAGCGTGCCGGCGCCGGCGAAGCCGTTGGTCCTCGCCAGGACACGGGGCAGCGCTGCTTCGAGAGAGAAAGACAGGATGTCGGTGGCGACAACGGACCGACCGTAGAAGAGGGTGTCGACCTCGAAGCCTGTCGGGTCGACCGTCACCGTCGGCGGCTGGATCTGGGACCAGAACATCCATCCGACCGCCGCGGTTCCGACGAGGAACGCGATGACCACGGCCGCCCGGATCCGGACCTGCGGCCGTACGGACCGCTCGTCCGGAGGCGCCGGCGGTGAGGCGGCGACACCTTTCGCTCGGGTGATGGCGGACGCTAGCAGGGCCGGCTCGTCGGTGCCCACCCGAAAGCGCTTGCCGTTCGCGAGAACGAGCTCGACCGCGTCGAACCCCGACACATTCCAGAGGACACCCCCGGGACCCAGCCGGATCCCCCAGCCGGAGTACCAGGGGTTCCGCACCGCTCGCCAGGAGCTCACGTCGGCCAGGGCAATCCGCTTGCGGACGAGGCCGACTCCGAACCGCAGCCGGATCGCCAGCTGGTCCACCTCGACGGTCAGGCTGGAGAAGATCAGGAGGACCGCCGCCGTCGTGATCAGCAGCGGAATGGCGGCGGCCGAGGCCGCCTCGCCGGGCAGACGTCGCCAAACCAGCGCGCCGATTCCCGCGGTCACGCCCAGGATCACCCAACCCACCTGCGTGTGACGGTAGAGCATGGGTCCCTCCGACGAGGACATCATGCGCGCTGCAGCCGCGGCGGCAATGGTGCGTGCGTACCGGGCCGCTACTCGACGCGGATCACCTTCAGCGGGTCGACTCGC
>CAZMRX010000433.1:0-1709 GCA_964568755.1 uncultured Acidobacteriota bacterium | reverse complement strand
GGCGGCGGCGGCGAAGGTAACGGCATCGCGCGGGCTGACCCCGGCGAGCAACGCTTCGAGGCTCTGGCCGGCTGCGTAGGCCAGCAGCAGGCCCAGGCCGACGCCCGAGGCGGCGAGCCGCAGGGCGTGCCGCACCACGAGGCTGAGGATGTCGGCCGTGCGGGCGCCGAGCGCGCGACGGACTCCGATCTCCTGCGACCGGCTCGCCACCGTGAAGGCGAGCAGGCCGTGGATGCCGATGCCGGCGAGCAGAACCGCGACCGCGGCGAAGGCCGCGAGGACGCGAACCTGGACCCGGCGGGGCGCGGTCTGGGTCTCCACGATCGCCTCGAGCGTCCTGACGTCGGCCACGGGCAGCTGGGGATCGGCACGGGCGACGATCCGACGCAGGGCGGCAGCGAGCGCCGCGGGATCGCCCGTGTACTTCACCGCGAGGTCCTGCGGCGTGTAGAAGCCCATCGCGTTCTCGGGCTGCTGCCGGTACGGCAAGTACGCCTGCGGCTCGCTGCGACGCTCCAGGCCGCGCACCTTGACGTCGCCGACGACGCCGACGACGGTGCGGTCCTGGAAGCCGCCGATCACGCTGATCGTGCCGCCGCCGAGGAGCCCGAAGCGGAAGCGTCGGCCGATCGGGTTCTGCCCGGGCCAGTAACGCTCCACGAACGACTCGCTCACCACGGCCACCTGCAGGCCGGCCGCGGTGTCGGTCTCGGCCACGTCGCGCCCCTTGCGGATCGGGATGCCGAGCGTCGCGAAGTACCCCGGCGTCAGGTAGCGCATGCTCGCCGTGCGGCCTTGCTCGGGTTCCGCCGCGTGTCCCTCGGCTTCGATACGCCAGATCCCGCCCCCCATCACCATCGGCAGGAAGCTCGTGTACGCGGCGCTCGTGACGCCGGGAAGCGCCCGCACCTCGCTCAGGACGCTTGCGTGGAAGCCGTTGCGCGTCGCGAGCGGCTGGTACTTCGGCATCGGCAGCGTCGTCCGCAGCGTCATCACGCCCGCCGGCTCGAAGCCGGGGTCGATCGCCTGGACCCGCAGCAGTGCCCGCAGCAGCAGGCCGGAGGAGATCAGCAGCACGACCGAGACCGTGACCTCCGCGACGACTAGCAGCGATCGCAGCCGCTCGCGGCCCGACGTGCCCGCACGCGTGCCCTCGCGGAGCCCCACGGCGCCCCTGTCGCCGAGGCTGCGCAGCGCCGGGGCGAGACTGAAGCCGACGGCGGTGACGAGCGTCATGAGCGCCGCGAACGCGAGGATCCGCAGGTCGAGCGGCGGCGTCTCCGCGATCGGCAGCGCATTCGGCACGAGCCGCGCGACGAGCGGCAGGGCCGCGATCGCGAGCAAAACGCCCAGCAGCCCGCCCGCCGTCGCGAGCAGCAGGCTCTCGGTCAGGAGCTGGCGCATCAATCGCTCGCGCCCGGCGCCGAGCGCCGTGCGCACCGCGAGCTCCTTGCGCCTTTCGAGCGCGCGCGCCCGGAACAGGCTCGCCAGGTTCGTGCACGCGATCAGCAGCACGCCGAGCGCGGCGCCGAAGAGCGCGAGCAGCAAAGCGCGCGACTGCTGCGACACCTGGTCGCGCAGCCTCACGACGTTCGCCCCGATGCCTTCGTTCTCTCTCGGGTATTGCCGCTCGAGCTGTGCCGCCACCAGCCTCAGCTCCGCCCGCGCCCCCGCGAGCGACACCCCCGGCCGCAGCCGCGCGACGCACT
>CAZMRX010000432.1:0-4598 GCA_964568755.1 uncultured Acidobacteriota bacterium | reverse complement strand
CTTGCTGCAGCTCGGCCTGCTCGCGCAGCGTGCCGAAGGGGCGCTCGAGCGCCGGTTGGGCGAGGGCGCCGTCCGGCAGCACGGCGAGGAACGACAGGGCAGCGAAAGCTGGGAGCCTCATGCGCGCGCATTTTATCAAGAGCCGAATCGCGGCTGCGCCGCGGCGAGCGCACTAGGGCGGCTGCGACCCATCGGCTAGAATCCGCTCGGCCTTCCCCCATGAGCCTGTCGCCCGGCGCTCGCTTCGGACCAGCGTCCCCTCGGAGGCCGCCGATGCGCCGCCCGCGACGCGGCCCGGTCGTCGCGACTCTGGCCGGGACGCTCGCTCTCGGAGCCGCCGCTTCCGCGCGTGTCTCTCCGGCCGCGGACGCCGGTCCCGATTTCGTGCGGGAGGTGCAGCCGATCCTCGCGGCGGCCTGCGTGCGCTGCCACGGCAAGAGCGAGAGCAGGGCGCTGCTGCGGCTCGACACGGCGGCGTACCTCCGCGAGGGGGGCGAGTCCGGCGCGATCGTCGTGGCGGGCGACCCGAACGCGAGCCTGCTGCTGGCGCGAGTCACGAACCCCGACCCGAGGCAACGCATGCCGCAGGAGGCCGCGCCACTTCTGCCCGAGCAGGTCGAGACGCTGCGGCGCTGGATCCTCGCCGGGGCGCCCTGGCCCGAGGGCGTGACGGTCGCCGTGGCCGAGGCGCGCGAGGCGGCGCTGCCCCGGCGGGAGGCGAACGCGCGCGCGAGCGACGCGAGCCGGCTCCGGTACAACCGCGACGTGCGCCCGATCCTGGCCGAGAGCTGCTTCCCCTGCCACGGCCCCGACGGCAACGGCCGCAAGGCCGGCCTGCGGCTCGACCGCGAGGAGGTGGCGAAGGGCACGCTCGCCTCGGGCACGCGGCCGGTGGTCGCGGGCGCGCCCGAGCGCAGCGGCGTGATGGCCCGCGTCCTGCACCCCGACGAAGCCAGCCGCATGCCGCTCGCGAAGAGCGGGCGAGCGCGCTTGCCGCCCGAGCAGGTGGCAACGCTGCGGCGCTGGATCGAGGAGGGAGCGGACTGGGAGCCGCACTGGGCCTACGTCCCGCCCGCGCGGACGGATCCTCCCGCCGCGCGCGACCGGGGCTGGGCGCGCAACCCGGTGGACGCGTTCGTGCTCGCCGGGATCGAGCGCGCCGGGCTGCGGCCTTCGCCCGAGGCTCCGCGCACGCAGCTGCTGCGCCGGCTGAGCCTCGACCTCACCGGCCTGCCGCCCACTCCGGCGGAGGCCAGTGCCTTCGCGCGCGACACGCGCCCGGACGCCTACGAGCGCCAGGTGGACCGCCTGCTCGCCTCGCCCCGCTTCGGCGAGCGCATGGCGCTCTTCTGGCTCGACCTGGTGCGCTACTCGGACAGCGTGGGCTATCACAGCGACAACGCGCGGCCGATGTGGCGCTACCGCGACTGGGTGGTCTCGGCGTGGAACCGCAACCTCCCCTTCGACCGCTTCACGCGCGAGCAGATCGCGGGCGACCTGCTGCCCGGCGCGGGCGTCGAGCAGAGGATCGCCTCCGGCTACAACCGCCTGCTGCAGACGACCGAGGAGGGCGGCGCGCAGCCGAAGGAGTACCGCGCGATCTACCTCGCCGACAGGGTGCGCAACGCCTCGAGCGTGTGGCTGGGCGCGACGCTCGGCTGCGCCCAGTGCCACGACCACAAGTTCGACCCCTACCTGGCGCGCGACTTCTACGCCTTCGCCGCGTTCTTCGCGGACGTGAACGAGGAGCCGGTCGGACGCCGCAAGCCAGACCCGCTGCCGGACGCCGCGCAGCAGCCGGCTCTCGACGCCCTCGACGCGCGGGTGAGGCAGTCGAAGCAGGCGCTCGAGGCGCGGCAGCCGACGCCGGAGTGGGAGAGTGCCCTGGCGGCAAGGCGCGTCGCGCGCTTCACCACGCTCGAGCCCGTGCTCGCCACGTCGGCGAACGGGACGCGCGTGATGATCCAGGGCAACGACTTCTCGACCATCGCCTCGACCGCCCACGGCCCGAAGCCGCCCAAAGACGTCTACACGGTCCGCTTCAAGACCGAGCTCGAGACGCTGACCGCGCTCCGCCTCGAGGCCGTGACCTTCGACGAGCTGCCGCGCGGCGGGCCGGGACGCGATGCGACGGGCGGGTTCGTCGTCTCCGAGCTCGAGCTCGCGGACGCGGCCGGCCGCCCGCTCGCGCTCCGCAACGCCAGCGCCTCGACGCTCGACGGCGCCGGCTTCTCCGCGGAGCAGGCGATCGACGGGCGGACCGACGCGGGCGGCTGGGGACTCGCCGCGGCCGACGGCGAGAGCCACCGGCTGGTCGTGGAGCTCAGGACGCCGCTCGCGCGCGAGGGCGAGACGACGACCCTGACGCTGGTCGTGCACCAGAACGCCGGAGGCCTGCGGACGCTCGGGCGGCTGCGGCTCTCCGGCACTTCGGAGCCCGTGCCCGTGCGCACGACGCCGGGACTCGAGCCCTCCGCGGAGCTCGTGACGACGGCCGGGCTCGACCCCGCGGCGCGCACCCGGGAGCAGCAGACCGCGCTTGCGAAGTTCTACCGCCGCGAAGCGACCGAGCTGCAGGCGGAGCGAGCGGCGCTGCGCGCGGCCGAGCTGGAGCGCCAGGACTTCCTCGAGAGCGTGGCGCAGGCGTACGTCACGACGACGCAGGAGCCGGATCCCGTGCGAGTCCTCCCGCGCGGCAACTGGCTCGACGACTCGGGCGAGCCAGTCGCCCCCGGGGTGCCGCGGTTCCTGCCGCCGCTCGCGATTGTGGCCGAGCGGGCCACGCGGCTCGACCTCGCGCGCTGGCTGACGGCCCCCGAGAACCCGCTCACGGCGCGCGTGCTCGCGAACCGGCTGTGGAAGCTGTGCTTCGGCCAGGGGCTGGCGCGAAGCGTCGAGGACCTCGGCGCCCAGGGCGAGTGGCCGACACACCCGGAGCTGCTCGACTGGCTGGCGGTCGAGCTCCGCACGGACTGGGACGTGAAACGGCTGCTGCGGACGATCGTCACGTCGGCCAGCTACCGCCAGGGCTCGGCGCCCACGCCGGCGCTGCTCGAGAAGGACCCCGGCAACCGCCTGTACGCGCGCCAGGCGCGCTTCCGGCTCGACGCCGAGCTCGTGCGCGACAACGCGCTCGCCGTTTCCGGGTTGCTCTCGCCCCGGCTGGGCGGACCGAGCGTGTTCCCCTACCAGCCCGCCGGCTACTGGGCGTATCTCAACTTCCCGCCGCGCGAGTGGGACGCCTCGCCGGGCGAGGACCAGTACCGCCGCGGGCTCTACACCTGGTGGCAGCGCAGCTTCCCGCAGCCGAGCCTCGCGGCGTTCGACGCGCCGAGCCGCGAGGAGTGCACGGGCGAGCGCGTGCGCTCGAACGTGCCGCAGCAGGCGCTCGTGCTGCTCAACGACCCGAGCTACGTCGAGGCGGCGCGCGTGTTGGCCGAGCGCATCCTGCGCGACGGCGGGCCGAGCGTCGCGTCGCGGCTGCGCTACGCCTACGCGCGCGCGCTGCAGCGCCGGCCGAGCGCCGCGGAGCTGCGGGTGCTCTCGAGCCTGTTGCGCCGCGGGCGCGCCGCGTTCGCGGACGACCCGGAGCGTGCCCGGCGGCTGGTCTCGACCGGCCAGTCCCCCGCCGCCACAGGCCTGTCCGCCGTCGAGCTCGCCGCCTGGACGCAGGTGGCGCGGGCGATCCTGAACCTGCCCGAGCTGGTGACGAGATCGTGAGCCCGTCTCCGCCGTTCGTCCTGACCGACGACCTCCGCGCCCTGCGCGAGCGCATGACCCGCCGCGCCTTCCTGGGACGGGGCACGACGGGATTCGGCTCGCTCGCCCTGCTCTCGCTGCTCCGGCCGCACCACGTCCTGGGCGCGCCGGGCGCAGAGCACGGCCTCGCGGGGGTCGCCCGAGCCGACGCGACCGGCGTCGTCCGGCCGCTGCACGTCCCCGCACGGGCGAAGCGAGTCATCCATCTGTACCAGGCGGGAGGACCCTCGCATCTGGAGCTCTTCGACTCGAAGCCGAAGCTCGCGGCCATGCACGGCCAGCCGATGCCGGAGTCGTTCACCCGGGGCCAGCCGATCGCGCAGCTCCAGAACCAGGAGCTCAAGTGCTTCGGGCCGCAGCATCCGTTCACGCGCTACGGGAAATCCGGGCAGGAGCTGTCGACGCTGCTGCCGAGGATCGGAGCGCTGGCGGACGAGATCTGCGTCGTGCGCTCGATGCAGACCGAGCAGATCAACCACGATCCCGCCCACACCTTCATGAACACCGGGACCCAGATCTCGGGGCGCCCAGCCGCGGGCTCGTGGGTCTGGTACGGGATCGGCTCCGAGGCGAGCGACCTGCCGGGCTTCGTCGTGCTCACCTCGCAGGGCCGCGGCGGCCAGATGCAGCCGATCGCGGCGCGCCAGTGGTCGGCCGGTTTCCTGCCGAGCCGCTTCCAGGGCGTCCACTTCCGCTCGCAGGGCGACGCCGTGCTCTACCTGCGCGACCCCGAGGGCACGACGCGTTCGCAGCAGCGCGAGCTGATCGACGCCGTGCGCGCGATCACCGAGTCGCAGCCGGAGTGGGTGGACGATCCCGAGGTCGCGGCGCGCCTCGCG
>CAZMRX010000431.1:0-4600 GCA_964568755.1 uncultured Acidobacteriota bacterium | reverse complement strand
TCGTCCTGCGTGAAGCCGCGCACGCGCATCAGCCCGTGCAGGACGCCCGAGCGCTCGAAACGGTAGACGGTGCCGAGCTCCGCCCAGCGATACGGCAGGTCGCGATAGCTGCGCAGCCGCGACTTGTAGATCGTCAGGTGGAACGGGCAATTCATCGGCTTGAGCTGGTACTCGACGTTCTCGATCTCGATCGGCGAGTACATGTTCGCCCGGTAGAAATCGGTGTGACCGCTGGTGTTCCACAGGTCGAGCTTGGCGATGTGCGGCGTGTAGACGATGTCGTAGCCGCCCGCGTAGTGCTGGTCGCGCCAGTAGTCCTCGATCTGCTTGCGGACGAAGCCGCCCTTCGGGTGCCACAGCACGAGGCCGGCGCCCGTCTCGTCGGCGATCGAGAACAGGTCCAGCTCGCGGCCGAGCTTCCGGTGGTCGCGGCGCTTCGCCTCTTCGAGACGGTGGAGGTGCTGGTCGAGCTCCTCCTTCGTGAAGAAGGCGTACCCGTAGATGCGCTGCATCGCCGGGTTGCCCTCCTTGCCCTTCCAGTACGACTGCGAGGGCTCGGGCTTCAGCTTGAAGGCCTTGATCTCCTTCGTCGACGGCAAGTGCGGCCCCAGGCAGAAGTCGACGAACTCCCCCATCGTGTAGCACTGCACGGGGTCGCCCGACTTCTCCTGGATCAGCTGGCACTTCAGCGTCTGGCCCTTCTTCGAGAAGAGCTCGAGCGCCTCGGCTTTCGGGAGGAGCTTCTTCTCGATCGGCCGGTTCTGCTTGACGATGTGCGCCATCTTCTTCTCGATCGCGACGAGGTCCTCGGGCGTGAACGGCCGGCTCACGAGGAAGTCGTAGAAGAAGCCGTCGTCGGTAGGCGGGCCGATGCCGCACTGCGCGTCGGGGAAGAGCTCGGTCACCGCCGCGGCCAGCAGGTGCGCGGACGAGTGACGGTAGATCTCGATCGGGGAGTCGGCCGGCTTGGTCTCGCCGGAAGGACCTGTCGTGTCGAGTGGCTCGAGAGTGCTCGGCGACGACATCACTGGAAGGTCAACATTTCGGGTCCGCTTTGCTCCTCCGTCCGGTTCGCTCGGCCCTTCGGCCTGGTAGGCGCGGGTGGAATTGAACCACCGACCTCTTCCGTGTCAAGGAAGCGCTCTACCACTGAGCCACGCGCCTGTCGACCGGAACACACAAGCTACCAGAGGGATAGAGGGATTGTCAACGAAACTGCGCCTCCACGGCGGCCGCCGGCGAATCCACGCACAGCCACGACGGGCTCCGGCTAAACGCGGGCCCGGCGACGGGTCAGATGAGGAAGCCGATCCTGGAGAATCCTCGTCCAAGGATCGTCGACGGAAGGAGCAGACCCATGTGGATCCTGTCGCTGGCCGCAGTCCTGGCGCTCTCCGCAGAGCCCCCATCCGGCAAGCTGCGGACGGACCGGACGATCTCTCTCGAGGTGACGCTCGACGCGTCGCCGGCCGAGGTCTACCAGCTGTGGACGACGGCGGCGGGCACGCGCCGCTTCCTCGCGCCCGTTGCGCACATCGACCCCTTCGTCGGCGGCAGGTACCAGATCGCATTCGACCCCGGGGGCGACCCCGAGGGAGCGAGCCACGGCACCCGGGGAGCGCGCATCCTGCGCCTCGTTCCCGACCGCGAGATCGCGTTCGAGTGGCCGATGCCTCCCTTCGGGCCGGAGCTGGGCGGCCCCCCGATCCACACCTGGGTCGAGATTCGTCTCGAGCCGGCGGCCGGCAAGCCGGGACGCACGCGACTGCGCTTCGCGATGGAGGGCTGGAAGCGCGGCGGCCCGTGGGACGAGGCGTTCACCCTGTTCGGCGAGCGCAGTTGGCCGCTGGTGCTGAACCGGCTCGTCGTCTACTGCCGCGACAGGGTCTCGCCCGACTGGAACGCCACCGGCGAAAAGCCCGGCGACCTCGTGGACCGCATCCTGTTCAAGACATCGCTGGTCGAGGCTCCGGTGGCCGAGGTGTGGAAGGCCTGGACCACACGCGACGGCCTCAAGACTTTCTTCGCCGAGGATGCGCTGGTCGATGCCGTGCCGGGCGGACCTTTCGAGATCTACTTCAGCAAGGACGCGCCGCCGGGGCTGCGCGGGTCCGAAGGCTGCACGGTGCTGTCGGTCGAGCCGATGCGCTCGTTCGCCTTCGAGTGGAACGCCCCGCCCCACCTGCCCGCCGTGCGCGCTCAGCGCACGAACGTCCAGCTGCTGTTCGAGCCGCTCGGCCCCGGCGCGACGCGCGTGCGCCTGGTCTCCCTCGGCTGGGGAGCGGGCGAGGAGTGGAGCAGGGCCCACGACTACTTCGACAGGGCCTGGAGCTCCGTGCTCGCGAATCTGGAGAAGCACTTCAAGAACGTCGGCCCCTCCCGCTGAGGTCGGCCGCGTATCGTCTCCACGGAGCCCCCCTTCTGCTCTCTGCTGAGCCCGCAGATCGGCTCCACGCGCATGGCCCACAGCTCGGGGCTCCCCGAGCTGAGCCCAGCGTCATCAGCCCCGGAGCGGTCCAGGCCTGCCGCAGCGACGGCGTTCGACAGCCGGCGAGGCTACAGGATCTTCTTCCCGAGCAGCGAGCACAGCAGCTCGACTGCGAGCGACGCCGTGGCGTTTCGCTGGTCGAGGATCGGGTTCACCTCGACGATCTCGGCCGAGACCACCTTGCCGGTGTCGGCCAGCATCTCCATCGCGAGGTGTGCCTCGCGGTAGGACAGGCCTCCCGGCGACGGCGTCCCGACGCCGGGCGCGAAGTCGGGGTCGATGCCGTCGACGTCGAAGCTGACGTGCACTCCGGCCGTGCCGGTCGTGGCTCGCTTGATCGCCTCCTCCATCACCGAGCGCATGCCGCGCTCGTCGATGTCGCGCATCGTGAAGGCCCCGATGCCGGACGACTTCACCGTCGCGCGCTCCGCGGGATCCACGTCGCGGATGCCGACGAGCGCCGCGCGCGAGGCTTCCACCATCGGCAGGAAGCCGGCCAGGTTCACGAGGCCCTCGGCGCCGTGCCCCAGCACCGCGGCGAGCGGCATCCCGTGGATGTTGCCGCTCGGGCTCGTCTCGGGCGTGTTGGCGTCGGCGTGCGCGTCGAACCAGATGAGCCCGAGCTTCTCGCGCCGGCCGTTGAAGTGGCGGGACAGCCCCGCGATCGTGCCCATCGCCACCGAGTGGTCGCCGCCGAGGACGACCGGCATCGCACCCGCGGCGAGCGCCTCGCCGACGCGGTTGCGCAGCAGCACGCAGACCTCGAGGATCTCCTTCAGGTACTTGAGGCGCGGATCGCCGGGACCCTGCGTCTCCTGGATCTTGACGGGCAGGTCGCCCCAGTCGTCCACGTCGTAGCCGAGCGCGGCGATCTTGGCATCCACGTCCGCCACCCGCAGCGCCGAGGGGCCCATGTCGACACCGCGGCGCCCTGCCCCGAGGTCGAGGGGCACGCCGATCAGCGTGACGCGAGGCTTCGCCATGGAGAGTCCGGGAACGGTCCACGCACGCTAGCACGCCACCCGCGGCGCGGCAACGCGCCCGGCCGGTGTGAGCCTGCTCGCTCGGCCATTTGACGCCCCCGGAAGCGGCTCCGATAATCCTGAACGAGCGGTCCATGGCGACTCCTTCAGCGAGGAAGACCGCACCGTCGGCGGCGCCCGAGGCTCCGGAGCTGCTCGGCGTACTGGTGGCTCAGCAGGTCCTGAGCGCCGAACAGGCGGAGAAGGTCCGCCGCGCGCAGAAGGTCAACGGCCTGAGCGCCGAGCAGGCCATCCTCCAGCTCGGCGTCCTGAGCGACGCGCAGATCGCGCAGGCGCTCGCGGCTCACGCGGGGCTGCCCTACGTCAAGATCAACCCGCTCGACCTCGACCTGGACGTCGTCACCAAGGCGATCGCGGGCCCGTTCGCGCGGCGTCACGGCATGGTCGCGATCGCGAAGAACGGCGGCCGGATCACGATCGCGGTCCACAACCCGTTCGCGCCGTTCCCGCTCGAGGACGTCAAGCGCGTCACCGGCCTCGACGTGGACCGCGTGGTGGCGACGCGCGCCGACGTCGAGGCGGTCAACAAGGGCTTCTACGACCTGAAGTCGAGCCTGCAGCACGCCGAGAAGCAGCTCTCCGAGAGCCGCATCGCGACCGTGGACCTCGGCAACCAGGAGTTCCTGTCCAAGGCCGCGACCGACCTCGACCCGGCGGCGGCGCCGGTGGTGAAGGCGCTCGACCACATCCTGGGCTACGCCTTCGAGCAGCGCGCCTCGGACATCCACTTCGAGCCCAAGCGCAACCTGACGCTGGTGCGGCTGCGCATCGACGGCGTGCTGCACGACGTCCACGTGATCCCCAAGATCGTCTACGAGGCGGTCGTCTCGCGCATCAAGCTGCTGTCGGGCGCCAACCTCGCCGAGAAGCGGCGCCCCCAGGACGGCCGCATCAAGCGCGACCAGGGCGGCCGCGAGGTGGAGCTGCGCGTGAGCACCATGCCCACCGCCTTCGGGGAGAAGGCGGTGCTGCGCATCTTCGATCCCGACATCCTGCTCAAGACGATCGACGAGCTCGGCCTGTCGCCCCACGACGCGCCGAAGTTCAACGACTTCATCGCACGCCCGAC
>CAZMRX010000430.1:0-4630 GCA_964568755.1 uncultured Acidobacteriota bacterium | reverse complement strand
CCGCCGCACCGGCCTGCCTCCCGGCTGGACCCGCTAGCCCTGGCGACGCCGCGCGGTTCGGTGCGACGCCCCGGGAGCCGTGGCGGGGGTGTAACACCGCGGCCGTAGTGCTTCTTCGTTTCCTGAAAGGAGCACAATCATGCGCGAGCGCACCCTCTCGTTGATGCTGGCCGGCCTGCTGAGCCTTCCCGCCGGGGCTGCCAAGGCGTCGCACGGCCCCGAGGCCCCCGACGGCGTGTTGCACGTCGAAGCCGGCGGCGAGCCGCTGACCCTCTGGCCCTACACGACTTCCGACTTCGAGAGCCCGTCCGACCCCGTCAACCTGGTGTTCCCGAACGCCGACCCGCGTGCGATCCGGCAGGCGCTGCTGAAGCTGGACGGCAAGCGGCCGCCGTTCGCGACGCTGCCCGGCGGCGACTGCACCTGGACCGACGCCATGGGCTACGAGCAGGCGGCCTGGGCCGATCCCGCGGGCTGGGTGGGCGGCGCCGTCCAGCTCGCCTGCGTCCAGCCCGGAGCACCCCTCGGCAGCCCCTTCCGCTTCCACATCCGCCTGTTTCGCTCGGGCGAACACACGCTCGGCAACGCGCACTACGAGTTCCTGATCCCCGGCACCGCTGAGCACGAGGTCCTGAGCTGGGACTTGGCGCGCGAGCTGGCCACCTTCGACATGGGTCGTACCGGGACGCTCACGGCCGCCCCGAGCCTGGTCAGCTTGATCCCGGGCGGGACCTTCCGGACTGTCCGTAGGCCGGTCTTCCAGGCGCTCGCGGGAGCGGGCGCCGGCGACCTGCTGAAGTCGCTTGGCCTGGTCCTGCCGACAACGGGCGACGTGCCCATCCCCACGAGCGGGGAGGCGCGAGCCATCGCGGCCCGGATCCGTCTCGAGCGGGCGCACACGAGGACCACGACCACGACCCGCGTCGCGTACTCGATCGTGGTCCCGAAGCCGTTCTGTGCCACCGGGCCCTACGATTTCGTGAAGCTCGAGGGGCCGCTCGACTTCTCGATGACGGTCGAGACGGATCGCGAGAGGCGCTACGAGCGTCGCTACCTGGTCGGGGGAACGCTCGAGGTGACACCCATGGCGCCGACCTCGGCCACGACCTTCGTTGCGGTTGGCGAGCCGGTGCAAGGCCTGGTGTTCGAGGCGCACCGGGGAACGCTCGACGACCGGCGCGGCCAGGTGACCGAGAAGGCCGCGCAGGTCGTGCTCGGCGACCCGAGGCAGGCGCTCTCGTGGCGCTTCGCCGCGGGCCGCAGCGACTACTTCTCTCGCAAGCTTCTCTGCGGCGGCGACTGACCGGCGCGCCGCGCCGCAAGCGCCGGCCGGTCCTCGGCCCCGGGACCGGCCGGCGTCACTCCGAGCCGCCCCATCGGCGCTCCAGGGATCGCCGGCTCGCCTCCAGGTCGGTGGGAGGTCAGCGGCTGGCCGAGGCTCCCCTGAGCAGCAGCCTGGCCGACTCCCCGTCGAGGCGCAGCTCGGCCGTGCCGACGGCGTGGGCGGCTCGCGCGACGGCGTGCTGCAGCGAGAACTCGACCTCGACGATGCCCGTGCGGGAATCCGCGGGGGCCACGAGGCTGAGCCGTTCCGCATCGGGCCCGCGACACACCACGGCGCTCGCCTCGTCCGTCGCGGTCCAGCCCACGGCGCGCAGCTGCTTGACGAGAGCCTCGCGCTCGGGCGGGGCGAGCGCGACGGTCAGGCCGACGACGTCCTTCAGCAGCGCGGCCTGCCGGCGCTCCGACTGGCCGATCTTCGCCACGTATCGGTCGAGCACGTCGGCGCGCGTGATCGAGCGCGGCTTCGTGAGCGCGCCGTACCAGCGGGCGAGGAATTCGCGGTGGTACTCCATGAGCCAGACGCGCACCCCCGGGATCTCGCGGGCGTAAGTCATCTCGAACCAGGGGACATCGTCCGTCTCGGTCTTGCGCGTCACCAGGCCCCCGCCGGCCGTCCCGAGCGCCTCCTGCCACTGCCGCTTGACGGCCGCGCTGCCGTCGGGCTGCTCCACCCCGAGCGCGAGTCCGCTGGCGCCGACCGGGCCCTGCGCGCCAGGCTCGAACAGCTCGAAGTAGGTGCGGCGGCCGTACCAGTAGATGCCGGTGTAGCTCGAGTCGTTGCGTACGGTCGTGCGGGCCTCGAACGGGGCGAAGTCGCGCGTGAGGAACGAGGACGTCCGCGCGGCCTCGTAGGTCGACGCATCGACGACCACATAGAAGTGGTTCAGGGTGACGACCGGTGCGCGCCCGCCGTTTGCCGCCATCAGAGAGATCGCCATCAGGCCCACTCCCGCACGCAGTGCGACACAGCGCATGAGATCTCCTCGGACGCGCGGAATCCTATCAGACCCGCGCCAGGCACTTCGAGGCGTGTTGGCACGTAACTCGTGCACAACCATCCTGTGGACGTGAACGTCACCTTGTCGCTGGATGAGAAGCTGCTCGCCGACCTCGACAAGCCCTGGGCGGAGAGCCGCCAGCGATCGCCTGAGCGCCGCTAGCGCCCGGCGTACAGCACGAGCGCGCCGCGGGCCCAGCCTTCGATCCGCTCCCAGAACAGCAGCGGGACCAGGTTGGCGAGCGCGAAGGCGGCGAGCCAGGCCTGGTCGGCGAACGCCAGCCGGATCACCGGCTTGTCCTCGTTGCCGGCGTCGATCGTCATGACCTTGAGGATCTTGAAGTAGTAGTACGCCGCGACCGCCGCGTTCAGGGCCGCGATCGTCGCGTAGACGGCCATGCCCTGCTCGATCACCGCCGCGAACACGTAGAGCTTGCCCAGGAAGCCGACGAAGGGCGGGATCCCGACGAGCGAGAGCAGGAAGAAGGCCATCGCCAGCGTCAGCAGCGGCGCGCGACGGTAGAGCCCGGGGTAGTCGCGCAGGTCGAAGCTGCCCTCGTGCAGGTGCACCAGCGTCACCACCAGGAACGCGCCCAGGTTCATCACCAGGTAGGCCGCGAGGTACACGAGCAGGCCGCGGGCGCCGTTCTCGGAGAGGGCCACGACGCCCATCAGCAGGTAGCCCGCGTGGGCGATCGAGGAGTACGCGAGCAGGCGCTTCATGTTGGTCTGGGTCAGCGCGGCCACGTTCCCGAGCGTCATGGTCAGCACCGAGATCAGCATCACGAGCGCTTTCCAGTTGATCGAGCCGGCGAGGTCCCAGGGCCCCGCCTCGGGCGCCGAGAGCGTCCCATAGAAGAAGCGGAGCGCGATCGCGAGCCCCGCCGCCTTCGGCAGCACCGACAGCAGCGCCGTGACCGGCGTGGGCGCGCCCTGGTAGACGTCCGGGCACCAGAAGTGGAACGGCACCGCCGCGATCTTGAAGCCGAAGCCCGCGAGCACCAGCAGCGTGGCGGCGTAGACGGCGAAGCGGTTGGCGTCGGGCGTGCCGCCCACCAGGTACTCCTGGATCCCGGGCATCGAGGTGGTGCCGGCGAGCCCGTAGAGCAGCGTGAAGCCGTAGAGCATCGAGCCCGTCGACGCGGCGCCGAACAGCACGTACTTCAGCGAGGCCTCGTTCGACATGCGGTCGCCCTTGAGGTACGCGACCATCACGTAGGACGTGATCGAGACCATCTCCAGGGCCAGGTACAGCATCACGACGTCGTTCGCCGCGCCGAGCAGCAGGCAGGACAGCACCAGCGCCAGCACCAGCGTGAACAGCTCGCCCTGGCCCAGGCCGTGGAGCTCGCGCGAGTTGCGGAAGCTGAAGGCGAGCACGGTCAAAAGGCCCGCCGCGATCAGCACCAGCTTGAAAGCGGCGGTCAGCGGGTCGATCACCAGCATGCCCGAGAACAGGCTGGCCCGGGCGCCCTCGGCCTGGAGCTGGAACGCGAGGCCGAGCGATGCGGCGAGGGCGACCACCGCCAGCAGCCGCGTCACGAGGTTGCGTGCGGCGCCGAGGAAGGTGTCGGCCAGCACGACCAGCAGCAGGCCGAGCGTGAGCGCTATCTCCGGCCGGAACCAGGCGAGGCTGCGCGAGAGCTCGTCCATGTCGTCGTCAGCCCTTCAGGATGTCGGCGTCGTCGAGGTTGGGGGTGCGCCGCAGCCGGTAGAGCGTGAGCACGATCGCGAGCGCCACCGCCACCTCCGCCGCCGCCACCACGATCACGAACACGGCGAACACCTGCCCGTCCAGGCCGCCGCCCGCGTAGCGCGAGAAGGCCACCAGGTTGACGTTGGCGGCGTTCAGCATCAGCTCGATACTCATCAGCACGTGCACGGCGTTGCGCCGGGTCAGCAGCCCCAGCACGCCCAGCGCGAAGAGCGCCGCGGACACGACGAGGTAGTGCTGAAGGCCGATCACGCGTCCCTCCGGCGCCGGACGATCATGGCCGCGCCCAGGAGCGCGACCAGCAGCAGCACGGACGCGGCTTCGAACGGCAGCAGGTACTGGCCCAGGAACAGCCGCCCGATCGCGGAGGTCGTGGCCGCCGGCGCGCGCGCGACGCTCGGCCACTCGGTCTTGAGCGCGAGCGCCGTGAGGATCACCACGAGGCCCGCCGCCACGATCAGGCCCGACGCGAGCTGGGTCGTCTCGCTGCGCAGGTCGAGATCGTAGATCTTGTGCGTGAGCATCACGCCGAAGAGCAGCAGCACCAGGATCCCGCCCACGTAGACGAGCAGCTG
>CAZMRX010000429.1:0-4631 GCA_964568755.1 uncultured Acidobacteriota bacterium | reverse complement strand
CCGGCGTCCTCGCCCACAAGCCGACGGGATGGTCGGCGATCTACGCGACGCCCGGAGCCGATCCGGCCCTGTCGCTCGCCCAGGCGCTGACGCCGCACGCAGCGGGGGATGCGGAGGCCATGACCGGGTTGCTGCGCAGTCTGCCCGAGCTGTCGCGGGGCGGAGAGCCAGCCGGCCTGATCCAGGCCTTCGCTCGCTGGCGGGCACGCCACGCCGATGCGCTCGTCGTTCTTGATCAGGCGGAGGAGCTCTTCACGCAGAGCGGTCCTGAGATCCAGGCTGCGATCGCAACGGTCGCCGGCCGGCTCGCTGGAGAAGCCGACGTCCATGTGGTCCTCTCGCTTCGCGACGACTTCCTCTTCCGCTGCGCCGAGCATCCGCCTCTGGCTCCGGTCTTTCACGAACTGACGCCGATCACGCCCCCGTCCAGCGAGGCGCTCCGGCGTGCGCTCGTCGAGCCCGCCGCCCGGCTGGGCATACGCTTCGAGGATCAAGCACTCGTGGACACGATGCTCGCCGCCGTCTCCGGCGAGCGTGGCGCGCTTCCGCTGCTCGCCTTCGCGGCCTCACGCCTGTGGGAGGAACGCGACCGCGAGCGCGGGCTGATGACGTCCGAAGCCTATGGCCGCATCGGCGGCGTGGCGGGTGCCCTCGCCCAGCACGCCGAGGCCACGCTTCAGCGGATCGGCCCCGAGCGAGAGCCTCTGGTGCGCGCGGTCTTCCGCGCCCTCGTCACCGCGGACGGCACGCGCTCGAGCCGCACGCGCGACGAGCTCGTCGCGACTCATGCACGGGGCGCTGGCGGAAGCGGCGAGGACGCGTCGCTCGTCCTGGACAGCCTCGTCGCATCCCGGCTGCTCACCGAGTTCGACGCCGCCTCTGAACGCGGCGCGACTGCGCCGTCCCAGGAGCCGCGAGTCGAGATCGTGCACGAGTCGCTGATCGAGAAGTGGCCGAGGCTCGGGCGCTGGCTCGCGCAGGATCGCGAGGGGGTCCTGCTGCGCGACCAGCTCCGCCAGGCGGCGAAGCTGTGGCACGAGAAGGGCCGGCCCGAGGAGCTGCTTTGGAGCGGGCGGGCGCACCGCGAGTACGAGCTCTGGCGCGAGGCGCACGCGGCCGAGCTCGCCCCGACCGAGGAGGCGTTCGCGCAGGCGGGCACGCGGCTCGAGGGCCGCAGGCGAAGGCGTCGTCGTCTCGCGGCCGCCGCCCTACTCGCGGCTGCTACGAGTGTCGCACTCACGACCTCGGCGCTGTGGCACCGCAGCGAGGCCTCGCGCGAGCGCGCGGAAGCCGAGGCGCGCCGTGCCGAAGCCGGCAAGCTCGTCGTCCTGGGTCAGAAGGAGCTGGACACGTACCCGACGGGAGCGGCCGCCTACGCGATCGCGAGCCTGGACATCGCCGACACGGAGGAAGCGCGCCTGTTGGCCCTCCGCGCGATCCAGCAGGCGCCGCTCGCGCGGATCGCCCGGATCAGCGTCGAAACGGCCAACGGGGGCGGGGCCCTGGGGCTGGACTTCAGCGCAAGCGGCGAGTGGGTGGCGCTCGGCGGCTATGGCAAGAGCGAGCTCCTTCACCGCGACGGGGAGAAGCGGCTCGTGCTGGGAAACTACCCCTCCCGCGGTCAGGCGTCTGCCGGCGTGGCGTTCGGCCCAGGGAGTGATCGCCTCGCGACGAACCTGTGGGGCGACGTTCGCCTGTGGTCGCTTCCGGACGGGCGCGAGCTGCGGGGATCACAGCCCGACTCCGGGTTCGCGGTGCTCGAGCAGGCGGGAGACTCCTTTGTGACGTTCACCTATATCGGCGCGGAGCGTGTCGTCCGGCGCTGGTCGTTCGAGACAGGAGACGCGACACTCATCGGCCGGCTGGGCGAGGTCTCTGCGCGCGACGTGCGCGGCTCCATGCTGGTGTACTCGGACGAGCGGACCGTCTACGCTCGCGACCTGCGCGACTGGTCGCGGCCTCCCGCGCGCCTCGCGCAGCATCCGGCGACGATCACCGACGCTGAGCTCAGCTACGACGCCAGGCTGCTCGCGACGGCCGACGCCTCTGGAACGGTTCGCATCTGGTCGACGGCGGGGGACGGGCACAAGCCGCTGCGTGTCGTCAGCGAGGCCGAGAAAGACACTCCTCAGCTGATGTTCGACCCCAGCGGTCGTTGGCTCTCCACACGCGGTGCTGCAGCGGGCCGCGCCGTGATCAAGCTGTTCGACCTCAACGATGCCGCGCGAGCCGAATCCCTGGTCCTGCGGCGCGACTCGACTTATGCGAACCGCCTGGCCTTCGACAGCAGCGGCCGCTGGCTGGCAACGGCCCACGCGACGGACGCAGCCCTATGGTGGCTCGGAGACAGGCGCCCGCGCGTGCTCAGGGGCCATCAGCGGCCCATCGTCAGCGCCGCCTTCACGCCCGACGGTCGAGCGCTGCTCTCGGCCAGTCAGGACGGTACGCTACGCTACTGGCCTCTCTCGCCGGCGAGCGGCGAGCCACGAGTGCTCTTCTCGGGAGGCTTCCGCGTTCCCGCTCTCGCGATCGATCCAGCGGGCCGGCTCGCGGCCGTGTCGGACGACGGCGGGAGGCTTCACCTGATTCCGCTGGATGGCGGCAAGTCGCGCGAGGTGCGCCTCTTCTCGGAGCAAGCGGACATCGGAGTCCTGGCGTTCGGGGACGGCGGACGCCTCCTGGCCGCAGCGCCCTACATCGGACCGCGGGCCGAGAAGGTGGTCAAGCTCCTCGACCTCGAAGGCGGGGTCACACGGGCGTTCGGGCCGATCCCAGGGGCCGAAGATCATTTCGTCGGCGGCACGGCGTCCATGCAGTTCGACGGCTCCCACCGGATCGTGCTCGCCGCATACAAGGCGGGACTCGTGTCGTTTGACCTCGAGAGCGGCGAGGGAACACTCCTCGCGCCGGGCCCCAACGCCCAGATCGTGCTCAGCCGCGGCGGGAGCTTCGGGGTCGGTCAGCACACGAAGACCTCGTTCGACGACCAGTCGCCCGAGTCGATCGAGACCGTCTACGTCGATCTTGCGACGCGCCTCTCCACCGCCATTCCGGCGTTCCCTGCTGGTCCGGCTGTGCTCGCGCTCGACTCGTCGGACAAGGTGCTGGCCGCAGGGTACGGTGACGGCACGATCCGCGTCGGCGCGCTCGCTGGGGGCGAGCCTCACCTCCTGCTCGGGCACGAGGGTCCCCTCCTGTGGCTCGGGTTCTCGCCGGACGGGACCTGGCTGGCCTCCGCGGGACACGACAATTCGGTCCGCGTCTGGCCGGTGCCCGACGTGACGAGGCTACCGTTCCACCGCAAGCCGCACGCCGAGTTACTGGCCGCCCTCCGCACGCACACGAACCTGCGCGCGGTCGCGGATGCCGCCTCTCCCGGCGGCTACAAGCTCGAGCCCGGGCCGTTCCCCGGCTGGGCGGAGCCGCCGCAGTGGTGACGGGCTTCGCTTTGATCTGGTGTGATACTTGGTCTAGTATCAGGTCATGAAGAAGGTCAACCTGTATCAGGCCAAGACGCAGCTCTCTGCGCTCGTCGATCGCGTGGCCGAAGGCGAGACCGTCGTGATCTGCCGGCGCAACGTCCCAGCGGCTGAGCTGCGGCCGGTGCCGAAGCCCCGGCGGACGCGGCGGCCCATCGGCCTCGCCAAGGGCTTCACCGTTCCACCGTCCTTCTTCGAACCGCTGCCCGACGACCTGATGGCTGCCTTCGAAGGGCGCTGACGGCGTTGCGCCTGCTGCTCGACACCTGCACCTTCCTCTGGATCGTGGGCGGTGCGAAGGAGCTTTCGCCCCGCGCGCGCGATGCGTTCGCCGACCCGGCGAACGAGGCGCTGCTGAGCGCGGCCTGCGCCTGGGAGATCGCCGTCAAGCACCGGCTGGGCAAGCTGCCGCTGCCGGAGCCGCCGGACGTGTTCGTTCCCGCCCAGCGCCGCGCTCACGGGATCGAGCCCCTGCCCTTGGACGAGGAGACGGCGCTCCACGTAGCCAAGCTCCCCGATCTTCATCGCGACCCGTTCGACCGCATGCTGGTCGCCCAGGCGCTCGTCGGCGGTCTGGTCGTGCTGACACCCGACGATCAGGTCCGCGAGTACCCCGTCCGGACTCTCTGGTAGCTCGGCCGGACGTCGTCACCCCCCGACCGTCTGGGTCGAGCCCTTCTCCTTCGAGTCGAGGAAGAGCAGCTCGACCTTGCCGAGGCGTACGGCGTCGCCGTCTCTGAGCGATGTCGGGCCACCCTCGAGCCGCCGCCCGCCCACCCAGGTCCCGTTCTTGCTGCTCAGGTCCTCGACCGTCGCCGCCTCCCCGGCAGCGATCATGATCCGGGCGTGCCGGCGCGAGACGCTCGGGGCGTCGATGCGGACGTTCACGTCCTCGTCGCGGCCGAGCACGTTCTCTCCCGGGGAAAGCGGGATGAGCCGGTCCTCCCAGAGAAGCCGCGCCGTGAGCAGCGCCGGCGAACCCGCGGCGCTCGCGGCGGGGGGCTTCGCCGAGGCCGCCTCCTCTGCGGCCTCGGCGGCGAAGGCATAGCCGAAGCCGTGGACGGTGCGGATGTAGCGCGGCGCGTGCGGGTCGTCCCCTAGCGCCGCCCGCAGCTCCCCGACGAGGCCGTTGAGGGTGGACTCCGAGACGAC
>CAZMRX010000428.1:0-4655 GCA_964568755.1 uncultured Acidobacteriota bacterium | reverse complement strand
GGTTGACGCCCGAAAGGACCGTGTACTAGGCTCACAGGTCCGTTTTCTTCAGATTCATCTTCACGTATGGCACAGGTCTTTCCGAGGACGGCAAACGAGTTCGCGAGGGCGTCGCTCGTCGTGGGCGGCATCGTGGCCGCGACCGTGCTCGGCTCGCTGCTGTTCGTGTTCCCACGCTCGTCCTACATGACGCGGCAGAAGGAGGCGATCGCGCAGCCCGTGCCCTTCTACCACCTGCACCACGTGGGCGGGATGGGCATCGACTGCCGCTACTGCCACACGGCCGTCGACAAGTCCGCGACCGCCGGGATCCCCCCGACCAAGACCTGCATGAACTGCCACTCGCAGATCTTCAACCAGAGCCCGACGCTCGAGCCGGTCCGCGCCAGCTGGCGCACCGGCAGCTCGATCGAGTGGAAGAAGGTCCACGACCTGCCGGACTTCGTGTACTTCAACCACAGCGCGCACGTGAACAAGGGCGTCGGCTGCACCACCTGTCACGGGCCCGTCGATAAGATGGCCTACATCTGGCAGGAGAAGTCGCTGCTCATGGAATGGTGCCTCGAGTGTCACCGGCAGCCCGAGAAGTACCTGCGCCCGAAGAGCGAGGTCTACAGCACCGCCTGGCAGCCCCCCTCGAACCAGCTCGAGCTCGGGCGCAAGCTGGCGGCGGAGTACGCCGTGAAGGCGCAGGTCACCTGCTCCACGTGCCACCGATGAGCCAGGATCACGTGCCCGTCACCCCGGTCTCCTTCGAGGGCGTCCGCCGCACCGGCGGGCAGCGGCGCTACTGGAAGAGCCTCGACGAGCTGGCGGACGCGCCCGCGTTCCTGGAGTTCCTGCACCGCGAGTTCCCCGAGCAGGCCTCGATGTTCGAGGATGCGAAGGGCCGGCGCGAGTTCATGCGGCTGATGGGCGCGTCGCTCGCGCTCGCCGGGCTCACGGCCTGCACCAAGCAGCCGGAGGAGACGATCCTCCCTTACGTGAGGCAGCCGGAGCAGCTGGTGCCCGGGCGGCCGCTCTTCTTCGCGACTGCGACCGGCCACGACGGCTACGCGCGCGGCATCCTGGTGGAGAGCCACGAGGGCCGCCCGACCAAGATCGAGGGCAACCCCGAGCACCCGGCGAGCCTCGGCGGCACGGACGTGTTCGGGCAGGCGCACGTGCTGGGCCTCTACGACCCCGACCGCTCGAAGGCCGTGCTCTACCTGGGCCAGCAGCGCACCTGGGGCGACTTCAAGGCCGCGCTGCGCCAGCCGCTCGCGAAGCAGCAGGCGAAGGGCGGGAGCGGCCTGCGCTTCCTGACCGGCCGCAACACCTCGCCCACCTTCGCCGCCCAGATGAAGGCCCTGCTCGCCGCGCTTCCCGGGGCGAAGTGGACGAGCTGGGAGCCGGCCACGCGCGACAACACGCGCGCCGGCGCCGTGCTCGCCTTCGGCGAGCCGGTCGAGGCGCAGTACCGCTTCGACCGGGCCGACGTGATCCTGAGCCTCGAGGCCGACTTCGTCGCGGGCGACCCGGCGAGCCTGCGCCTGGTGCGCGAGTTCGCGTCGCGGCGCAAGCCGACGGGCGAGACGCCCGAGATGAGCCGCGTGTACGTGGTCGAGGGCTCGCCCACCTCGAGCGGCGCCTCGGCGGACCACCGCCTGGCGCTGCGCAGCTCCGAGATCGAGGGCTTCGCCCGGGCGGTGGCGGCCGAGCTCGGCGCCCCGGTTCAGGGCGGCACGCCCCACCCCTGGGTTGCGCCGATCGCGAAGGACCTGAAGCGCGCCGGCGCTCGCGCGCTCGTCATCGTGGGCGAGTCGCAGCCGCCCGCGGTCCACGCCATCGGACACGCGATCAACGAGGCGCTGGGCGCCGTGGGCAGCACCGTCGTCCACACCGCGCCCGCCGAGACCGCCCCGGGCGGCGAGGCGGCCGCGCTCGCGGCGCTCGTCGCCGAGATGCGCCAGGGCGCGGTCGACATGCTCGTGGTCCTCGGCTCGAACCCGGTGTACGCGGCGCCCGCCGATCTAGACGTCGCCTCGGCGCTCGACAAGGTGCCGTTCCGGATCCACCACGGGCTCGCCAACGACGAAACCGGGGCGCGCAGCCACTGGCACCTGCCGGCCTCGCACCCGCTCGAGAGCTGGGGCGACCTGCGGGCGGCCGACGGGACGGTCTCGATCGTGCAGCCGCTGATCGCGCCGCTCTACCACACGCTCTCCGAGCTCGAGGTGGTCGCGGCCTTTACCGAAGGCGAGCAGAAGGCGCACGCGATCGTCCGCGCGCACTGGCAGGGCGCGCTCGGGGAGGCCGACTTCGAGAAGCGCTGGAACCGGGCGCTCCACGACGGCGTCGTGGCGGGAACCGCATTCGAGCCGAAGCCCCTGCGCGTGAAGCCCGGCGCGTGGGCCGAGGCCGGCGCGCCGAAGGCCTCCTCGGAAGGCCTCGAGATCGCGTTCCGCACCGATCCGGCCGTCTTCGACGGGCGCTTCGCCAATCTCGGCTGGCTGCAGGAGCTGCCGAAGCCGCTCACCAAGATCACCTGGGACAACGTCGCGCTCGTGAGCCCGAAGACGGCGGCCGCGCTCGGCGGCGTGAGGACGGAGCAGACCGCGAACGGCCACGTGACCGAGCTCGCCGAGCTGACGCTCGGCGGTCGCTCGGTCGTGGCGCCGCTCTGGGTGCTGCCGGGCCACGCCGACGGCGCCGTGACGGTGCACCTCGGGCACGGGCGCACGCGCGCGGGGCGGGTCGGCAACGGCGTGGGCTTCAACGCCTACGCGCTGCGCACGAGCGAGGCGGCCTGGGCCGCGCCCGGCCTCCAGCTCCGCAAGACCGGCGGCACGGCGCTCGTGGCCTGCACCCAGGACCACTGGACGATGGACGGGACGGCGCACCACCAGGCCGAGGAGCGGCACATCGTGCGGGCCGTGACGCTCGCCGAGCTCGCGATGGACAAGCACGCCATCCAGAAGCTCGGCCACGAGCCCGCGCCCGGGCTCTCGATGTACCCGCCGCACGAGTACAAGGGCCACGCCTGGGGCATGGCGGTCGACATGAGCGCGTGCGTCGGCTGCAACGCGTGCGTCACGGCGTGCCAGTCCGAGAACAACATCCCGGTCGTCGGGAAGGACCAGGTCGGGCGCGGGCGCGAGATGCAGTGGATCCGCGTCGACCGCTACTACGAGGGCACCGCCGAGAACCCCGAGACCTACCACCAGCCCGTCCTGTGCATGCACTGCGAGAACGCGCCCTGCGAGGTGGTCTGCCCGGTGGCGGCCACCGTGCACAGCGACGAAGGCCTGAACGACATGGTCTACAACCGCTGCGTGGGGACGAAGTACTGCTCCAACAACTGCCCCTACAAGGTGCGGCGCTTCAACTTCTTCCTGTACCAGGACTGGACGACGCCCACCTTCAAGATGCTGCGCAACCCCGAGGTCACGGTGCGCTCGCGCGGCGTCATGGAGAAGTGCACCTACTGCGTGCAGCGCATCAGCCGCGCCCGCATCGACGCCAAGAACCAGGGCCGTCCGATGAAGGACGGCGACGTGGTGACGGCCTGCGAGTCGGCCTGTCCGGCGCAGGCGATCGTGTTCGGTGACGTCAACGATCCCGAGAGCCGCGTTTCGAAGCTCAAGGCCGGCGACCGCAACTACGGCCTGCTCGCGGAGCTGCAGACGAAGCCGCGGACCACCTACCTGGGCGCCGTGAGGAACCCGAACCCGGAGATCGCGGCGGCGGCGGGGCACGAAGAGGCCAGTCATGGGTAGGCCTGTGACAGCGAGCCAGTGGCTCATGACTCTTCAAGAGCGGTTCTTGGGGGGACACGAGACGGCAAGCGTATTGCCTGTAGCTCTTCAAGTGGGATCCTCGAGGGGACGCGAGACTCCTGCGTTCCTGTTCTGGGGGGCTCGCGCCCCCCAGGCCCCCCCGGTTGTGCGGACGGTTCAGGCCCCGCCGGTCGTACGGAGGGCTCGTGGCTAGCCCGGAACGGGTCGTCCATCCTGTGATCGGTCCCGGGCATACGTTTGCGTCCGTTACCGACAAGATCTCCAGCATCGTCCTGACGACGAAGACGCCGATCGGGTGGTTCTTCGGGTTCGGGATCGCGTTCTCGCTGTTCATGGTGTTCCTGGGCACCGTGAGCTACCTGCTGATGAAGGGCGTCGGGATCTGGGGCGTGAACGTCCCCGTCGGCTGGGGCTTCGACATCATCAACTTCGTGTGGTGGATCGGGATCGGCCACGCCGGCACGCTGATCTCCGCGATCCTGCTGCTGCTGCGGCAGCAGTGGCGCACGTCGATCAACCGCTTCGCCGAGGCGATGACGCTGTTCGCCGTGGCCTGCGCCGGGATGTACCCGATCCTGCACATGGGCCGGCCGTGGGTGGGCGCCTACTGGCTGATGCCCTATCCGAACACGATGGGCCTGTGGCCGAACTTCAAGAGCCCGCTGGTCTGGGACGTGTTCGCGGTTTCGACCTACGCCACCGTCTCCGCCCTCTTCTGGTACGTCGGGCTGATCCCCGATCTCGCGACGCTGCGCGACCGGGCGAAGAACCGGCTGGTCAAGATCGTCTACGGCTTCTTCGCCGTGGGCTGGCGCGGCTCGGCGCGGCACTGGGCCAACTACGAGATGGCCTACCTGATCCTCGCCGCGCTCTCGA
>CAZMRX010000427.1:0-4656 GCA_964568755.1 uncultured Acidobacteriota bacterium | reverse complement strand
ATGAAGCGGTCGGTCGAGATGTAGGCGAGGTTGAGCTTCTTCTCCCGCGCCAGGATGTAGTGGCCGATCGCGTGCATCAGGTGCGTCTTGCCGAGACCCACCCCGCCGTAGATGAACAGCGGGTTGTAGGACTTGGACGGGATCTCCGCGACGGCGCGCGACGCGGCGTGCGCGAACTGGTTGGACGAGCCGACCACGAAGCTGTCGAAGGTGTACTTCGGGTTGAGCGCCGCGGTCTCGCGGTCGGCGGACGGCTGGGCCGCCGCCGGCTTGTCCTCGTCGCGCTCCTCGAACACCACCTGGAGCTGGGGCTGTCCGGCCTCCGCGAGCGCCTCCTGCAGGATGCTCCGGTAGTTCTTGGTGAGCCACTCGCGGAACTGCGCGTTCGGGACGCCGATCCGCAGCGTGCGGCCGTCGAGGGCGAGGTAGCTCGTGGGCCGGAACCAGGTCGCGAAGCTGTGGCGATTGATCTTGCCTTCGACCCGCGCGAGAACGTCGTCCCAGAGGTTTTCCGACATCGAGCCCCATGTCCGCGTCGCGGCCGCAGCCGCACGGGCAGAAGGAAGTGTATTTAAATCAACAGCCTACAGACCGGACCGCTCAGGGGGAACCCCGGCCCCGGCACCGTATCTCTTTTGCACAGAGATTTCAACAGTTGTGGAAAAGGCCGGATAGGGAACCATGCAGGGGTAGCAGTCGTGGATGCGCAGCGAACCCTCGAAAGGTATCACACCGGCAGACGACGGCACAAGGTCCGGGGCCTCTCGTCGAGGGTCCCGATTTGACAGAAGGGGTGCGATCTCGCTAGTCTTTCGAGTTTGTCCCGGCGGGCGCCGACGCGCGGCCCCCCGGATCACGGGGTTCACCAATGAAGAGGACGTTCCAGCCGAACAACCGTCGCCGCAAGCGCACCCACGGCTTCCTCGTGCGCATGCGCACGAAGGGGGGCCAGCTGGTCCTCAAGCGCCGCCGTCAGAAGGGCCGCAAGCGAATCGCGGCCTGAGGCCGCAGAAGGGTGCGGGGATCCGCGAGGGCGCATGCGGTCGCGCTACGGCCCCCGCAGGCGGCTGCGCACGGCCGCCGAGTTCGACGCCGTGTTCAAGCGCGGCGTGCGGATCTCCGGCAGGCTGTTCCTGCTGGTGGTGGCTCCCAACGGTACGCGAGCCCACCGCCTCGGCCTGGCCGTGAGTCGCCGGGTGGGCGGGGCGGTCGCGCGCAACCGCGCCAAGCGTCTCCTGCGCGAGAGCTTTCGGCGGCTCGCGGGACCGGCGGGGAGCGGCGTCGACATCGTGGTGGTCGCGCACAAGGAGCTCGTCGCCTGCGGCCAGGCCGAGGTGGACCGTGAGCTCGGCGAACGCCTCCGTCGCATCCCACGAGCGCCCGGGCCGAGCGGCGCGCCTGCTGCTGCTCCTCGTTGAAGGCTACCGGGTCTTGCTCTCGCCCCTGCTCGGAGGGCACTGCCGCTTCTGGCCGAGCTGCAGCGTCTACGCCCAGGAAGCGATCCAGAAGCACGGCGCACGCCGCGGGGGTTCGCTCGCCCTCGCCCGGCTGCTGCGCTGCCAGCCGTTTCACCGCGGGGGCATCGACCCCGTCCCTTAGTTTCTCTCCTGCTAGGATGCCGTGATGGAAGAACGCCGTTTGCTCCTTGCCGTGGCGCTGTCCCTGCTCGTGCTGACGGCGTACAGCCTGCTCTTCTCCCCACCGCCACCGCCGCCCGCGCCCGCCTCCACCGCCGCCCCGCTCCAGGCGGCGCCCGAGCCGGCCGTCGCTCCCCCGCCCGCGCCGAAGGCCGCCGAGTCAGGGAGCGCTGCAGCCCCGGCGCCCGTGGCCGCGGCCGTCGTGGATCCCCGCGAGCGGCGCGTGGAGGTCGTGGCGCCCGAGTTCACGGTGGCCTTCACGAATCGCGGCGCGCGCCTCGTCTCGTGGACGCTCGCGCGCTACCGCGACGCGCGCGGGGCGGCGGAAGAGATGGTGCCGGCGGGCGCCGGGGTGCGCCCGCTCGACCTCGAGACGGGCATTCCGGAGGTCGACCAGGCGCTGCGCGACGCCTTGTTCGTACCCTCGGCCGAGACGCTCGCGCTGCGGGCGGGCGAGCCGCAGTCGCTGCGCTTCGATTACGCCGCGGGCGAGATCGAGGCGCGCAAGACCCTGACGTTCCAACCCTCGGGGCTCGTCGAGATCGGCGTCTCCGTGAAGCGGGCGGGACGCGACGTCCCGATCCGCCTGCTCTGGGGGCCCGGCATCGGCAACCCCTCCGCCGAGGAGCGCGAGGTGCAGGGCTACCAGGAGCCGGCCGGCGTGGCGCTCACTCCCCAGGGCGTCGAGCGTCACGCGGCGACCGGCCTTCCCGCGGCCGGCCAGAGCTTCGCCGGCGTGGCCTGGGCGGGCGTCGAGAGCCACTATTTCGCGGCGCTGTTCGTTGCGCCGGGCACGCCGCTCGGCGTCGCGCTGCGCTCGCAGAGCCTGCCCGCTGCGGGCGACGAGAAACCGCACCCGCTTCCCGTCGTGGCGGTGGACGCGACCGGCGGCGTCCCGCTCCAGCTCTTCGTCGGCGCCAAGGACTACCAGTCGATGGCCCGCCTCGGGCACGGGCTCGAGCGCGTCGTGCCGGTCGGCGACTGGATCGGCCCGATCGTCGTGCCGCTCATGGGGCTGCTGCGCTTCGTGCAGGACCGCGTCGGCAACTGGGGCTGGTCGATCGTGGTGCTCACGGTCCTGATCAACCTGGCGATGGCGCCGTTCCGCCACTACAGCATCGTGAACGGCATCAAGATGGCGCGGCTCGGCCCCGAGATGCGCCAGATCCAGGACCGCTACCGCAAGGTCCCGCTGATGGACCCCAAGCGCCAGCAGATGCAGGAGGAGGTGGCGGCGCTCTACGCCCGGCACGGCATGAGCATGGGCTCGCAGATGATGGTGGGCTGCCTGCCGCTGCTGCTGACGATGCCGTTCCTGTTCGCGTTCTACCGGGTGCTGACGGTCTCGGTGGACCTGCGCGGGGCGGACTACCTGTGGATCCCGGACCTGGCCCAGAAAGACCCGCTGTTCCTCACGCCGGTGCTGATGGGGGTCTCGATGTTCGTGATGCAGAAGATGACCCCGAGCACCCTCGACCCCGCCCAGCAGCGCATCATGATGCTGATGCCGCTGATGCTCGCGGGCATGTTCCTGTGGGCCCCCGCCGGGCTCAACCTCTACTGGCTGACGTCCAACCTCTGGTCGATCCTGCAGCAGGCGGTGTCCCTGCGATTGCTGCAGCCCCAGGCCGCGCGGGAGCGGCGCGACAAGAAGAGCCGATGAAGGATCACGTGTTCTCCGGGGCGGACGTGTCCGAGGCGCTCGCGCTGGCCGCCGCCAATCTCGGGCTGCCGCTCGCCGAGCTCCGCTACGTGGTGCTCGACACGGGCGCGCCGGGCGCCCGCGGGCTCTCGCCCACGCCAGCGCGGATCGCCGTGCTCCTGCACGAGGATCCCGCGCCCGGCGCGCGCACCGCCCGGGCCGCACCGTCCCCCCAGGCGCCAGCTTCCCCGGCCGGGCCCCAGGACCCGAGCGAGGGCATCCGCGACACGATCCGAGCCATCGCGGAGGCGGGCGGCCTTTCGGTTTCCGCCGAGATCGAGGACGGCCCCGAGGAGGTGCTCGTGCACCTGCGCGGGGACGACCGGGCGTTCTTCCTCGAGCCCGACGGCCGGGCCGAGGTGCTGCGCGCGACCGAGCACCTGCTGCTGCGGCTGTACGGCGCCGCACTCCAGCCGCGCGCCCTGCGCGTCACGGGCGAGGGCTTTCGCGAGCGCCGCGACGAGGCGCTCGCCGCGGAGGCCCGGCGCGTGGCCGAGGCCGTGCGCGCCGACGGGGTCGCCCGCGCGATGCCGCCGCTGAACTCCTACGAGCGGCGCGTGGTCCACGTGGCGCTGCAGGACGCTCCGGGCGTCCGGACCGCAAGCTCCGGCGAGGGCGCCCTTCGGCGGCTCACGATCGCCCCCGCCCCGGCCCAGGGTGACGCTCCCGCCGAGTGAGCACCGCGGCGCGCTCGAGGCGCTCGGCCTCTCCGGCCCGGCCCTCGGGCGGCTCGCCGCCTATCTCGACACGCTCGCGGCCTGGAGCCCGCGCATCAACCTGACCGGAGCCCGCGGCCCCGAGGAGCGCGTCCGCTGGCTGGTCGCCGACGTCGTGGCGGCCGCGCGCCTGCCGGCCCCCGGACGGCTCGTCGACATTGGCTCCGGAAACGGCTCGCCGGGCCTCGTGCTGGCGCTGCTGCGGGACGACCTCGCGGTCACCCTGCTCGAGCCGCGGGCGCGGCGCTGGGCGTTCCTGCGCGAGGCGGCTCGCGCCTGCGGCCGGCCCGGAATCGAGGTGCTGCGCCATCGCCACGACAGCTACCCGGGCGCCCCGGCCGAAACCGCGACCCTTCGGGCGCTGACGCTGCCGCTCGAGGAGCTCCAGGGCCTGGTGAGGCCGGGGGGGCGCCTGATCGTGTTCGGGGGCTCGCCGCAGGCGGGGCCGGGCTTCACCGCCACCGACGAGGGCCTGGGCCTCCCCGGGGGGGTCACGGTCTTTCGCCGGGACTGACGGGGTGCGCAACGGCCGGGCACGCCGGGCCGGCCGCGTAGCTCGAGAAGTGGGGCGGGGGAGACCGGGGGGCCGGGGCGGGGCGGG
>CAZMRX010000426.1:0-4663 GCA_964568755.1 uncultured Acidobacteriota bacterium | reverse complement strand
TTCTTCGCGTACACCTCGTACACCTGGCCCTGGCTCAGGAAGCTGACTTTGTAGAGAGGGCGGTCGCGTTCGCGCATGCTCCGCCCATCATACGATCGATGAGTCCCTGGCCGCGCTCGGGCCAGACGCCGCACGATGTCGCTCAGGGACTGAAGGCCCCCGTCACGACCACGTCCGTGAGCGTCGCGCCGGCGTTGTACAGCCAGCCTTCGACCACGAGCGGGAAGGAGGCAGGCGCGGGGCTCGTGTAGAGCAGGCCGTCGTTTCGCCAGTAGCGAACCACGCCGGATTCCACGCCGACGCGCAGGATGTCGCCGGGGAAGTAGGTGCCGAAGTAGCCGCGGTAGAGGCCGCGCTCGTAGATCGCCAGCCGCTGGTCGGCGAGCAGGTAGAACGAGAAGTCGAGCGTACGCCAGCTCCTGTCGGTGTCGGGCCGGCTCAGGCCCAGCATGCGCGCCGTGTTCGTCTCGCTCACGCTGAAGGCGACGGCGCCGTCCCCTGTCGCCAGGAACTGCAGGGACACGCTGCCGACGTCCGGGACGTGCGTGGCCGCAGTCTTGATCAGGTTGTTGCCGGAGACCGCGACGCCCGGCGCCGCCGTCCAGACGACGGCCGTGCCCCCGCTGCTCGGCGGAGGCGGCAGCGTCCAGTTGCCGGAGACGACGACGCCCGTGAGCGTGGCTCCCGGTGTGGCGAGCGCGGTGTCGACGGCGAGCGGAAGCGTCGGGACGGCGAGGCTGGTGTAGAGCAGCACCCCGCCGTTCCAGTAGCTCACGACTCCCGACTCGACCGCCACGCGCAGCACGTCGTTCGTGGCGTAGCTCCCGACGCTGCCCCGATACATCCCGCGCTCGTAGATCGCCAGATCGCCGGACGGGCCCAGGTAGAGCGCGAAGTCGAGCGTCCGCCAGTTCTGGTCGAAGTCGGCGCTGCTGAAGCCGATCATGCGCGCGGTGCTCGTCTCGCTCGCCGTGAGCTCGAAGAAGCCGTCGCCGGCCGCGAGCACCTTGCTGGACGCGGCACCCGCGTTGCCCCAGCCCCGCGGTCCCGTCATCGTGAGGTCGTTGCCCGAGGCGAGCACGCCGCGCGTGCGGGTCCAGACCACCGCCTCTCCCGCCGCCGGCGTGGCGGCCAGGTAGCTGTAGTCCTCGTGCTCCCACCCGGTCGTGAGCCGGGACGAGAGCCGCACGTGGAGCGTGCTGCCGTCGCTCGGCAGCCCCGGAACGACCTGCGAGAGCGCGCTTCCCGCGAGGCCGTCGAAGACGTCCGTCCCGCCCGGAGTCGTGCCGATCGAGAGCGCGTACTCGAGCACGCCGCTGCCGCTCGTCCACGTGAAGGTCGCCTCGGGCGACGGCAGCACCGAGCCCGGGGCGGGCGACACGATCGTGGCGCGGGCCTTCCGGTAGGTCGCGGTGTAGGTGGCGTCCACGAGCGGCGTCGAGATCGCGTGGGCGCGCGCCCCGCCGTCGGACCACGACTCGAACGCCCACGTGACGCCGGCCACGAGCTGGGATGCCGGGGCTTCGAGCTCGCGCAGGATCCCCGCGACTCCCACGAAGCTGCGAGGGGCCGGGGCGGGCTGTCCGTCGAGCAGCAGCTCCAGGCCTGTCGGGTCGCTGTCCAGGCGCAGCGTCGCCGTCCGCGGCAGCACGTCGCGGAACGTCTGGTGCTCGTTGCCCGCCGAGTCGCGCACGGCGAGGTGGACGCGATAGAACACGTTGGCGGCGGTCTCGCCCGAGATGGGGATGAGGACCGATCCGCCCGTGGCGCCGGAGGTGGGCAGCAGGAACGGGTGCGTGTGCGCGTCGTGGTGGAAGTCGATCCACCAGGTGAAGGCGCTCGCGGGAAGCGGGCCGTCCTCGGGGTCGCTCGCGGAGCCCGAGTATTCGAGCGTGTCGCCCGCGGTGTAGAGCGCCCCGGGGGCGGGGAGTGCGATGACGCCGGTGGGCGCGAGGTTCGGGGTGACGCTCAGGCGGGCCGCGTCGCTCGCGGCGAACCCGAACGCATTCGTGACCACGCAGCGGAAGCGCGCGCCGTCGTCCACGAGCTGCGCGGAGGCCAGCGTGTAGCTCGCGGCCGTGGCCCCGGCGATGTCCGTGCCGTTGCGCTGCCACTGGTAGCTCAAGGGAGCGGTGCCGGAGGCGCTCACGGAGAACGTGGCGGGCGTGCCCACCGGAACCGTGACGTCGGTCGGGTGGGTGCCGATCGTCGGGGCCTGCCCGGCCGTGTACTGCACGCGGTAGACGGCGCCCGCGCCGCGCGCGAGATAGTAGAGGCTGCCGTCCGGCTGCACGCGCAGGTCCACCGGGCTCGCGATGCCCGCGGCGAAGAGCGTGGCTGTACCGCTCACGGGATCGAAGCTCCGGATCCAGCCGCTGCAGAAGTCCGCGAAGAAGTAGTCGTCGTGGTAGTCGGCGGGGAACGGCCGCACCGGCGCGTCGTAGAAGACGCCGCCGGTGATGGCGCAGCCGCCGGTCGATCCGCCGCCGTGGCCGTAGGCGAACAGCGGCGAGCGGAAGGCGGGGTTGCTCGTGGTCCCCTCGGTCGTCGGCCAGCCGTAGTTCGAGCCCGCGATGCCGTCGTTGATCTCCTCCCAGGCGCTCTGGCCCACGTCGTTCACGAACATCCGGCCGCTCACGCGGTGGAATGCGAAGGTGAAGGGGTTGCGCAGGCCGAGCGCCCAGATCGCGCGGTTGCGGCCCGTGGCCGAGGCGTAGAAGGGGTTGTCGGCCGGGATCGTGCCGTCGGCATCGAGGCGCAGGACCTTTCCGAGCAGGTTGGCGAGCGTCTGCGAGTGGGATCCGTTGGCGTTCTCGCCGACTGCGACGTAGAGCCGGCCGTCGGGCCCGAAGTGGATCGCGCCGCCGTTGTGGTTCGTGGCCCCGCTCAGGTTGTCGAGCTCGAGGAGCACCAGCTCGCTTCCGGCGGCGGCCACGTCGCCTTGCGCGGTGAAGCGGCTCAGGCGGTTGTGCACGGCGGGCGTCATCGCGGTGTAGTAGACGTAGACGTACCCGTTCGCCCCGAAGTCGGGATCGAAGGTCACGCCGAGCAGGCCGCGCTCTCCAGCGGAGTCCACGGCGAGCGTGACGAAGGGCGCCGGAAGCAGGGCGCCGTTCTTCACGACCCGCAGCCGGCCGCCCTGCTCGCACACGAAGAGCCTTCCGTCGGGCGCGAAGGCCATCGCGGTCGGGCTCGACAGGCCGCTCACGAGCAGCGTCTCAGCGAAACCCGTCGGGAGCGTCGCGGCTCCAGCCGTCGCCCCGCCGAGCGACACCGACACGGCCAGGAGGGTCAGCGTCCTTCGCAGGGTCATCGTGGCTCCGAGCGACGTCAGGCGTGTGCGAGAAGCGCTGGGCGCGTGGCCCCCGCCCAGGAGGGATCGGCCGCCAGCTGAGAATGAGAGGCTAGGCTGGCCCGCGGTCGCGCACGAGGCGGCACGTAGCCTGCGCTGCGTCGTCCCACACGCGCAGCCAGCCGTCGCGGCCCGACAGCTCGCGCCCGGTGGAGATCGACGCCGCCAGGCTGACCGCAGGCACCCGCGCACGCCGGATGATAGCAGCCGGGTCTGCGCGCGCCCGAGGCGAGCGGGGCGGGCGGCTTGACAGCCACCGATCGAATCCCTAGTATGTCGGTCGACATGAAGATTTCTAGTCGCGGGCTGTACGCGCTGAAGGCGCTCACGCACCTGGCGGAGGCCTACGAGCGGGGGCTCGTCAAGATCCACGAGATCGCCGAGGAGGAGCAGATCCCCGAGAAGTTCCTGGAGGGGATCCTGGTCGTGCTGAAGAACGCGCGGCTGGTCGGCAGCCAGCGGGGGCGTGAAGGCGGCTACCGCCTGCGTCGCCCTCCGAAGGAGATCCTGATCGGCGAGGTCGTGCGCACGATCGACGGTCCGCTCGCCCCTTTCGGTGACGCGGTCGAGCTCGCCTACCGCGTCAAGACCGAGCCGCGCCACGCGGGTCTCTTCGACCTGTTCCTGGACGTGCGGAACGCCGCAGCCGCCATCCTCGACCACACCAGCCTCCAGGATCTGGTGGAGCGCAATCGTCGAGTGCTGACCCGGCGCGGGCGTGCCGCGCGCGAACGAACGTGAAGGGCGCGCGAACGAACGTCAAGGAGTCGTGAGTAATGTCTAGTATATCGGTCGAGATAAACGAAAACAGTTGGGGACGGCCGCTTCTGGTACTGGTGCTGCTGCTGGCGGCCGCGAGCCAGAGTGCCCGCGCCGGCGCACAGGAGCTGCTGAACGCGTCGTACGACCCCACGCGCGAGCTGTACCAGGAGTTCAACGCCGCCTTCGCCAAGCAGTGGCTGGCGAAGACGGGCAAGGCCGTCAGCGTCCAGCAGTCGCACGGGGGCGCCGCCAAGCAGGCGCGCGCCGTGATCGACGGGCTCGAGGCCGACGTCCTGACGCTGGCGCTGGCTTACGACATCGACGCGGTAGCCGAGACGGGCCTCCTGCCGAAGGACTGGCAGAAGCGCCTGCCCAGCAACAGCGCGCCGTACACCTCGACGATCGTGTTCCTGGTGCGCAAGGGCAACCCGAAGGGTGTCAAGGACTGGAACGACCTGGTGAAGCCCGGGATCCAGGTGATCACCCCGAACCCCAAGACCTCCGGCGGCGCACGCTGGAACTATCTCGCCGCCTGGGCCTATGCGCTCG
>CAZMRX010000425.1:0-4667 GCA_964568755.1 uncultured Acidobacteriota bacterium | reverse complement strand
CAAGAACGGCTGCTGGGAGTATGGGGCGTCAAGCTTCTGAGCGTCAAAGGGTTTCAGACAACCGTCAAGTCCGGCTGGTCCAGCATGGGCAACCCCTTCGGGTCGGCCTATGTTGGCCCGCTCATCCATGACCTCACAGGTCGTCCGCAGGGCCCGGGACGTCACGGGGCCGCGCTAGACTCGTCAGCGTGGAACTGGCGTCTCTCGTCTCCCTCGTCGGTCGCCTCCGTGCCACGACGAGGAAGACCGAGAAGGTCGCGCTGATTGCCGAGGCGCTGCGCCAGGCTCGAGGTCGTGAGATCGAGATCCTCGCGCTCTACCTGACCGGCTCGCTGCGGCAGGGCCGCATCGGGATCGGCTGGCGCAGTCTGCAAGCCGCGATGCCGTTCGGGCCGCCGGTAGGGGAGCCGCTCACACTAGCGGGCCTCGACGCGGTGCTCGCGGAGCTGGCGAACGAGAAGGGCCAGGGCTCGGCGGAGCGCCGCACTCGCTCCCTGCGCGCGCTGCTCGAGCGCAGCGACGACGCGGGGCGCAGCTTCCTGCTCGAGCTGCTCACGGGTGAGGTCCGGCAGGGCGCGCTCGACGGCCTGGTTCTGGAGGCGGTGGCGAAGGCAGCCGAGCTTCCTGCCGCCGACGTGCGGCGCGCGGCGATGTTCGCTGGGAGCATTGGCGAGCTGGCCCGGACGGCGCTCGAGGAAGGGGCTGGCGGCCTCGGTCGCTTCTCGCTGCGGCTGCTCTCGCCTGTCGCGCCGATGCTGGCGAACCCGGCGGGCGACGCCGAGGAGGCGCTCGAGCGGCTCGGCGAGGCCGCGTTCGAGTTCAAGCTGGACGGCGCGCGGCTGCAGGTGCACCGTGCGGGCGACGAGGTGCGCGTGTTCACGCGCCACCTGCAGGACGTGACGGCGCGAGTGCCCGAGGTCGTGGAGTGGGCGCGGGCGCTGCCGGTGCGCGAGGCCGTGGTCGAGGGCGAGGCGCTGGCGCTCCGCCCCGATGGGCGGCCGCGGCCTTTCCAGGAGACGATGCGGCGGCTCGGCCGCAAGCTGGACGTCGAGGCGGTGCGCCGCGAGGTCCCGCTCTCGTCCTTCTTCTTCGATTGCCTCTACCTCGAGGGCGAAGGCTCGCTGGTCGCGCGCTCCTACCGCGAGCGGCTCGAGCGGCTGCAACGCATCGTCGCGCCGGAGTCGCAGCTGCCGCGCCTCGTCACCCGGGACGCGGACGAAGCCGAGCGCTTCTTCGACCGGGCCGTCGCCGAGGGCCACGAGGGCCTGATGGCGAAGGCGCTCACGGCTCCGTACGCCGCCGGCCTGCGCGGCTTCCACTGGTTGAAGCTCAAGCCGCACCATACGCTGGACCTGGTGGTGCTGGCCGTCGAGCGGGGCAGCGGCCGCCGGCAGCACTGGCTATCCAACCTGCACCTGGGCGCGCGGGACGCTGAGAGCGGCCAGTTCGTGATGCTCGGCAAGACGTTCAAGGGCCTGACCGACGAGATGCTCGACTGGCAGACGCAGGCGCTCACGGCGTTGCAGGTGTCGACCGACGGCTGGGTCGTGCACGTGCGGCCGGAGCTGGTGGTCGAGATCGCGTTCTCGGACGTGCAGGAGTCGCCACGCTATCCCGCCGGCCTCGCGCTGCGCTTCGCGCGCGTGCGCCGCTACCGGCCGGAGAAGCCGGCAGCGGAGGCCGACACCCTGCAGGCGGTGCGCACCATCTTCGACCGCCAGCGACGCTAGCGGGGGTGCGGGGGGCGCTCAGCCACCCGCAGGCTCAGTTCCCAGAATCTGGGGTCAGGTCTCGAAGTGAGGCACTGAATCGATCCAATGCCAAGATTCAAGACCTGACCCCTTCGAGCCTCTCCCTGAGGTACGGTGCCGTGCGCGAGGTCTTCGAGCGGGCCACCTGCTCGGGGGTGCCCCAGGCGACCACCCGGCCGCCCTGGTCGCCGGCCTCCGGCCCGAGGTCGATCACGCAGTCGGCGGCCGCGATCAGGTCGAGGTTGTGCTCGATCACCACCACGGTGTCGCCGCGGTCGACCAGGCGCTGCAGCGAGGTCGTGAGCCGGGCCACGTCGGCCATGTGCAGACCCGTGGTCGGCTCGTCGAGCACGAACAGCGACGGGCCGAAGCCCGGCGAGGTGAGCTCCGCCGCGAGCTTGATGCGCTGCGCCTCGCCGCCGGAGAGTGTCGGCGACGGCTGGCCGAGCTTCAGGTACCCGAGGCCGATCTCGGACAGGAAGTCGAGCGGGCGGCGCACCGCGCCCACGGCCGAGAACAGCTGGCGTGCCTCGTCGATCGTCATCTCCAGGACGTCGGCCACGGAGCGGCTCTTGAAGGCGACCGCCAGCGTGTCGGCGTTGTAGCGCCGCTCGCGGCACGACTCGCACGGGACGTACGTGTCCGGCAGCAGGGCCATCGTCACGCGCAACCGTCCCTGGCCCTCGCAGCGCTCGCAGCGGCCGCCCTTCACGTTGAACGAGAAGCGGCTCCTGCCGTAGCCGAGCGCGCGTGCGTCGGGCACTGCTGCGAACAGCGTCCGGATCGCGTCCATGATCCCGACGTAGGTCGCGGGCACGGAGCGGGGCGTTCGACCGATCGGCGACTCGTCCACTTCGAGCGCCCGCGAGACGCCGCCCAGCCCCTCGAGCCCCCGCAGCACCGGCGGCAGCCGCTTGCCGGCGAGACGGGCCTTCGCCGCGCGGAAGAGCACGTCCCGCACCAGCGTGGACTTGCCCGAGCCGGAGACGCCGGTCACGACGGTGAATCGCCCGAGCGGGACCTCGACCGTCAGGTCTCGCAGGTTGTGGAGCCGAGCGCCAGCGACCACGAGTCGATCGGCGCCCTTCAGGCTTCGCCGCGGCCAGGGGGGCTGCTCGCCCTCGCTCCTCAGCCAGGCGCCAGTGACCGACTCCTTCACGCGGGCCACGGCGCGCGGCGAGCCCTGTGCCACGAGCCGGCCTCCGTGCGGCCCGGCGCCCGGGCCGAGGTCGATCAGGTGGTCGGCCGCGCGGATGACACTCTCCTCGTGCTCCACGACCACGACCGTGTTGCCGCGGTCTCGCAAGCCGAGCAGGGCCTGGGTGAGCGCCTCGTCGTCGCGCGGGTGGAGGCCGACGGTGGGCTCGTCGAGCACGTAGCACACCCCGCGCAGGTTGGAGGCGAGCGCAGCCACTATTCGGATCCGCTGCGCCTCGCCGGTCGAGAGCGTGTCGGCCCCGCGCTCGAGCGTCAGGTACGAGAGCCCGAGGCGGTCGAGCAGGTCGAGCCGCAGCACCAGCTCCGGCCACACGCGCTCGCGCACTTCTTCCGGCAGCTGACCCTCGAGCGCCCCGAGCCACGCGCGCGACTCGCGGACCGTGAGCGCGGCCACCTCGCCGATGTGACGCCCCGCGATCCGGACCGCGCGCGCCTCGGGCCGCAGTCGCGTCCCGGAGCAGGCGCGACAGGCCACTCCTTCGGCGCGGCGCAGCTCGCCGTCCTCCTCCACGCGGGGCGCGCCGAAGCCGTCGCACTCGGGGCACGCGCCGTACTTCTGGCTCCATGAGAACAGCCGCGGGTCCGGGGCCGGCAGCCCCGTGCCGCAGCTCGGGCAGGCACGACGGGTCGAGTAGAAGCGCTCGCCGCTCCGGCCCAGCGCCAGCAAGGTCCCCGCGCCGAGCTCGAGGGCGCGCGCGATCGCGGGCTCGAGGCCTTTGGGCTGGGCTCGCTCGGCCACGCGCGCGACGAGCGCTTCGACGTCGTGGATCTGGAACCGGTCCACCCGTGGCGGGGTCGCGGCCGGGTGAAGCGCGCCGTCGATGCGCACCTCGCTCACCCCCTGCTTCGCGACGGCGAGGATGGCGTCCCGGTGGAAACCCTTGCGCCGCCGCACGAGCGGGGCGAAGAGCGCGAGCTCGCCCTTCGGGAAGTCCGAGGCCACGCGCGCGGCGAGCGCCGCCATGTCCACCACCTGCCCGGGCAGACCGCACTTCGGGCAGTGCACCGTGCCGAGCCGCGACCAGAGCAGGCGCAGGTGGTGGTAGACCTCGCTCGCGGTGCCGACGGTCGAGAGCGGCGTGCCGCGCGACAGCTTCTGCTCGAGCGCAACCGTGGGCGGCACGCCCTCGAGCCGGTCCACCTCGGGCCGCGCCAGCGGCCGGATGAACTGGCGCACGTAGGTCGAGAGGCAGTCGAGGAAGCGCCGCTGGCCCTCGGCGAACAGCACGTCGAACGCGAGCGTCGACTTGCCCGAGCCCGAGACGCCCGTGACCGCCACCAGCTTGTCGCGCGGGACGTCGACGTCCACGCGCTGGAGGTTGTGCTCGCGCGCCCCGCGGATGCGGATGGGAGCAGGTCCGTTCGTACGGCTCGTGGGTCCTTCGAGCGGGATCCGGGTGGGGCCACTCGGTCCATGGCGGAGTGCCGCGGCCAGCGCGCGCCCCGTCGGCGTGTCGATCTCCGCGATGCGCTCGGGCGCGCCTTCCCCCACCAGACGGCCGCCCTCGTCTCCCGCTTCCGGCCCTAGGTCGACGATCCAGTCGGCCGACTTCGCGAGCTCCATGTCGTGCTCGACGACCACGACCGAGTGGCCGGCGTCGACCAGCCGGTGGAGCGCGAGGACCAGCACGGCGACGTCCGCGGCGTGGAGGCCGGTCGTCGGCTCGTCGAGCAGGTAGAGCCGGCCGGGCGCGCTGC
>CAZMRX010000424.1:0-4667 GCA_964568755.1 uncultured Acidobacteriota bacterium | reverse complement strand
CGCGGCCACGCCGGCGCGCGTGCGACGGCTGCTGCAGCGCTGCCTCGAGCGCGACCCCAGGCGCCGGCTGCGGGACATCGGCGAAGCGCGCATCTCGCTCTCGACACCGCTCGAGCCGCCCCCGGCGCTCGAGGCCGGGGCGCGAGCGGCGCGCCCGCGCCGGCTGGTACCTTCTGCCCTGGCCGCGGCGGCGCTCGCCTTCGCCGCCGGGTACGCCCTGCGTCGGCCCCCACCCGTCCAGCCGCCCCCGGTGGCGCCGGACACGACCCTCCGCCAGCTGACGTTCGAGCCGGGGCTCGAGGCGGAGCCGTCGTTCTCCCCCGACGGCAACTACGTGGCCTACACCACGAACGACCAGGGCTCGCTCGACGTCGTGGTGATGCCGATCGGCGGCGGCCCGGTGAGGCGGCTGGCCGCGACGCCCGCCGACGAGGCGCAGCCGGCCTGGTCGCCGGACGGCACCCAGATCGCGTTCGCCTCGGCGCGCGACCACGGCGGCCGGCTGGGCACCGTCCTCGCCCTGAGCGCCCTCTCGCCCTTCGTCCAGGGCCAGAACGGCGACGTCTTCCTGGCGCCGGCAGCGGGAGGGCCCGCAGTCAAGCTGGTCGAGCGCGCGTCGTACCCCGCCTGGTCTCCCGACGGACAGTCGATTGCCTTCCAGAGCGACCGATCGGGGCACTGGGACATCTGGACGGTCCCCGCCCGGGGCGGCGAGCCCCGGCCGCTCACGGCCGACGCCGACATCGACTACCAGCCGAGCTGGTCGCCGGACGGCAAGTGGGTGGCCTACGCCTCCGTGGTGAGGCAAGCCCTCGGGCAGCTCAAGCTGGTCGCGAGCGACGGCAGTGGCGCGACACGGGTGGTGAAGGTGCCGGCCCAGGCCATCGTGAGCCCCACCTGGTCGCCGGACGGAGCCTGGATCTACTTCGCCGCGGGCACCACGGTCACGGCGTCGACCAACAGCCTGTCGCGCGTCTCGGTTGCGAGCGCTGATGCGCAGACTCCGCTCGTGCAGCGTCTCACGCTCGGCGCCTCGGCCGACGTCGACCCCGACGTCGCGGCGAGCGGCCGGCGGCTCGCCTACGGGAGCGTCCGCTACGCCCCCGACTTGTGGGCGCTCGACGTGGCGACCGGTGTGCAGCGGCAGGTCACGTCGACGAGCTGCCTCGAGGACTACCCCGACGTCTCCCCGGACGGGCGCACGCTGGTCTTCCACTCGGATCGCACCAGCGAGGCGCGACTCTACACGCTCGAGCTCGACGGCAGCGGGTTGCAGCCGATCAGCGGGGACGGCGCCACGATGCCGCGCTGGTCTCCCGACGGCAGGAGTGTCGCCTACATGCGCCGGGGACCGGACGGGATCGCCGTCGCGGTGCAGGCCGTCGGCGACCTGACCGTCCGCGAGCTCGTCTCGGTGGCGAACTCCGCGGGGGGAATGCAGGGGCCGGTGTGGGCGCCCGACGGACGATCGCTGGCGTACGGGCACACGACGGGCGACAGCTGGTCGATCCGCGTCGTCGACCTCGCCGGGAAGAGCCGCGAGGTCGCGGCCCCGGGAGGGTCGGTCATGTTCCCGACGTGGTCGCCGGACGGGACGCGCATCGCGTTCCAGCGTGAGAAGGACGGGCCCCGGGCCATCTGGGTGGCGCCGTCGGACGGAGGCGAGGCCCGTGCGATCAGCAGCGGCTCGCGCGAGCTGTCCCACCCGCAGTGGTCGAAGCTGGACCCCGACCGCATTCTCGTCGTCGTCGACCACAAGAACCTGGCCGTCCTCTCGGTCGCGACCGGCGCGCTCACGCCGCTCACGGCTTACGACGACTCGACGCGCTACGTCGACTACCCGAGCTGGTCGCGCGACGGCAAGCAGGTCCACTTCAGCATGACGCTCAAGGTCGGCGACCTGTTCCTGCTGGAGAACCGGTAGTCCCGCAGACGTCAGGCGCTCAATAGCCTGACGATCCGCTCGCTTGCGGAGTGGCAACTCGCCCCGGGGCGAGTTGCGCGCGGGGGGTTGACGCGCGGCTGCGGTGCCTCGGAGGCGGAGCCGGCCCAGGGCCCCGCGCCTCAACTCGGCGGGTGTTGTGGCTGTGCCATACTTCGGCTATACATAACATATGGCGTCTACGCGCACGACCCTGGTTCTGGACGACAAGGCGCGCGAGGCGGCCCGGCAGCTCGCGCGTCGCTACGGCTGCTCGCTCTCGGAGGCCACGCGCCGCGCGCTCGTGCGCCAGCGCGACTGCGAGCTGGGCCTGCCGCGAGAGCGACGCCAGGAGCGGGTCCTGGCCCTGCGCCGGCTGTTCAGCCTCTTCCAAGGCAACGATCCCCGCGCCGAGGTCCGGCGGCTGAAGTCCGAGGACGAGGGCTTCTGATGCGCTATCACCTCGACACCGACTTCCTCGTCTACGCCCTCTCGAGCACGGGCCCCGAGCGCAGGCGCCTGCGCACGCTGGGCGACTCCGACGACGAGATCCAGATGAGCGCCGTCGCCTGGTACGAGTTCTCGCGCGGCCCGAGAACGCCGGAACAGCTCGCCGTGGCACGATCGTTTCTGGGCGAAGACGGCGTCGTGCCCTTCTCGGAGGCCGTCGCGGCCGAGGCAGCCGAGGCTTTCCGCCGGCTCGGCTCGCCCCGCAAGCGGGCCGCGGACGTGGCTATCGGCGTCACGGCGGCGCTGCACGACGCGGTGCTCGTGACGCGCAACGCCCGCGACTTCGCCGGGATCCCGGGACTGCGTGTCGAGGCGGCCGGGCCGCGGGGCGTCTGAACGATGGGACCGGGCGCAGGCCGGCGCCTGTGACGAGCGCAGAGCGCCTGCCGGTCGAGACGCTGTTCCTCGACGCGGGGGGCGTGCTCGTCTTCCCGAACTGGCGCAGGATCAGCGACGCGCTCGCCGCCCAGGGCGTGCGCGTGGCGCCCGAGGCCCTGGCCGCCGCCGAGCCGCACGCCAAGCAGCGCCTGGACGTGCCCGAGCAGATCCGCCACAGCAGCGACTCGCAGCGCGGCTGGACCTACTTCAACCTGGTGCTCGAGCACGCGAGCATCGCCCGCACGTCCGCGACCGACGCGGCGCTCGCGGAGCTCTCGGCCTATCACGCCGCCCACAACCTCTGGGAGCTCGTGCCCGAGGACGTCGTCCCGGCCCTGGAGCGGCTGCGCGCCCGCGTGCCGCGGCTCGTGATCGTCTCGAACGCCAACGGGCGGCTGCACGTGGTGATGGAACGGCTCGGGCTCGCCCGCTTCTTCGACGTCATGCTCGACTCGCACCTGGAAGGCGTCGAGAAGCCCGACCCGCGGCTGTTCGAGATCGCCCTGGAGCGTTCGGGCGGCCGCCCGGAGACGACGCTCCACGTCGGCGACTTCTACTGGATCGACGTCCAGGGCGCCCGCTCGGCCGGGCTGCGCGCCGTGCTGCTGGATTCGGCCTCTCTCTACGCCGAGGCGGACTGCCCCCGCATCCGCTCCCTCGGCGAGCTGCCCGACCTGCTGGCCGGTATCGCGGGCATCGACCGCCTTCCTCCGGGCTGATCTAGACTGTTCGGATGGCCGAGGACCGTGGGGCTCCTGCTCGCCGCCCAGCGTCCGGAAGAGGTCCGCAGGCCCTGGCCGACGGCGGGTTCGGACCGGAGGACCTGCGCCGCGCGCGCGAAGTGCTCGAGGCCGTGGTGAGCGACCGCGCACTCCTCGCGCTCCTCCCCGACGAGGAGCGCACGCGGCTGCTGGTGGCGGCCGGACGCACGGTTCACCCCGACCTGCTGCAGAAGCGGCGGCTGGTGCGCTCGCTCCGCGCGGCGAAGAAGCGCAAGGCCGAGGCGCGCGACCGCGCGGTTCTGCAGGCGACCGGCATCCGCACCGCGCGGCAGACGGAGGTCTTCGTGCCGCCGCCGCGGCTGCTGCAGGCGGGAGAGCCGGCGAGCGAGCGCGAGGTCGAGACTCCCCGGACCTGCTACGTCTGCAAAGCCGAGTACCGCCGCGTGCACTCGTTCTACGACGCGCTGTGCCCGCCTTGCGCCGCGCTCAACTACGAGAAGCGCTTCCAGACCGCCGACCTGCGGGGTCGCACGGCGCTCGTCACCGGCGCGCGGGTCAAGATCGGCTTCCAGGCGGCGCTCAAGCTGCTGCGGGCCGGGGCGACGGTCATCGCCACGACGCGCTTCCCGCACGACGCCGCGCGCCGCTACGCGGCCGAGCCCGACTTCGCCGAATGGAGCGCCCGGCTCCAGGTCCACGGCCTCGACCTGCGCCACTCGCCGAGTGTCGAGATCTTCTGCAGCCTGCTCGACCGCGACCTCGGGCGGCTGGACCTGATCGTCAACAACGCCTGCCAGACCGTGCGCCGCCCGCCGGGCTTCTTCACGCACCTGCTGGAATTCGAGGATCGCGACCCCGGCGCGTTGCCGCTCGAGCTGCAGCCGCTCGTCGCGCGCCACCACGAATGCGTGCGCCTGCTCGACGCCGCCGGCCCCGGCGGTCGCGCGCCCGTCCTGCCCCCGACGGGTGCTTCCGCTGACGACGCCGCGGGCCTCGTCGCCTGGCGCGGCGGCGGCGCCGGGCTGGGGCTGCGGCACTCGGCCCGCCTCTCGCAGGTCGGCTTCGACTTCGACGAGGCGGCCCGCCGCGAGGACCTGTTCCCCGCGGGCGCGCTCGACGCCGACCTGCAGCAGGTC